>JAVKST010000041.1:0-19734 GCA_039583515.1 Gaiellaceae bacterium
GGTCAACGGCGGAGGCGCGTGGCTGGTCTCGTTCTCGGCCCGCGCGTTCGGCGGGCTTCCCGGGGCACAGCTGACCTCGTCCCGCGCCGCCGCTCTGCTCGCCGTCGGCGCCCTCGGAGCCGCGGCCTATGCTTGGCGGCGTGGCGGCCGAGCGCGAGCTGAGTCCGGTCTACCTGCTGACGGGGAGCGACCGGCCGAAGATCGCCCTCGCGCTCCAGCGGCTGCGGGCGCGGATCGGTGAGGAGGCGACCGAGCAGCTGCGCGCGCCGGAGGCGTCCGGAGCGGACGCGGTCGCCGCCTGCAACGCGCTCGGCCTCTTCGGCGGCGAGGCGCGGCTCGTGATCGTCGCCGCGGTCGAGGCGTGGAAGGCCGCGGACGCGAAGGAGGTGGAGGCGTATCTCGCGGCGCCCGCACCGGCGACCGTGCTCGCGCTCGTCGGCGACGGCGTGAGGCTCGACTCCGTGCTCGCGAAGGCGGTGAAGAAGGCTGGCGACGTCCTCGTCTACGAGGTGCAGAAGAAGCAGCTGCCGGAGTGGGTGGCGGACCAGTTTGCGCGGCTCGGCGCCACCGCCGACCGCGACGCCTGCCGCGCGCTCGTCGAGGCGGTCGGCGACGACCTCGGCGACCTCGCGTCGGAGGTCCAGAAGCTCGCGACCTGGGCTGGCGGAGAGCCGGTCACGCGCGAGGCGATCGAGCAGCTCGCCGTCGGCCGGGGGGAAACGCCCATCTTCGCGCTCACAGACGCCTGGGGAAGCCGCGACGTCGCGGCAACGCTTCGCGCTGCCGAGTCGTTGCTCGAGCGGTCGCACCGGCCCCGCTCGGGCGAGCTGGTACGGATGGTCGCGTCCCTCGTCGCGCATGTCGGGCGCGTGCGGAAGATCGCGCGGCTCGTCCAGGACGGCGTCCGCGCGCGAGACGCCGCGGCGCAGTTGAAGCTGCACCCGTTCGTCGGCGAGAAGGCCGCGCGGCAGGCGGCGGGGTTCTCCGCCGACGAGCTTGCGCAGGCGACGGTGCGTCTCGCCGAGCTCGACGCGGGCACGAAGGGCGGCTCGCGGCTGCCCGCCGAGCTGCAGCTGGAGCGGACGCTGGTAGAGATCACGCGGCGGCCGGAGCGGGCCGCGTCCTAACTAGGCGTTGCGCTCGCCTGCGGCGACCTTGGCCGCCTGCGACTTGCGGCGTGCGACGGTTCTCCGGTGCAGCGCCCCGTGCGCGGCGGCCTTGTCGAGCCAGCGGACGAGCTCGCGGTGGCGCGTCTCGGTTGCCGCGGCGTCGGTCTCGTCCACGGCTTCCCGCAGACGGCGTAGCAGCGTCTTGGCGGTGGACCGCCAGCGCAGATTCTCCTGCCGTTGCCGGGCGGCCTGGCGGACGCGCTTCTCCTGCTGCCTGATGTTGGGCATGGCGTAAACAAGCCCGCGACGCGCGGGCCGGGCGATGGTAGCACCCGCCCTCCCTATGCTGCCCGCGTGGAGGACGCGGAGCGCGAACGCGAGGAGCGGCGGCTCGAGCGCGAGCGACGGCGGCGCCGGCAGGGGAAGCCGACGTACTTGGAGAGCGACGCGTCGCTCGACAGCTGGCCCACCTCGCAGGACCCGTCCGACCAGCCGACTGCGATCGTCCGCCCGCGTCGCAACCGAGGCGAGCTGGCAGAGCTCGAGGCGCGCGCGCTCGACGAGGAAGGTCAGGCGACCCAGATCTCGGCGCCGCCTCCGGTTCGGGAGGATGGGCGCGAGCCGGAAGGGGAGAGCGAAGGACAGAGCCTCGCCCGCTCGGGCGTCATCTTCTCCGTCGCCACGGCGCTCTCGCGGGTCGTCGGCCTCGTGCGGGAGATCGTGCAGGCCGCGGTGTTCGGCATCGCCGGCCCGATCAACGCGTTCGAGATCGCGTTCCTCATTCCGAACACGGTGCGTTCGCTCGTCGCCGACTCGGCGCTCTCGGCCGCGTTCGTCCCGGTCTTCAGCGACCTGCTCGTCAAGGGGGAACGGAAGCGCGCGTGGCGGGTGGCGTCGTCGCTGTTCTGGTTGATGCTGCTCGGGCTCGGCGGCCTTACGGCGCTGTTCGTCGTGATCGCGCCGTGGGCGATGGACCTGTTCGGCTTCGGGCCGCACGACAAGTACGGCGTCCTCGCCGCGGGGCTCGCGCGCGTGCTCTTCCCGCTCGTGCTCGTGCTCGGCCTGACCGGGATCGTGGTCGGGATCCTCAACAGCTACGACCATTTCACCGTGCCGGCGCTCAGCCCGGTGGCCTGGAACCTCGTGATCCTGGCCGGCCTCGCCCTCGGGGTGGAGGACACGCACCAGAAGTCGACGAGGCTCTACTACTACGCGGTCGCGATCCTCGTCGCCACCGTCGTCCAGTTCCTCCTGCCGCTGCCGTGGCTGCGCGGGCGAGACGACCGGCTGCGGATGGTGATCGACATCCGCGATCCCGCGGTGAAGCGGACGTTCGCCCTGATGCTGCCGGTCACGATCGGCCTCGGCCTGATCAACATCAACGCGGCCATCGACCAGCTGTTCGCGACGCACTTCCTGAACCCGCACCTTGCGCCGGCCGCGATCGTGCGTGCGTTCCGGCTCTACATGCTCCCGCAGGGGATGTTCTCGGTCGCGGTCGCGACGGTGCTCTTCCCGTCGCTGTCGCGGGCGGTGTCGCGCGCTGACTGGGACGGCTTCCGCGGGACGGTCGCGACCGGGCTGCGGCTGATCTCGTTCTTCCTCATCCCGGCCAGTGCGGCGTCGGCCGTCCTCTGCGTACCGATCGTGCGACTGCTCTACCAGCACGAGCACTTCACCGCGCAGGACACGCCTGTGGTGGCCTACTGCCTCGCCGCGTTCTCGCTCGGCCTGACGTTCAACGGGACGATGCTGATGCTGAACCGCGCGTTCTTCTCGCTGCAGTCGCCGTGGATCCCGAGCTGGGTGGCCATGGGGAACCTCGGCGTGAACGCGGCGCTCGATGCGACGTTCTATCGGCTCGGCATCTGGGGGATCCCGCTCTCGACCTCGATCGTGAACATCGCCGGGACCGGAGCGCTGCTCGTCCTGCTGCGGCGGCGGATGGGGCGGCTCGGCCTCACGCAGGCCGCGCGGAGCTTCGTGCTCGTCTCAGTCGCGTCGGCGGTGCTCGCGGCCGTCGCGTGGTGGGGCTGGCGCCTTGTGGACGACGTGGTCGGACGTTCCCTTCCCGGTCAGATCGCGTCGGTCGGAACCGCGCTCGTGCTCGGGATCGCCGCCTTCCTCGGCGCGTGTCGGCTGCTGGGCGTCGACGAGCTGGAGACGATGCTGCGATTGCGCCGCGTGCGCTCCTAGCGCCGATCCCAGGGCGAAGGGCGAGCCGGCGCAGACCTTCGCGGAAGTCGCGACGCCGGCGACACCGGTTCGGCGGTAGCGTCGATCGCGAGGGCGGAGGGAGAAGCGACCCCACCCTGGGCGGGGGTGTGCGCCGAGCCGCAGGCCGAGGGGCGCGTTCTTGCGGCCAGTACCATCGCCGGCGGGATGGAGCAGAGCCGCATCCGGAACTTCTCGATCATCGCCCACATCGACCACGGCAAGTCGACGCTCGCGGACCGGATCCTCGAGCTGACCGACGCCGTCTCGGTGCGCGAGATGCGCGAGCAGGTGCTCGACTCGATGGAGCTCGAGCGTGAGCGCGGCATCACGATCAAGGCGCAGGCAGTCCGCGTCGCCTGGAAGGGACACGAGCTGAACCTGATCGACACCCCCGGCCACGTCGACTTCACGTACGAGGTGTCGCGCTCGCTCCAGGCGTGCGAAGGAGCCCTGCTCGTCGTCGACGCGGCACAGGGCATCGAGGCGCAGACGCTGGCGAACGCGTACCTCGCGATCGAGAACGGCCTCGAGATCGTCCCGGTCGTGAACAAGATCGACCTGCCGCAGGCCGATCCGGGCGGTACCGCCGTGGAGGTGGCCGACCTCCTCGGCGACGAGGCAGGTCGAGTCCTCCGCATCTCGGCGAAGACCGGCACCGGCGTCGGCGAAGTCCTCGACGCGATCGTCGAACGCGTGCCCGCCCCGACGGGCGACGCCGCGGCCCCCCCGCGCGCGCTCGTGTTCGACTCGTCGTACGACCAGTACCGCGGCGTCGTCGCCTTCGTCCGCGTCGTCGACGGCTCGTTCGCCACCCGCGAGGAGCTCCGCTCGATGGCCACCGGCACGCGCTTCGACGCGGAGGAGCTCGGCTTCTTCTCGCCGACGATGACGCCGGTCGATTCGCTCGCCGCCGGCGAGGTCGGATATGTAGTCACCGGGCTCAAGGACGTCTCGCGCCTACGCGTCGGCGAGACGCTCACGTCCGTCCGGCGGCCGGCTGACGCGGCGTTGCCGGGCTACAAAGACGTGAAGCCGATGGTGTTCGCCGGGCTCTTCCCGACCGACTCCGACGAATACCCCGAACTGCGGGACGCGCTGGAGAAGCTCAAGCTCAACGACGCCGCCCTCGTCTACGAGCCCGAGACCTCGCGGGCGCTCGGCTTCGGCTTCCGCTGCGGCTTTCTCGGCCTGCTCCACATGGAGATCGTCCGCGAGCGGCTCGAGCGCGAGTTCGACCTCGACCTGCTCGTGACCGCGCCGAACGTCGCCTACCGCGTGAAGGAGAAGAACGGAGACTGGGTCGAGGTGCACAACCCGGCCGGGTTCCCGCGCGAGGTCGAGGAGGTCGAGGAGCCGCACGTGAAGGCCTCGATCATCGTCCCGAAGGAGTACGTCGGCGCCGTCATGGAGCTCAACAACGAGCGTCGCGGCCGCTTCGGCCACCTCGAGTACCTCTCGCCGGAGCGCGTCCACCTCACCTACGAGCTGCCGCTCGCCGAGATCGTGCTCGACTACTACGACCAGCTCAAGTCGCGCACCCGCGGATACGCGTCCTTCGACTACGACCTCGCCGGCTTCAAGGTGGGCGAGCTCGTCCGCGTCGACGTGCTCGTCGCGCAGGAGCCGGTAGACGCGCTGTCGCTCATCGTCCACCGCGATTTCGCGTACGACCGCGGCCGGCAGCTCGTCGACAAGCTTCGCGAGGAGATCCCGCGCCAGATGTTCGACGTCCCGATCCAGGCCGCGATCGGGTCGCGCGTGATCGCTCGCGAGACCGTCAAGGCGAAGCGCAAGGACGTGCTCGCCAAGTGCTACGGCGGCGACATCACGCGCAAGCGGAAACTGCTCGAGAAGCAGAAGGCGGGCAAGAGGCGGATGAAGCAGGTCGGCGCCGTCGAGGTGCCGCAGGAGGCGTTCCTCGCCGTGCTCAACATCGGGCAGGGCGGCGACGGGAGGAGGACGTGACGGGCGTCCGGCACCTGTACGTCCACCTGCCTTTCTGCGCTCATCGCTGCGGCTACTGCGACTTCGTCACCGTCGTCGGCCGGCGGGAGCAACAGGGGGCGTACGTGGACGCCATGCTCCGCGAGCTCGAGCTCGAACGCGCTGTGCTCGCCGAGGAGCTCGGGACCGTCTTCCTCGGCGGCGGGACGCCGACGTTCACGGCGCTGCCGGAGCTCGTCCGCCTGCTCGAGACGCTGCCGAGAGCCGAGGAGGTGACGGTCGAGGCGAACCCGGAGACCGTGACGCCCGAGCTCGCCGCCGCGCTACGTGAGGCGGGGGTGACCCGTGTGTCGCTCGGCGCCCAGACCTTCCGCTCGGAGCTCCTGCACGTCCTCGAACGGACTGCCGGCCCCGACGACGTCCGACGCGCCGTTCATCATCTGCGTGATGTCAAGTTCGACAACATCTCGCTCGACCTCGTGTACGGCATCCCCGGCCAGAGCGCCTCCGACCTCGAGGCCGACCTCGACGACGCGCTCGCGCTCGAGCCGGAGCACCTCTCCTGCTACGAGCTCGAGGCGAAGCCGGGAACGCGCTTCACCCACACCTGGGGAGCAGAGCTGGAACGGCAGGCCGACGCGATGGAGGACTACTTCGAGCGCGTCGTCGGCCGTCTGACCCGCGCCGGCTACCGCTGGTACGAGACGGCGAACTTCTGCCGCACACCAGAGGACTCATCCGGCGCCGGACGGGACCTGCGTGCCAGGCACAACCTGGCCTGCTGGCTCGGCAGCGACTACCTCGGGCTCGGGGTCGGCGCGGTCACGACAATCGAGAACCGGCGCTGGCGGAACACGCCACGGCTCGGGCGCTACCTGGAGGCGCTCGCCGCCGGACAGGCCCCCGAGCGCGAGCTGGAGCCTCTCGACGAGGCGGTGCGCGCGCGCGAGCGGGTGATGCTCGGTCTTCGCCTGGACGAGCCGCTGCCGCTCGCGGGAGTGCGTGACGCGGTCGACGCGGCGGGCGTCGCGCGCGCGCAGCGGCTCGGGCTCGCGCGGTCCACGGCGGACGGCCTCGCGCTGACACCGCGCGGGCGCTTCCTCGGCGGTGCGGTCACCGCGGAGATCATCGCCTAGCGCCGAACGGGCGCTTCCGCCGGCTGCGGCTAAAATCTCCTGCAAATGCAGGAAACGATGCAGCTCACGCAGCGGCAGCAGGAGATCCTCCGGCGCGTCGTCGAGGAGTTCGTGTCGAGCGGGCAGCCGGTCGGCTCGAAGACGCTGGTCGAGCGCGCGGACTTGCGCGTCTCCGCGTCGACGGTCCGCGCGGAGCTGGCCGAGCTCGAGGAGCTCGGGCTGCTCACGCACCCGCACACCTCCGCGGGGCGGGTGCCGACCGAACGCGGCTACCGCTACTACGCCGACGAGCTGCTCGGCCGGCTGGCGCCGCAGCCGTACGCGTTCCCGCTCGACCTGACGAGCACGAGCACCGAGGTCGAGGCCGCATTGCAGGCGACGACCGAGATGCTCTCGCAGGTCACGCGGCTGCTCGCGCTCGTGTCGGCGCCGCCGCTCGAGGCGACGCACATCCGTCACGTCGAGGTGCTGCTGCTGCAGCCGCAGCTCGTGATGGTCGTCGTCATCACCTCGGCCGGCGGAGTCTCGAAGCGGCTGTTCCACTTCGACGAGCCGGTCGACGGCGGCCTGGCGCAATGGGCGGGCGACTACCTCCACGAGGCGGTCGCCGGCCTGCAGCTCGGCACAGGGCTGCTGCGACGGCGCTTCGAGGACGAGACCCTCTCGCCGCGCGAGCGGGCATTCCTCGCGGCGCTGCGCCCGGCCTTCACCGAGCTCGTCTCGGCCGAGCAGCGCCTCTACGTCGGCGGGGCGGCCGATCTGCTCGGCGAGGTGCGGGCCGAGGAGCTCGATGCCTATCGGAGCCTTTTCGAGTTCGTCGAGCGCCGTGCCGACCTGCTCGACATGCTCGGGCGTCCCAGCACGTCGCAGCGGCCGTTCGTCCGCCTCGGGCACGAGCTCGAGCATCCGGCGCTGCAGGAGATCGCCCTCGTCGGCGCGTGCTACGGGCTCGTCCACCGCGCCCTCGGCGCCGTCAGCCTCGTCGGCCCCGTGCGGATGGACTACGAGAAGGCCGTCGGGGCCGTTCGCTCTGCGGCGCTCGAGCTCTCACGCTTCGTCGAGTCGATCTACGAGGAAGCCTGACCTCGCAGCCGCCTGGAGCGGCAGACGCCGACGGTACATTCCGGGCGATGGCGACCACCGACCGCGACTACTACGAGCTGCTCGGCGTAGGGCGCGACGCGAGCGGGGCGGAGATCAAGAAGGCGTTCCGGCGGCTCGCACGCGAGCTTCATCCCGACGTGTCCGACGCGCCCGACTCGCAGGAGCGCTTCCGGGAGGTGGTCGAGGCGTACGAGGTGCTCTCGAAGACGGAGACGCGGGAGCTCTACGACCGCTACGGGCACGCGGGGCTCCGAAGCGGCGGCTACCAGCCGAGCCGCGTCGACTTCGGCAACCTCGCCGACCTGTTCGCGGCGTTCTTCGGCGACGACGTCCTGCTCGGCGGTCGCGGCGGTGGACGCGGTCGCGGCGCAGACCTCGCCGCGACCGTGGAGATCGATCTCGTCGAGGCCGCGCGCGGCGCGACCCGCGACGTTCCGTTCGAGGTCGCGCTCACCTGCCCGCGCTGCGGCGGCGACGGGGCGGAGCCGGGAAGCGAGGTCACCGTCTGCGACACGTGCAACGGCGCCGGCCGGCTGCAGCAGGTGACGCGGAGCGTCTTCGGCGAGTTCGTCCGCACGCAGACATGTCCGGCCTGCGGGGGCAGCGGGCGGCGCGTGGAGGAGCCGTGCGGCGAGTGCCACGGAGGCGGGCGCGTCGTCGAGGAGCGGACGCTCGCCGTCGAGATTCCACCCGGCATCCACGACGGTCAGCGCATCCGCCTCAGCGGAGAGGGTCACGCCGGCGTCCTCGGCGGCCGCTCCGGCGACATCTACGTCCAGGTACGCGTCCGCCCGGACGAGCGGCTCGTCCGCGAGGGCGACGACATCTTCACGGCCGTCGAGCTCACGATCACGCAGGCGGCGCTCGGCGCCACCGTCACCGTTCCGACGCTCGACGGCGAGGAGGAGCTCGAGCTGCCGGCAGGGACGCAGCCGGGAGCGATCGTCGTCCTGCGCGGCCGCGGCATGCCGGTGCTGCACGGCTTCGGCCGTGGCGACCAGCGCGTCCTCGTGAGCGTGCGAGTGCCACGCCGCCTCAGCGGTGAGCAGCGGCGGCTGCTGCGCGAGTTCGAGGAGCACGCCGACGAGCGGACGTACGGGCAGGACGACGCCGGGCTCTTCGACCGCCTCAAGAGCGCGTTCCGCTAGTGCTCAAGCGGTACGTGGTCGTCGGCGGCGAGCCCGAGCTCGCGCTGCTCCTCCACATCTTCCCGGATGGCGTCGAGGAGCTCGACGGCGCCTACGCGGTCTACGCCGACCAGCCGCCGCTCGGCTTCGACGTGGTCGCGGCCGAGGACGTCCCGGACGGGTGGGAGGACGTGTGGCGGAGCTTCCACCACGGCGTCGCCGTGGGCAGGGTCTGGGTGGGGCCGCCGTGGGAGGAGCCGCCGCCGGAGGCGCTCGCAGTCGCGATCGACCCGGGCCGCGCGTTCGGCACCGGGGCGCATCCGACCACGCGCCTCTCGCTCGAGCTGCTGCAGGAGCTCGAGCCCGGCTCGCTCCTCGACGTCGGCTGCGGGTCCGGCGTCCTCTCGGTCGCGGCGGCGAAGCTCGGGTTCGCTCCTGTCGTGGGTGTCGACCTCGAGGATGTCGCCGTCGAGGTGACCCTTGAGAACGCGGCGGCCAACGGCGTCGCCGTGGACGCGCAGCGCCTGGACGCGCTCGCGGAGCCGCTACCCCGATCCGATGTCGCCGTCGCGAACATCGCCCTCGACGTCGTCGAGGGGCTTCTGCCGCGGCTGCCGGCGCAGCTGGCGGTCACGTCCGGATATCTCGACCGCGACGAGCCGAGCGCGGACGGGTGGCTCGCGCGCGAGCGCCGCACCGTCGGCGGCTGGGCGGCCGACCTGCTCGAGCGTGCCTAGCGATGCCGGACGACGAGGCCGTCCAGCGTGCCGACCGCGAGAGTGCTCGTCCTCGAGGTCGCGTTCGGGCCGAGTAGGACGTACACCTGGAAGTACCGGCCTGCGGCGCGAAATCGGCGAGCGCGAGCGCGGCTGCGAGTAGGGCGAGAACCCGCATGCTCGATACGCGCGGGAAACAGACAGGCGAGGTCCGCGACGCTCTACGATCCCGCCGATGGCGAGCTTCAGCATCCGCTTCCTCGGCTGCAAGGTCTCCCACGCCGACGCGCACGAGATGCGCGAGCGGCTGCTCACGGACGGCCACGAGGAGCGGCACGCCGGCGCTGACATCGCCGTCGTCAACACGTGCTGCGTCACGCACGAGGCGCTCGCGAAGTCGCGCAAGGAAGCGAGCCGCGCGGCTCGCACGCACCGCCGTGTCTACGTCACCGGCTGCGGCGCCAACCTCGCCGCGGACGCATTCGCGGGACTGTCCGCGAACGTCGTCGCCGTACCGCGCCGGAGCGAGGAGACGCCGGACTGGGTCGCCGGCGACGTCGGCGCGATCGGCTGCGTGCAGGCCGACGCGCGGCTCGACCGAGTCCGCGCCTTCGTCAAGGTGCAGGACGGTTGCTCGTTCTCGTGCAACTTCTGCGTGATCCCGCTCGTGCGCGGCGCCTCGCGCAGCCGTGCGGCGGCCGCCGTGCTCGGCGAGATCCGGCGCCGCGTCGGCCAGGGGCACCGCGAGGTCGTCCTCACCGGCATCAACCTCGGCTGCTACCGCGACCGCGCGGCCGGATACGACCTGCCGCGGCTCGTGCGCGAGGCGGGGCAGACGCCGGGACTCGAGCGGCTCCGCCTCTCGTCGATCGAGATCAACCACGTGAACGACGCGCTCGTGCGCGCGCTTCGCGAGACGCCGACGGCGAGCCGGCACCTGCACGTGCCGCTCCAGTCCGGCGACGACGGCGTCCTGGGCGCGATGGGCCGCCGCTACTCCGTGGCGACGTTCCTGCGGCGGCTCGCGCCGCTGCGGGAGGAGTTCAACCTCACGAGCGACGCGATCGTCGGCTTCCCCGCGGAAGACGAGCACGCGTTCGAGAACACGCTGCGCACCGTGCGCGAGGCGGGTCTGACGAAGATCCACGTCTTCCCCTACTCGCCCCGACCGGGCACGGTCACCGCCGCCGAGGACGCGGTGCCGCCCGAGGCGAAGAAGGAGCGGGGCGCCCGCTTACGCGAGGCGTCGCACGAGGCGTGCCTCGCGCACTGGCGGACGAAGATCGGGTGTGAGGACGTCGTCCTCGTCGACCGGCCGGGCCGCGGCTACGGCGACGACTACTCGCCCTGGCTCGTCGGTGCCGAGCTGCCGGTCGGGGAGCTCGTGCGCGTCCGCGGCGGGGGCGTCGCCGACGAGGGAGTGCTCGCCGCATGACCGAGGGCTGCCTCTTCTGCACGCTCTACCGCGAGGGAGAGCATGTCGCCGCGGCCGACGGCTTCGTCGCCGTCCGCGACATCAACCCGCAGGCGCCCGTGCACCTGCTCGTCATCCCCGAGCGGCACGTCGACTCGTTCCGCGAGATCCGGGAGTTCCCCGCCGACGAGTCCAGGCGGATGCTCGAGTTCGTGGCCGACGTCGCTGCACGCGAGGGACTGACCGATTACCGTGTCGTCGTCAACGTCGGCTCGAGCGCGGGCCAGACGGTCTTCCACCTCCACTGGCACATCAAGGGCGGCTGGACGTGAGCCTGATCGAGGAGATCGAGGACGAGCTGAAGGATGCGATGCGCGCGCGGGACGCCGAGCGCCGAGACGCCCTGCGCCTGATCCTCAACGCGCTCAAGGGCTCGCAGAAGGAGTTGCAGCGGCCCCTGAGCGAGGATGAGGAGCTGCAGGTGCTGCAGCGTGAGCGGAAGCGGCGCGTCGAGGCGGCGGAGGCCTTCCGCTCGGGCGGCCGCGAGGAGCAGGCCGAGTCCGAGGAGCGTGAGCTCGAGATCCTCGAGGAGTTCATGCCGGAGCCGCTGAGCGAGGATGAGGTCGAGGAGATCGTCGACGACGTGATCGCCGAGGTCGGCGCGACGAGCATGGCCGACCTCGGCCGCGTGATGGCGGACGTGATGCCGCAGGTCGCAGGTCGCGCGGACGGCTCGCAGGTGAGCCAGATCGTCCGCGAGAAGCTGGCCTAAGCTCAGGGTACGCGGCGGGCGCCGTCGATCGAGCCGAAGCCGTAGATGCTCTCGACCCGGACTACCGAGCCGGTGTGCGGCGCGTCGACCATCTGTCCGTTGCCGAGGTAGATCCCGACATGGCTTTCGCCGTCGAAGAAGATCAGATCCCCGGGCTGCGCCGCAGACAACGAGACCGGCTCGGTCGCGCTCCACTGGGCGACCGTGTAGTGCGGGAGCGAGATGCCGAGCTGCGCGTAGACGTACATCACGAGGCCGGAGCAGTCGAAGCCGCCCGGGCTCGCGCCGCCCCACACGTACGGGACGCCGAGATAGCGGAGCGCGATCTGCGCCGCGTCCGGATGGCCGGCGCCGCTGCCGCTGGGCGCCGGCGGCGGGGGAACGGTGACGCCGGTGGTCGAGCCGCCCGTGCCGCCCGGATCGGTCGGCGCAGCCGGATCGCTCGAGCTTCCCGGCGCGCTCTGCTGCGCCTGCTGCTGCTGCGCCTGCTGCTGCTGCGCCTGCTGCTGCTGTGCCTGCTGCCGCTCCTGCCGGATCTCGGTGGCGACGCGCTCCGCCTCGAGCTGCCGCTGGCGGCGCGCGCGCGCCGCTTCCTGCGCCACGAGCTTGTGGATCGTCGTGCCGATCGACGCGAGCAGGCGCTTCTGCTCGGCGAGCTGGCTCTGGTACGTCCGCTCCTCTGCAGCGAGCGTCTTCACGACCGAGACGCGCTTCTGCCGCTCGTGCTGCAGCGTCCGCTGGCGGCGCTGCACGCTCAGCTGGAAGCCGACCGCCTGCCTCCCGATCTCGGCGTCCTGGCTCGAGAGCACCTGGGCTGACTCGAGCCGGTCGATGATCTGCGACAGGCTCTGCGCGCCGGCGAGCACGTCCATCGTCGTCGGCCGGCCGTCGACGTAGAGCGAGTAGAGGCGGGACATGATCCGCTGCTGCGCCGCGTGGAGGTTGCGCCGCGCGACGTGAAGTGCATACTCGTTCCGCTTCAGCTGCTGCTCGACGTGGGCGAGCTGGATCCTGGCGCCGTCCCATTCCTGGTTCACCTTGTCCGCTTCGCGGCCGATCTGGTTGACGCGCGCCATCACGCTGCGCTGCCGCGCCTTCTGAGCCTGGATCTGCGGCGTGGATCCGCGCGCGCCGACAGCTGTCGACGCAAGAGCGGCGACCGCACAGACGGAGGAGAGGGCGAGAGCCTTACGTCGCATGAACGGCGTGAGGGAGGACGACCCGACATTCTGGACGCTACAGCAGGTTCCTGCGGGAGGCCAAGTTCGTGCCGCTTGCGACGATCCGTGCGCGTTGCTCCACCGGCGCCGCGGTGCGCCTCGGGCCGCGCGACTGCTTCGGGCCGCGCCGAGCGCGCGGCGGCCCGGGACCTGGTGCAGGAGCGGCTGGAGCGTGCGACGATCGCGGCGTGATCGACCCGCTGCAGCGCTGGCGCGAGTACGGCGAGAAGCCCGACTACGCGGGGCCGGTCAGCTTCGGCGGCGCCCCGTACACACAGGATCCCGACCAGCTCCGCGGCTTCGACGTCGCGATCGTCGGCGCCCCGACCGACGATCTCGTCTCCGACCGGCCCGGCGCCCGGTTCGGACCGAGGGCGATCCGCACCGCGAGTTGCCCGCCGGGGCCGCATCTCGAGGCGAAGATCGATGCGTTCGCCGAGCTGCGGATCGTCGACTACGGCGACGCTCCGGCCCTCCCGGCAGATCCCGCCCGGACGCACGCGGCGATCGAGCAGACGGTGGGCGAGGTGCTCGACGCCGGCGCCCTGCCGATCGTGCTCGGCGGCGACCACTCGATCGCCGAGCCGGACATCCGCGCCTGCGCGCGCCGGCGCGGGCCGGTCGGGCTCGTCCACTTCGACACGCACACCGACACCGGCACGGAGGTCTTCGGCGTCGAGGTCTCACACGGCACGCCGATGTACCGGCTCGTGCGCGACGGCCACGTCGACCCGAGGCGCTACGTCCAGATCGGGCTGCGCGGCTACTGGCCCGGGGAGCACGAGTTCGGCTGGCAGGACGAGCAGGGGATCACGTCCTTCTTCATGCACGACGTGCGCGACCTCGGCATCCGGACGGTCGTCGAACGGACGGTCGAGATCGTCGCTGCCGGCCCCGTCTTCCTCACGGTCGACGTCGACGTGCTCGATCCGGCGTTCGCGCCCGGGACCGGGACGCCGGAGCCCGGCGGTATGACGAGCCTCGAGCTGCTCGGGGCGGTGCGCGCGCTCGCCGGCGCGCTCGAGCTCGTCGGCGCCGACGTCGTGGAGGTGATCCCGACCGCGGTCGGCTCGGCGGACGTCACCGCGCTCGTGGCCGACCGGATCGTGCGCGAGATCCTCACCGGGCTCGCCCTCCGCCGCCGGCGGGCGCTCCTACACTGACCGCGTGCAGGCGGTCCTCGATGTCTCGAACGAGGTCGCGGCGGAGCTCGCCGGGATCGACGACGGCGTGCTCGAGGTGCTGCGCGACCGTCTCGGCTGCCGCGTGAACCTGCGCGGGAACCGGTTGACGCTCTCCGGCGACGACGTGAAGGTCGTGGAGGCGCAGGCGGTCGTCGAGGAGCTCGTCGACCTCGTCGAGGGCGGCCAGGAGATCGGAGCGGGCTCGGTCGACGCGATCCTCAACGCGATCGACCAGGCGGAGGACGTGCGCGAGATCTTCGAGGACGTCGTCTGGTCGCACCGCGGCAAGCGCATCACGCCGAAGACGGTAACGCAGAAGCGCTACGTCGACGCGATCCGGAACTGCACCGTCACGTTCGGCATCGGCCCCGCCGGCACCGGCAAGACCTATCTTGCGATCGCGCTCGCAGTGGCGGCGCTGTCGGAGCGGCAGGTCGGCCGGATCATCCTCACGCGGCCGGCGGTGGAGGCGGGCGAGCGCCTCGGGTTCCTGCCGGGAGACGTGCTCGCGAAGGTCGACCCGTACATGCGTCCGCTGTTCGACGCTCTCTACGACACGATGGACCCGGAGAAGCTCAACGGCTATCTCGAGCGCGGCACGGTCGAGGTCGCGCCGCTGGCCTACATGCGCGGCCGGACCCTGAACGACAGCTTCATCATCCTGGACGAGGCCCAGAACACGTCCCCGGAGCAGATGCAGATGTTCCTGACGCGGCTCGGCTTCGGCTCGAAGATGGTCGTGACCGGCGACGTGACGCAGATCGACCTGCCGCGCGAGCAGGCGTCCGGGCTGATCCAGGTGCGCGACATCCTCAGCTCGGTCGACGGGATCGCGTTCGTCGAATTCGGGCACCAGGACGTCGTGCGGCACAAGCTCGTGCAGCGCATCGTGGAGGCGTACAAGCGCCATGCCGAGCAGACCGGGACGCAGCGGAGCCGGTGATCCAGGTGGAGGTCGACAACCGCTCCGGCGCCGAGGTGGACGAGGCGGCGGCGGTGGCGCTGGCCCGGCGGGTGCTCGCCGGTGAGGGCGTCGAGTCAGGAGAGCTGGGGCTCGCCTTCGTGGCGGCGGACGAGAGCCGCTCGCTGAAGCAGGCGCACCTCGGCGTGGACGAGGCGACGGACGCGCTCGCGTTCCCGATCGACGGGCGCGACCCGCTTCCGGACGGGGTACCGCGGCAGCTGGGCGACGTCGTCGTCTGCCCCGAGGTCGTCGGCACCGCATGGCGGGCGCCGCTCGTCCACGCGCTGCTGCACCTCGTCGGCTACGACCACGGAGCGGAGATGGAGGCGCGCGAGGCGGTGTACGCGCGTTGAGCGTCACGCCGCTGCCGCGCGACCCCGAGCACGAGCGCGACCGGCCGCCGCGGCGATCGCGGCCCCCGACGCCGGGGCGCGCGCCGACGCTGCTCGACAGCTTCAACTACGCGTTCGAGGGCATCATCCACGTCCTCCGCACGCAGCGGAACCTTCGCATCCACTTCCTCGCGGCGATCGTGGTCTTCGCCGCCGCGGTCGCGCTCGGCGTGGGGCGGACGCAGCTGATCGCGCTGCTGCTCTCGGTCGCGTTCGTGCTCGTCGCGGAGATGGTCAACTCGGCGATCGAGGGCGTGATCGACGTCTCGACCACGTCGTTCGACCCCAACGCGAAGCTCGCGAAGGACGTCGCCGCCGGAGCCGTCCTCATCGCGTCGGTGACCGCCCTCGCGGTGGGCTTCCTCGTCTTCGAGGGCGCTGCCGCCCACCGCACGACGCAGCTGCTCGACCGAGTCCGCAGTGCGCCGGACCTCATCACCATCGGCGCCCTCATCCTCGTCGTGCTCGTCGTGATCGCGACCAAGGCGCTGACGGGGCGCGGGACGCCGTTGCGCGGCGGGCTGCCCTCCGGCCACGCCGCGCTCGCCTTCGCCGGATGGGTTGCGCTGACGTACATCGTCGCCGACGACCACCGGTTCGGAGTCTCGTTCCTCGCGTTCGTCATGGCCCTGCTCGTCGCGCAGACCCGCGTCGAGTCCGGCGTGCACTCCACGCTGGAGGTCGTCTACGGCGGCGCGCTCGGCGCGCTCGTGACGCTCGTGGTGTTCCAGGTGGTCGCGTGAACGTTCGCGCGCTCGCGATCTGGGACTTCGACGGGACGCTCGGGCAGCGGAGCGGCGAGACCGGCTGGAGCCGGCCGGGCGCGTGGTGGGACTCGGTGCGACCGCTGCTCGCGCGGGCACACGCGGCGGTCGGCTACCCGGCGCCGCGGGCGGAGGAGCTGGCCGCGGCGGCGCAACGGCTCTACGTCGACCCGGCGGTCGGCTGGCGGCTCTTCGACGACGTCGTGCCGGTGCTCACGCGTCTCCGCGACCGCGGGTGGACGCACGCCGTCCTCTCCAACCACGTGCCGGAGCTGAAGGCGATCGTGTCCGCGCTCGGGCTCGGCGACCTGATCTCGGCCGTCGTCTGCTCCGCCGAGACGGGCTACGAGAAGCCGCATCCGCAGGCATTCGCCGCGCTGCTCGACGAGGTCGAGGCGGACCGTCTCGCGATGGTCGGCGACAACGTCGTCGCGGACGTGCTCGGCGCCGAGGCGCCCGGCATCCCCGGAGTCCTCGTGCGCCGGCCCGACCGGCGTGCCGAGCGGTTCGCGCCGGACCTCTACGGCGTCGAGGAGCTGCTCGGCGAGCCGGTGCCGGCGTGAGCGACATCCTCGCGGAGCAGAAGCGCTACTACGCCGAGCGGGCGCCCGAGTACGACGACTGGTGGTTCCGGCGGGGCCGGTACACAGGCGACCCGGAGCGCGAGCGGCGCTGGCTCCTCGACGTCGCCGAGCTCGAGGATGCGCTCCGGGCCTTCGGGCCGCGCGGCCAGGTGCTGGAGCTCGCCGCCGGCACGGGCATCTGGACGCGCAGGCTCGTGCCGTTCGGGCAGCACGTGGTCGCGCTCGACGCGAATGCCGAGACGCTCGCGCGCAACACGCCTGCCGCCGAGCTGGTCGTGGCCGACGTCTTCGACTGGCAGCCGCCGCAGCGGTTCGACGTCGTCTTCTTCTCCTTCTGGCTCTCGCACGTGCCCGAGTCGCACTTCGAGGAGTTCTGGTCGCTCGTGCGCGAGGCGCTCGCGCCCGACGGCCGCGTCTTCCTCATCGACAGCGGGCCGCTCGAGACCGAGCCCGGGGACGACCGCCAGGTCCGGCAGCTCGCCGACGGCCGGGAGTTCAGCATCGTCAAGCGGTTCTGGCAGCCGGAGCAGCTGGCCGGGCGGATGCAACCGCTCGGCTTCGACCTCGATCTCGCCCTGACCGGCAACGGCCTCTTCCTCTTCGGCGGCGGGCGGCTCGCGTGACCGCCGAGGAACTCGTCGCGCGGGCGGACGCGGCGGCGGCGAACGCCTACGCGCCGTACTCGAACTACCACGTGGGCGCCGTCGTGCTCACCCGCGACGGGCACGTCTTCGACGGCGTCAACGTCGAGAATGCGGCGTACCCGCTCGGCGTCTGCGCGGAGCGGACGGCGATCGCGCGGGCCGCGAGCGAGGGAGCGCGGCCGGGAGACGTCGAGGCGATCGGGATCACCGCCTCGCCGTGCGGCGGCTGCCGGCAGTGGCTGTACGAGTGGCGCTTCGAGCGCGTCTGCTTCCGCCGCGCCGACGGGACGATCGCCGAGCACGCTCCGGGCAAGCTCCTGCCGGACACGTGGGAGCTCCCGAAGACGTGAGATCCGGCTTCGTCGCGGTCGCCGGGCGGCCGAACGTCGGCAAGTCGACGCTCGTGAACGCGCTCTGCGGCGGCAAGGTCGCGATCGTCTCGGACAAGCCGCAGACGACGCGCCGGCGCATCTTCGGGATCGCGAACGGCGACGACTGGCAGCTCGTCCTCGCCGACCTGCCCGGGTTCCAGCGGCCGCTCGACGAGCTGACCGAGCGGATGCAGAAGACGGTCGACGCGGCGTTCGAGGACGTCGAGTGCGTGCTCTTCGTCCTCTCGGCACGGGAGCGGATCGGCGCGGGCGACCGCTTCATCGCCTCCCGGGTCTTCGGGCTGGGGGTCCCGGTCGTGATCGCCCTCAACAAGGTCGACAGGCTCAAGCCCGGGCACATCGCGACGCAGATGAGCTCCGCAGCGAGACTGCCTGCAAGTGCGGGCGGCAAAGTCGCCGGCACTCGGGCGAAAACCGGCGCCTCCGGCGCCTGGGGCAGCTTCCACGCGCTCCACCCGGTGAGCGCGAAGACCGGCGACGGCGTGGCGGAGCTCCGCGAGGAGCTCGTCGCGCTCCTGCCGGACGGCCCGCTCTACTTCCCGCAGGAGCAGCGGACCGACCTCGATCCCGGGCTCCAGGTGGCGGAGCTGATCCGCGAGAAGGTGCTCTGGCTGACGCGCGACGAGGTGCCGCATGCGGTCTCGGTCGAGGTGGAGGAGCTCGGCGATCCGGTGGTGCGCGCCTCGATCCTCGTCGAGACGGAGTCGCAGAAGCAGATCGTCGTCGGCAAGGGCGGGTCGATGGTGAAGGACGTCGGCACGCGCGCCCGGCCGGAGATCGAGGCGCTGCTCGGCCGTCCCGTCTTCCTCGAGCTGCGCGTCAAGGTGCGGCCGAGGTGGCGGCGCGACGCGACGACGCTCGAGCGGCTCGGCCTCTAGCCGCAGGTCGGGCCGCCGGCGGCGGCGAGCGAGGCCTTCAGCGCCCGGATCCGCGACGCCGCCTGCGCGAGCCGCGCCCGCAGCTGCGGCCGCCTGGCGGCGTCCGCCGCGAGCGTCGCGTAGGCCCGCTCGCTCGCGCCCTCGCTGCCGTAGAGGAGCAGGTCGGAGCCGGCCAGCATCGCCCTCGCCGCGGCGTCTCGGATCGCCTCGGCCGCGGGCGCGGTGAGCGAGTCCGTCACGGTGACGCCGCGGAACCCGAGCGTCCTCCGCAGCAGCCTCTGGATGATCGTGGACGAGAACGCTGCCGGCCTGCCGGACGCGTCGAGCTGCGGGTAGATCGCCGTCGAGATCATCACGAGCTTCACCCCGGCCCGCACGGCGCTCTGGAACGGGGCCAGTCCCTCGCCCAGCTTCCACGCCGGCGCGCCGATCACGACCCGCCCGTTGTCGGTGTTGCCGCCGGCGAGGCCGAGGCCTGGGAAGTGCTTTGCGGTCGCCGCGACTCCACCGGACTGCTGCAGCCCCGTCACGAAGGCGCGCGCCATCTTCGCGTTCCAGCTGCGCGAGTGCGAGTATGCGCGGCTGCCGAGGAAGGTCGCGTTCGAGCTCGGCGTGTCGACGACGGGCGCGAAGTCGACGTCGATGCCGACGGAGCGGAGCGCCGACGACGTCCCGACGCCCTGTGCATGCGCGTCGGCCGGGCCGTTCATCTCCGCGGGCGCCTCGGTCGGCGGAGCCCACGCCAGCCGCCTCACGATCCCGCCCTCCTGGTCGACGCCGATCAGTAGCGGCTCGCCGCGCGTGCAGGCGGCCTGCTGCAGCTCGGCCGTGACGGTCGCGGCGGTGCCGCGGCTCAGCCAGCCGTTGCCGAGCAGGAGCACCCCGCCCAGGAGGCCGCGGCGCACGCGGGCGAGGAAGGCCGGCGTCGGCGGCGCCACGAGCGTCCCCATCACGGCCTCGGCCGCGTTCGTGATCGCCGGAGCGGCGTTCGTCCGGCGCTGGATCGTCGTCGCGCCGGAGCCCGCACACGCGGCGACGGCGGCTGCGGCCGCGGCGACGGCGACCGCGGCGAGCATCCTCCTCGGCATGGGGTCATGCTAGTGACGTAACCGGCAACGTTCGCCGGCTCCCCGGCCCGCGAGCACGCTACGCGCTGCGGCGTCCTCGGCCGTC
>JAVKST010000042.1:0-19691 GCA_039583515.1 Gaiellaceae bacterium
CCGTCGCAGAGCGCGTCGACGTCCACCTCGACCGCGTGCTCGACGAAGCGGTCGACGAGGACGCGGTCGAAGCTCGGCATGTCGCGCACCTCGTCGGCGGAGTAGCAGACGCGCATCGCGCGCCCGCCGAGGACGTAGGAGGGCCGGACGAGCACCGGGTAGCCGATCTCCTCCGCGATCGCGACCGCCTCGTCCGCGGAAGCGGCGATCCCCCACTCCGGCGAGCGCAGCCCGTGCGCGCGCAGCAGCCCGGCGAACCGCTCGCGGTCCTCGGCCAGGTCGACCGCGTCGGACGGCGTGCCGAGGATGCGCCAGCCGGCTTCCTCGATCGCGCGCGCGAGCTTGAGCGGCGTCTGGCCGCCGAACTGGATCACGACGCCGTCGGGACGCTCGCGCTCGCAGATCGCGAGCACCGACTCGGCGTCGAGCGGCTCGAAGTAGAGCCGGTCGCTCGTGTCGTAGTCGGTGGAGACCGTCTCCGGGTTGCAGTTGACCATCACGGCTTCGTAGCCGAGCTCGCGGTAGGTCGTGGCTGCGTGCACGCAGCAGTAGTCGAACTCGATGCCCTGCCCGATCCGGTTGGGGCCGGAGCCGAGGATGACGACGCGCGGCCGGGCTCCCGGCGGGAGTGTCTCGTCCGCCTCACCCCAGGTCGAGTAGTAGTAGTTCGAGGCCGCCTCCACCTCGCCGGCGCAGGAGTCGACACGGCGGTACGAGGGGCGGACGCCGCACGCGCGCCGGCGCTGCCGGACGGCCGCCTCCGGCCTGCCTGCCGCGGCGGCGATGTCGGCGTCGGAGAGGCCGAGCCGCTTCAGCCGCAACCAGTCGCCCGCGACGAGCGAGTCGACGTCGCCGATCGAGGCGAGCGCGCCGCCGATCCGGCCGAGCTCGCTGCGGAAGAACGGGTGCACGCCGTCGGGGACGTCGGCGAGCGTCGGCCACGGCGTCGCGGCGCCGGCGTCGAGCTCCCGCGAGCGGAACGCCTTCAGGAACGCCTCGGCGAACGTCCGGCCGATCCCCATCGTCTCGCCGACCGACTTCATCTGCGTGCCGAGGGTGCGGTCGGCGCCGGGGAACTTCTCGAACGCGAAGCGCGGGAACTTGACGACGACGTAGTCCAGCGCCGGCTCGAAGCTCGCCGGGGTCGTCCCCGTCAGGTCGTTCGGGATCTCGTCGAGCGTGTAGCCGACCGCGAGCTTCGCGGCGACCTTGGCGATCGGATAGCCGGTCGCCTTCGACGCCAGCGCGGAGGAGCGCGAGACGCGCGGGTTCATCTCGATCACGCGCACCTCGCCGGTCTCGCGGCTGCGCGCGAACTGGATGTTCGAGCCGCCGGTGTCGACGCCGACGGCGCGGATGACGGCGATCGCGGCGTCGCGCAGCTCCTGGTACGCCTCGTCCGGCAGCGTCATCTGGGGCGCGACGGTGACCGAGTCCCCGGTGTGGACGCCCATCGGGTCGAGGTTCTCGATCGAGCAGACGATCACGACGTTGTCGATCCGGTCGCGGACGACCTCGAGCTCGAACTCGTCCCAGCCGCGCACGGACTCCTCGACGAGCACCTGGCCGATCGGGCTCTCGTGCAGGCCACGCTCGACCTGACGCACGAGCTGCTCCGGCGTGTTCGCGAAGCCGCCGCCGTGGCCGCCGAGCGTGAAGGCGGGGCGAACGACGGCGGGAGTCGCGAGGCCGTCGAGCTGGTCGAGCGAGGTCACGATCACCGACTCCGGCACCTTGAGGCCGCAGGACTCGACCGCCTGCTTGAACAGGAGCCGGTCCTCGGCTCGCTCGATCGCGTCGAGCCGTGCCCCGATCAGCTCGATCCCGAGCTCGTCGAGCACGCCCGTCGTCGCGAGCTCGCGCGCGAGGTTCAACGCCGTCTGGCCGCCCATGGTCGGCAGCAGCGCGTCCGGCCGCTCGAGCCGCAGCACGTCAGCCACCGACGCGGTGTCGAGCGGCTCGAGGTACGTGCGGTCGGCGAAGCCGGGGTCGGTCATGATCGTCGCGGGGTTCGAGTTGACGACGATCGTGCGGAAGCCGTCCTCGCGCAGCACCTTCAGCGCCTGGCAGCCCGCGTAGTCGAACTCCGCCGCCTGCCCGATCACGATCGGCCCCGAGCCGACGATGCAGATGCACTCGATGTCGTGTCTACGCGGCAAGCTCGTCCACCCACCTCTCGATCAGCGCCCACGCGTCGTGCGGGCCGGGCCCGGCCTCGGGGTGGAACTGGAGCGAGCGAGCATGTTCGGCCGGCAGGTCCAGCCCTTCGACCGTTCCGTCGTACAGCGAGACGTGGGACGCCTCGGCGTCGTCGCTCGGCCGAACGGCGAAGCCGTGGTTCTGGCTCGTCACGAGCACGCGGCCGCTCGTGCGCTCGAGCACGGGATGGTTCGCGCCCCGGTGGCCGAACGGGAGCTTGTACGTCTCGTGGCCGGTGGCCAGCCCGAGCAGCTGGTGGCCGAGGCAGATGCCGAGGATATGCGTGCGGCCGAGGAGCTCCCGCACCGTCTCGGCCTCGGCGGCGAGCGGCTCCGGGTCGCCCGGCCCCGGAGAGAGCAGGACGCCGTCGTAGGACGCGAGCTCGTCCGCGTCCGCGTCGTGCGGATAGACGGTCACCGCCGCGCCCGCCTTCGCGAGCCGGCGCAGGACGGAGCTCTTGACGCCGTAGTCGACGACGGCGACCCGGAGGCGGCCGTCGCGGGTGTGCTCGTACGGCTCGGGCGTCGAGACCGCGGCGGCGAGCGCACGACCCGCCATCGGCGGCTGCTGCGTCGCCAGCCGTACCGCCTCCTCGACCGGCAGACCGGAGGCGACCGCGATCGCCGGCGCGGCGCCCGCGTTGCGCAGGTGGTGCACGAGGCTGCGGGTGTCGATCCCGGTGAGCGCGACGACGCCGCGCTCGCGCAGCCAATCCGTCCACTCCGGGCCTCTCGCCTCGCGCATCAGCACCGCGCGCGCGTGCGTCCGCGACGACTCGTCCCGCCCGGGCGCGACGCCGTAGTTGCCGACCATCGGCGCCGTGAACGCGACGAGCTGGTCCTCGAAGCTGGGGTCGGTGACCGCCTCCTGGTAACCCGACATGCCGGTCGTGAACACGGCCTCGCCGAGCGCGTGGCCGTCGGCTCCGACCGACTCGCCGTGGAAGACGGTGCCGTCCGCGAGCGCGAGATAGCCGCTCACTCGTGCACCACCGCACCTCCCGCCAGCGTCATCCGGACGTCGCCCGTCAGCGTCGCGCCGACCAGCCACGAGTTGCGGGAGCGGGAGCGGAACGGCCGCTCGCCGACCCGCCACTCCCGCTCGAGGTCGAGCAGGACCAGGTTCGCGCGCTCCCCCGGCACGACCCTGGGCGTCTCGATCCCGAAGATCCGCGCCGGCCCGGCCGACATCCGCTCGAGCAGGGTCGCGAGCGGCAGCAACCCGGGCTTCACGAGATGCGTGTGGAGAGCGGCGAACGCGGTCTCGAGGCCCGTGACCCCGAACGGGGCCGCCTCGAACGGCACGTCCTTCTCCTGGGCGGCGTGCGGTGCGTGGTCGGTGGCGATCGCCTCGATCGTCCCGTCCTTCACCGCCTCCAGCAGGGCGAGCCGGTCGCGCTCCGCCCGCAGCGGCGGGTTCATCTTCACGTTCGGGTCGAGCGAGCGGACGGCGTCGTCGGTGAGGACGAGATGGTGCGGCGTCGCTTCCCCGCTCGCCTCGATCCCCCCCTCGCGCGCCCGGCGCAGCGCCTCGACGGACTCCGCCGCGGAGAGGTGGAGGACGTGGACGCAACCGCGCTCGTAGCCGGCGAGCGCCAGGTCCCGCTCGACGGCGACCGACTCGGCGACAGAGGGGTAGCCCGCGAAGCCGAGCTCGGCGGCGACGCGCCCCTCGTGGACGTGGCCGCCGTGCGAGAGCGTCGGCTCCTCGCAGTGGAGCGCGAGCGGCCGGCCGGTGATCGCCGCGTACTGGAGCGCGCGCCGCATCAGCCCGGCCGAGGCGACCGGGACGCCGTCGTCCGAGAATGCGACGGCGCCGGCGTCGGTCAGCTCCGCCATCTCCGTCAGCTCCTCGCCCTGCTGGCCGCGGGTGATGGCGGCAAGGAAGCCGACCGGCACCTCCGCCTCACGCCGCGCGGTCTCCACGAGCGAGCCGAGCGTGGCCGCGCTGTCGATCACGGGATCGGTGTTCGGCATCGCGAGGATCGCGCAGTAGCCGCCCGCCGCCGCCGCGGCCGTGCCACTCGCGACCGTCTCCTCGTCCTCGCGGCCCGGCGTGCGCAGGTGGACGTGCGGGTCGACGAAGGCCGGCGCGAGGACGAGCCCCTCCGCCTCGATCACGCGGTGCTCGTTCGCGTCCACGCGCTCGGCGACGGCGACGATCGACCCGTCGTCGACGCGGACGTCCAGCCGCGCGTCGATCCCCTCGGCCGGGTCGAGGACCCGCGCACCGCGGATCACGACATTCGCGCCTGCCAGCTTCTTCTGCCAGAGCATGTCGGCCATCAGGCCACCTCCGCCGCAGCGAGTGCTCTGACGCCGACCGGGCCGCCTGTGAGGACGTCGTAGAGCACCGCCATCCGGACGACGAGTCCCGACCGAACCTCGTTCGTGACGAGCGACTGCGGCGAGTCGGCGACGGCCGGGTCGATCTCCACGCCGCGATTCATCGGGCCCGGGTGCATGACGCGCTGGCCGGGACGCAGGCGCTCCGGCGTTATCCCCCAGCGCGCGGTGTACTCGCGCAGGCTCGGGACGTAGTTGGCGCCGGGTTGCATCCGCTCGTTCTGCATGCGGAGGACGTAGACGACGTCGGCGTCGGCGATCGCGGCGATGTCGGTAGTCGCCTCCGCCGGCAGCTCGCGCGGCAGCAGGGCCGGCGGCCCGACCAGCGTCGTCCGGATCCCGACGAGCGCGAACGCCTGCAGCAGCGAGCGCGCGACGCGCGAGTGGAGGACGTCGCCGACGATGGCGACGTGGAGCCCTTCCAGCCGGCCGAGCTCCTCCTCCAGCGTGTAGAGGTCGAGCAGCGCCTGCGTCGGGTGCTGGTGCTTGCCGTCGCCGGCGTTGACGACGTGCGCCCCGGTCACGCGGGCGACGAGCTGCGGCGCGCCGATCTGCGGGTGCCGGATCACGATCACGTCCGGGTCGTACGCGCCGAGCGTGAGCGCCGTGTCCTTCAGCGACTCGCCCTTGTCCACCGAGGAGCCGGCGGACTTGACGGTGAGCGTGTCGGCCGAGAGCCGCTTCGCGGCGAGCTCGAAGCTCGACGAGGTCCGCGTCGACGATTCGTAGAACAGGTTGAGGACGAGGTGGCCCTTGAGCGTCGGCAGCTTCTTCACGTGCCGCTCGAGCGAAGCCGCGAAGGTGCGCGCGGTGCCGAGCAGGCGCTCGACGTCGTCCCGTGTCAGGTCGCCGACCGAGAGCAGGTGCCGCGGCGGCGGCGCCCCCGGCGGGCGCAGGTCGTCCTTGACCAGGCGGATCATCTGCTCTCCTCCTCCGGAGTCGACACGAGCAGGACGGCGTCGACCTCGTCCACCTCGACGAGCTGCACCTGGATGCGCTCGCCGCGCGAGGTCGGCAGGTTCTTCCCGACGTAGTCGGGGCGGATCGGCAGCTCGCGGTGGCCGCGGTCGACGAGGACGGCGAGCTGGACGCGGGCCGGGCGGCCGTAGTCGAAGAGCGCCTCGATCGCGGCGCGGATCGTGCGGCCGGTGTAGAGGACGTCGTCGACGAGAACCACCGTGCGGCCCTCGAGCGGGAAGTCCAGCTGCGTGGCGCGAACGAGCGGCTGCGCGGCGAGCGGCGCCTCGCCGCCGCGCACCGTGACGTCGTCGCGGTAGAAGGTGATGTCGACCGCGCCGAGCTCCGGTGCCTGGCCGGCCCGCTCCTCGATCAGCCGCGCGAGCCGCTGCGCGAGCGGGACGCCGCGGGTCTGGATCCCGACGAGCGCGACGTCGTCGAGGTCCGGGTTGGCCTCGATGATCTCGTGCGCGATTCTCGAGAGGGTTCTGCCCAGCGCCTCGGCGTCGAGCAGATCCTTCCCCTGGGTGGGGGCGTGCGTGTCCATCCGACTCCTTTCCGGCCTCGCTGGACCGGGTTAAAGGGGTACGTGCTCCCGACGACTGTAGCTGGCGCTCCGGACGCGGGTCTACGCGAGCTGCCAGAACGGCGCCGTGAGTCCGAGGCGCTGGAGGATGACTGTGTTCTGCTCGCGCGTGTGCGGCGTCCAGTCCGCGGCGAGCCGGTCGTCCCACCACGCCTCGGCGAGCTAGACGAGCGACTCGTCGTCCGGCCGGCTGTCCCGCACCTCCACCGGGAGCGGCTCCCCGCAGTCGGCGCACGAGGTCTCGATCCGGCCGTCGGCGGCGAGGGCCGCGCAGACGCCGAACGCGTCCCAGGCGCAGTTCGCATACCACCACCGCCCGCCGGCCCGGACGCGGTATGCCGTCGGCACGACGGAGAACGGGTTGAGCATCCGGAGCTCGTCCGAGGCCGCGTTGAGCACGAGCGCGTGCTCTTCGTGCAGGCGCCGCCAGCCGGCGACCACCTCGTCCGGTGCGCCGAGCTCGTCCGCGAGGGCGCGCGACCCTGGTCGACGAAGAACGCGTAGGTCCGGCGGCGCAGCCGGAGATCGCGCTCCTCCACGGCCCGACCCTATAGCGTTCGCCGCCGTGGACCAGGAGCTCCTCGACCGCTACGCCGAGCTGATCGTCTCCTTCGGCGCCAATGTCCAGCCCGACCAGGTCGTCGCGGTCGAGGCGCTGCCGGAGGCGCAGCCGCTCGTGCACCGGATCGCGCGCCATGCGTACGCCCGCGGCGCCCGCTACGTCGACGTCGCGTATTTCGACCCGATGGTGAAGCGGATCAGGATCGAGCACGCGTCCGACCAGTCCCTTCGCTGGGTACCACCGTGGCTCGGCCGGCGGCTGCTCTTCCTCGGGGAGCTCGACGCGGCGCGGATCATGCTCGTGCCGCTCGTGCCGCCGGGCCTGCTCGACGGCGCCGATCCCGCACGCGCCGGCCGCGACCGGCTGCCGACCGTCCCCGAGACCTACCAGCTCGTCGCGGAGCGCTCCGTCGCCTGGACGATCTCGCCGTTCCCGACCGCGAGGTGGGCCCGCGTCGTCTATCCCGAGCTCGCACCCGACGCGGCGCTCGAGGCCCTCTGGCGGGACGTGGCCCACGTCTGCCGGCTCGACGAGCCGGATCCCGCCGCCGCCTGGACGGAGCGGATCGACGAGATCTGGCAGGTCGCCGGCCGCATCGACGCGCTCGACCTCGACGCGCTCCACTTCGAAGGGCCGGGCACCGACCTCACGGTCGGCCTCCTCCCCAGCTCTCGCTTCGCGAAGGAGGGCGGCGCCTCGACCACCCGCACGGGAATCCGGCACGTCCCGAACCTGCCGACGGAGGAGCTGTTCACGACACCCGACCCGGAGCGGACCGAGGGCGTCGTGACGGCGACCAAGCCGCTGGACATCGGCGGCTCGCTCGTGACAGGGCTCCGCATGCGCTTCGAGGGCGGCCGCGCGGTCGAGATCGACGCCGATGCGAACGTGGAGACGCTCCGCGAGCGCTGCGCCACCGACGAGGGCGCGGCGCGGCTGGGCGAGGTCGCGCTCGTGGATGCGGAGAGCCGGATCGGGCGGCTGCGGCGCACGTTCTACACGACGCTGCTCGACGAGAACGCGGCCAGCCACGTCGCCCTGGGGGACGCGTACGAAGTGCCTGTCGCCGACCCGGCCGACCTGCCGCGGATCAACCAGAGCGAGATCCACATCGACTTCATGATCGGCTCCGACGACGTCACCGTCACCGGGCTGACGAAGGGCGGGAGCGCGGTCCCGATCCTTGCCGGCGGCAGCTGGCGGGTCTGAGCGACCGGTAGAGCGCGGCCCACTGGCGGGCGTCGAGGTCGCGCGCGGCGGCGCGAGGGTCGAAGCCGTGGGCGTGGGCAGCGCCGTGCACGATGCGTCGCGGCAGGACGCGGTCGAGCGGCGCCTGCGCGGCGAAGGCGCGCCGGAGCAGCGCCTCGAAGGCGTGCGCCTCCTGCGCCGGGACGAGCGGCTCCGGCCGGCGCACCGCCCTCATGACCGCGGCGTCCACCGCCGGCGGCGGCGCGAAGCACGCGCGTGGCACGCGGCGCACGAGGGAGAGCTCGAACCGGGCACCCCATGTGCAGCCGAGCAGCGTCGTCGGCCACACCGCGGTCCGCTTCGCCGCCAGTCCCCACTCGACGATGGCGTCGAGCTGCGTCAGCGGGGTTCGCGGATCGCCGAGCAGCCGGCGGAGGATCGCGGTACCCGCGGCGAACGGGAGGTTCGCCACGACGGCGAACGGCTCGCGCGGGAGCTGCATCGAGGTCGCGTCCGCCTCGCGCACCTCGACCCTCGGGTGGCCGCCGAAGCGGGAGCGCAGGAGACGGACGCTCCCGGGATCGAGCTCGACGGCGACTGCGCGCGCACCGGCCCGCGCGAGCGCGCCGGTTAGCACGCCGGCTCCGGCCCCGAGGTCGAGCACCAGCGCGCCGGGCCCGACGCCGGCGTCGCGGACGAGCTCCTCTGCGAAGGCGCGGCTACGAAGCGCGTGCCGGCCGCGGGGCCGCGCCTGTGGCGCGCGCCCTGACACGGACCATCACCGTCGTCATCGCGCCCATCCTACGGCTCGGAGATCAGGTCGTCCGGCTCGGTCAGAGCCTCGATCGCATCCTGGGCGCTCTCGAGCTCCGACTCGGCGACGAAGACGCTCACCGCGTCGTCCTCCGCCGCCTGCGAGGTCGTCGAGACGATGCCGGCGTTGCGGAGGATCTCCTGCAGCTCCTCCGCCTCGGCGACGTCACCGGCGACGGCGACCTGGACCATCCCGCTCATACGCCGTCGATCATAGGTGCTTCCACGGCCTCCCGCTTCGGCTCTCCCCGCTCCGGGCGGGCGCCTCCCCTGACGAGCCGCGGCGCGCCGCGCTCGCGGAACGGCACCTCGACGATGTCGAAGTCACGGGGAACGACGGTGTCGGGGAACGTCTCCTCTGCCTCGCGCGCCAGCTCGGGGCCGAAGTAGCGCGGCGTGACGTGCGTGAGCACCAGCAGCCGCACTTGCGCGAGCCGCGCCACCTCCGCCGCTTCGGTCGCCGTCGAGTGGAGCGTCTCCCGCGCCCGCTCCTGCTCCTCGGCGAGGAAGCTCGCCTCGTGCACGAGCACCTCGGCCGCGTGAGCCGCCTGCACCGTGCTCGCGCAGGGAGCGGAGTCGCCTGCGATCGCTACCCGCCGTCCCGGCCGCGCCTCGCCGAGCACCTGCTGCGGCGTGACGACGCTTCCGTCGGGCAGCGCCACCGGCTCGCCGGCCTGCAGTCGGCCGCGCTCCGGCCCTGAAGGCACGCCGAGCGCGTCTGCGGCCGCGACGTCGAACCGCCCGGGCCGGTCTTGCTCGACGAGGACGTACCCGAGCGCGTCGTCTCCGTGGTCGACGGCGAACGGCTCGATCGCGTGGTCGCCGCGGTCGAGCCTCTCCCCCGGCTCCACCTCGACGAGCGCGAGCGGATACGGCAGCCGGCCGACGAACGGCCGCAGCCGCGAGAAGAGGTCGCGGAGCCCGCGCGGGCCGTACACCGTCAGCGGCGCCTCCGCCCGGCCGCGGAGCGCGAACGTCTTGAGCATGCCGGGGAGGCCGAGGAAGTGGTCGGCGTGGAAGTGCGTGAGGAAGACCTCCTCCAGCTCGGGGAGCCCGACCGTCGAGCGCTGCAGCTGCCGCTGCGTCCCCTCTCCGCAGTCGAAGAGCAGGCGGTCGCCGCCGCGGCGGAGGAGGATCGCCGCCGGGTTCCGCTGCGCCGTCGGCATCGACCCGGCGGTGCCGAGGAAGACGAGGTCGAGATCCACTCGGCGATTCTAGGAGCGTGCCCTGTAATCAGATCGGCGTCCGCAGCCGATAGAGGAACCGTGGACGAGGGTACGGGCCTGCGGCAGGGCCGGCGGCGTGATCTCGCGCGCTCGCTGACGCTGTTGCACGTCTTTCTCCTGGCCTCGGCCGTGATGCTCCTCGCAGGCGGCGCCGTGCTCGGCTGGACCCTGACGCGGACGCTCCACGAGCAGGCTCTCGTCTCGGAGCGCTGGGCGTTGGCGCGCTACGTGGACGGGGTCGTCCGACCGACGCTCGTCCGACACGACCGGGTCGCCGTGACCCGTGCGGGCGGAAAGGCGCTGCGTTCCTCGCTTGCTGCACAGCCGGACGTCGTCGCGGTGAAGGTCTGGCAGCCCGACGGACGGCTTGCGTGGGCGAGCCTCGATCCGACTCGGATCGGAAAGCGGTTCCCGCTCGAGGGACCGCTCGAGACGGCGGTGCGTGACGGCCGTCCCTCGGCGAGCTTCGTGTCGACGGCCAGCCCCGGCGAGGAGGACGATGCCGAGGTCGGTCTCGGCTACCCGAGCCTGCTCCAGGTCTACGCGCCGATCGTGAGCTCGAGGGGCGGGCGCGTGATCGGGGCGTACGAGATCTACGCCGACCCGTCGTCGGTCAATCGGCTGATCGGCTCGCGGCGGCGGATGATCTGGATGACGCTCGCCGCCGTGTTCCTCAGTCTCTGGGCAGCGCTCGCGCTGCTGGTACGGCAGGCGTCGCGCCTTCTGCGCCGGCAGAACGAGGAGCTGCGCGAGCGGACCGCGCGACTCGCGGAGACGAACAGGCTCCTCGAGCAGAGCGCGCTCGATGCGGTCGAGAGCCTCAACGCCACGGTTGACGCGAAGGATCCGTACACGGCCGGGCACTCGCAGCGCGTGCAGCGGATCGCGCTCGCGGTGGCGGAGGAGCTCGGCCTCGAAAGCGAGCGGCTCGAAGTGGTTCGCTTGGCCGGGCTCTTCCACGACATCGGGAAGATCGGCGTTCCCGACGCGATCCTCACGAAGCCCGGCGCGCTGACGGCGCTCGAGTTCGAGCTCGTCAAGCGGCACCCGGAGGACGGGGCGCGGATCGTCGGCCGGCTGCATCAGCTGCGCGACGCGGTCCCGGCCGTCCTCCACCACCACGAACGCTGGGACGGGGACGGCTACCCGTACGGGCTCGCCGGCACGAAGATCCCGCTCGAGGCTGCGATCGTCGGGCTCGCCGATGCGTTCGACGCCATGACGACCGACCGCCCGTACAGCGACGCGCGCCCGCTCGACGAGGCCGTGGAGGAGATCGTGCGGAACCGCGGGACGCAGTTCGCGCCCGCCGTCGTCGATGCGTTCCTTGGCGTCGTCGAGCGGTCGCCGGCGCTGCTCCAGCCGCTCGAGGCAGCCGAGCCGGCCGCGGTCTAGCCCCTAGCCCCTACGGCAGGACGAGCTTCTCGCCCGGGACGATCGTCGCGGTCGCGAGGTGGTTGCGCTGCTCGAGATTCCAGACAGCCTCGCGCACGTCTCCCCCGTACGTGCGCTCGGCGATCGACCACAGGGTGTCGCCAGCCCGGACGACGTAGTGGCGCGGGGGGCCGGCGCCGTGCGAGCTGCGGGCGGCGAAGCCGCCGAGGAGCGCCGCCGCCGCGAGCAGGATGAACAGCTTTACGAACATGCGTTCGCATCCTAGAGGGAACGCACGTTCGCGTCAAGGGTGGAGCTCGATCAGCTCCGGCCGCACGTCGCCGCCGCCGATCTCGAGCACGAGCATCGAGTGGGTGGGCGCCCGGCGCCGCTCCGTCGGCGAGCCGGGGTTGAGGATCCAGAGGCCGCCCTCGCGCGTCATCTCGGGCAGGTGGGTGTGGCCGTAGACGACGGCGGCGCATCCGGGAAAGCGGCCGGCGAGCCGCTCGCCCCTCCCCGCCCGCGGACCAGGGTCGTGGATCATCCCGATCCGGCACCCGCCGGCCTCGACGACGGTCGTCCGCGACAGCAGCCGCCGGAGCTCGGCGTCGTCGATGTTGCCGTGCACTGCGTGCACGGGCGGCCCCAGCGCCTCGAGCTCCTCGAGCACCGGGAGCGCGACGACGTCGCCGGCGTGGAGGACGAGATCGGCGGCGCGCAGCCGCTCGACGCATTCGGCGGGAAGGCGACGCGTGCCGCGCGGCAGGTGCGTGTCGGAGATGACGGCGACGTTCAATCAAGCCACGCTCGCGAGCACCGCGTCGACGAGCTTCCCGGCGCCGAAGCGCACGGGGTCGTCGGCCGGCACGCCGGTTTCCTCCTCCGCCGCAGCCACTGCGGCGCGCGCCGCCTCGTCGCCGAGCGCGCGCGTGTTGACCGCGACGGCGACGACCCGCGCCGGCCGCGCCGGAAGCGCAAGCCGCTCGTGCAGCTCGACGAGCTCGCGCAGCGGCGGAATGAGGTGCGGCCCGGAGCCGGCGCCCTCGATCTCGCTACGGCCGGCCTCGTGACAGAGGACGAGCAGGTGCGGGACGCTTCCGTGGTAGAGGCCGAGCGTGACGCCGGAGTAGACCGGGTGCAGGATCGCGCCCTGGCCTTCGACCCAGAGCAGGTCGCCGCCGCGGTCGTGCCCCTCGACGACAAGCCGCTCGGCGGCGCCCGCGATGAAGTCGGCGACGACCGCGTCGACCGCGATCCCCCAGCCGGCGATGGCGATGCCCGTCTGGCCCGTCGGGACGAACGCCGAGCGGACGCCGCGCCGGCGCGCCTCGAGGTCGAGCTCGAGCGAGACCGTCATCTTCCCGATCGCGCAGTCGGATCCGACCGTCAGGACGATCGTCGCCGGCACGTCGAGGTTGGCGCCCGTCGCGGTCGACAGGTCGCGCGGCGGACGGCGCAGGTCGCGCAGCTCCACGCCGTGCTGGCCGGCCATCCCGCGCAGCTCCGGTTCGTCGGCGAGGAAGACGTGCAGCCCGTTCTCGACGTCCAGCCCCGCCTCTACGCAGCGCCGCAGGATCTGCATCCACGCTGGAGGGAACCGGCCGCCCTGCGTCGCGACGCCGACGAGCGCCGTCGCCGGCTCGTACGGCAGCGCCTCGTCGACGCTCCCGACGACCGGAAAGCCGTCCTCCGTCTCCCCCGCCCGCGTCGAGTCGAGGATCGCGACGACGTCGTCGCGCCGGTAGCGCATGATGCCGCGCATCGTCTTGCCGTAGTGCGGGTCGCCGGAGAAGCCCTCGGCGAGCAGCAGGTAGCGCTTCACGCCGCTGTGACGCCGAGGCCGGGCGTCTCGGCCGGCAGCTGGACGCCGTCGACGAACTGCACGCCCGGCCACGGGTCGTGCGCGAGCAGGATGTTGCCGTCGAGATCGACGTGGTCGAAGAGTGAGGCGACCTGCGCGGCGGCGGAGATGCCGAGGCCCGACTCGACCATGCAGCCGAGCATGCAGCCGAGCCCGCACGCGCGTGCGCCATGCACCATCCTCACCGCCTCGCGGATCCCGCCCGACTTCGCGAGCTTGACGTTGATGCCGTGCGCCCGCTCGGCGCAGCGGGCGACGTCGACGAGCGTATGGCAGTCCTCGTCGACGTAGATCGGGAGCGGCGAGCGCTGCTTCAGCTCGGGGCCGCCTGGGTCGCCGGCCGGCAGCGGCTGCTCGCAGTAGTCGACGCCGAGCTCGCCGAGGTGCGGCAGCGCGTCGAGCGCCTCGTCGAGGCTCCACGCCTCGTTCACGTCGACCTGGAGCGGAAGCTCGGCGGCGACGGCGCGGACGGAGCGGACCCGCTCGACGTCCAGACCGTCGCGGCCGCCGAGCTTGAGCTTGAGCCGCCGGAAGCGCGCGAGCGCCTTCTCGGCCCGGCGCGCCATGTCGTCCGGGTCGCCCAGCCAGACCGTCCAGCTCGTCGGGGGGCCTGCGCGGCGCAGGCCGAGCAGCCGCCAGACCGGCTGGCCGAGCAGCTTGCCCTGGAGGTCGTGGAGCGCGCCGTCCAGCGCGGCGCGCCCGGCGAACTCGCGCGGCGGGAGGCGTTGCATGATCTCCTCCAGCGCGAACGGGTCGTCGCCGAGCAGGTCGGCGTGCTCCTCGACGTAGGCCCGCGCCGACTCGGCCGACTCCTCGTAGCGCCCGACCGCGGCGGCCTCGCCGAAGCCGGAGACGCCGGAGTGGCGCAGCTCGACGAAGACGACGTCCTCCGTGTCGCTCGCCTCCCGCGAGATGACGAACGTCTCGGCCAGCTGGAGCGTGACGATTCGGGCCGAGACCTCCACGGCCGGAACGTACCAACGGGCGGGGCGGCGGTATGCTGGCTGTCCCGAGCGCCCGTAGCTCAGGGGATAGAGCGCGCGCCTCCGGAGCGCGAGGTCGCAGGTTCGATTCCTGCCGGGCGCATCGTCCCCGCCGCCGGGGTTCCAGGCTGCTCCCCTACGCGAAGGTCAGGGAGGCACGTCCCCGGGTCGTACTCGCCCCTCGAGCCCGGGCGTTAGTGGCTAGTCAACGTGCCGTACCGCCGAGGCGGCTCCCTGCCTCCCCCTCCCCCTGCATCCTCATAGGCCGGGCGGCCGCTCCGGTCCTCCCCTGGACGTCCGGCCGCGTTCAGTACCTAAGGCCGGAGAGCTCGGCGCCGAGCCCGAGCAGCAGCCCGTCGTCGGCGACGGCTGCGCTCGTGGTGAGGCCCGCCCAGGCCGCCGCTCGGCTCCCGGCGCACGACGTAGGGCAGCCCGACGCGACGGCGAGCGCCGGCGCGCGCTCCTCCGCTGCGCCGTCGCCGCCATAGATCGTGAACGGCTCGAGCGCCTCGACGAGGTCGCCTCCGTGCAAGGTCGATCAGGACGTGGCCGGCGCGTCGCTCGTCGGGGAAGACGATCGTCGTGCGGTCGACCACCACGGGCATTCTCTCGCGTGCGATGCGTCCGTTCCACGCGTACCTGCGGAGCCTCGACCCCCGCCTCCCCCGCGACGTCTACACGCTGGAGCTCGGTGCGCTGCTCAACGCGTTCGGAAACGGCGTCGTGCTCCCGTTCCTCCTCATCTACCTGCACGACGTCCGCGGCATCCCCTTCGGCCTCGCCGGGAGTGCCGCCGGCGTCCAGTCGGCGGCGGCGCTGGCGAGCGGCTTCCTCGGCGGGACGCTCTCCGACCGGACCGGCCCGAAGCGGGTCCTCGTCGGCTCGCTGCTCGTGATGACCGTGGCATTCGCGCTCATGCCGCTGATCCGGGTCGCCTGGCAGGCGTTCGCGATCTACACGCTCTGGGGGATCGGCAGCGGCTCGTTCTGGCCCGCACAGTCCGCGCTTCTCGCCGGGCTCACGCCGGCGGCGCGACGCACGCCGGCCTACGCGATTCAGCGCCTGGCGATGAACGTGGGCGTTGCGCTCGGCGGCGTCGCGGCCGGACTGATCGCGTCCGTGCAGCACCCGCGGACGTTCACGCTCCTGTTCGCGATCGACTGTGCGACCTTCCTCGCCTACGTCGTCGTGCTCGCACGCGTGCGGGCGCCGGGGCTGCACGAGGAGCGGGTCGCCGGCACCTGGCTCGCCGTCGTCCGCGACCGCACCTTCACGAGGTTCACGCTCCTCAACGCGGCGTACATGAGCGCGGCGATCTCGCTCATGGTGGAGCTGCTCCCGGCGTTCGCGAAGAACGTGACCCGGATCGACGAGCGCGAGGTCGGGATCGTGTTCGCCCTCGACGCGATCGGGATCGTCGCCTTCCAGCTCCCCGTGGTGAAGCTCGCCGAGGGGCGCCGGCGGATGCGCGGCTTCGCCCTGATGGGGATGGTGTGGGCGGTCTCGCTCGTCGGCGTATGGGCCGCCGGGACGTGGACGCGCGCGACCGCGGCGTTCGCCGTGCTCGCGGTGGCGATGCTCGTCTTCGCGGTCGGCGAATGCCTGCACGGCGCGATCCACGCCCCGCTCAGCGTCGACCTCGCCCCGCCGCAGCTCGTCGGCCGCTACCTCGCCGCTGCGAGCATCTCGTGGCAGATCGGCTGGATCGTGGGGCCGGCGGGGGGCGGCTTCCTGCTCCAGCACCGGCCGCTCCTGCTCTGGCCGCTCGCCGCCGGCGTCAACGTCGCGTGCGCCCTCGCCGCGCTCTCGCTGGAGCGGCGCCTGCCGGCGACGGTGCGGCGGACGCCGGCTGCGGACGCGGCGGCCGTACTGCCGGTGGCCGGTTCGGGCTAGAATCCCCCGGCCATGCCCGCGACCGTCGACCCCCTCAGTACCGGTGCCCAACCTGCCGCGCATCCGTCCGCGCCGCAGAGCGCCGGGCCTGCCGGCGGTCGAGCCGCGGCCGGGCCCCGCTGAGCTCACCGCCGCCGGCGTCACCTGGATCCACCTCCTCGCGCCGACGACGGACGAGGCGCAGGAGCTCGCCGCCCGCTTCGGGTGGCATCCGCTCGACGTCGAGGACGTCCTCTCACGGCGCCAGCGCCCGAAGATCGACGTCTACACGGACGAAGACGGCGCCGCCGGGAGCGGCTACCTCTTCGCGGTCCTCCACTTCCCGGTCTACGACAAGGCCGTCGGCCGCCTCAACGCCGGCGAGCTCGACGTCTTCATCGGCCCGGACTACATCGTCACGCTGCCCAGCGTCGAGCTGCGCCCGGTCAGCCTCCTCTTCCGCCGCGCCGCCGAGAACGAGGAGGTTCGCGAGCAACTGCTCGGGCGCGGCTCGGGCCGGCTCCTCTACGAGGTGCTCGACGACCTCTACGACTACTGCTTCCCGATCCTCGACAAGATCGGCTTCAAGCTCGAGCAGATCGACGAGGAGATCGGCGACGCGGGCGACGGCGCGAAGGAGCTCGTGCGCGACATCCACCGCGTGAAGCAGGAGATCATCTCCTACCGCAAGATCATCAAGCCGCAGCGGCCGACGCTGCGCCAGCTCGAGCGCCAGATGAAGGGCTTCCTGACGGAGGAGCTCGAGGACTACTTCGACGACATCGTCGACGCGAGCGAGCGGATCTGGGACCTGCTCGACAACTACAAGGAAGTCGTCGAGGCGCTCGAGGACACCAACGAGTCGCTGATCTCGCACCAGCAGAGCGACATCCTCTACGTCCTCACGATCTTCATCGTCGTGCTGACGCCGCTCACCTTCATCACCGGCTTCTTCGGGATGAACGTCCACTTCCCCGGCTTCGACACGTGGGACGCGTTCTACGCCAGCCTCGGCCTGATTGCGACCTCGATCGTAGGCATGCTCGCCTTCTTCCACTGGAAGCGGTGGCTGTGAGCGCCCGGGAGACCGTGCGATGGCGGCCGTCGCGCCGCTCGTGCTCCACCTCTCGCTCGTCGTCGGCGGCGAGCTGCGCGACGCAGCCGGTGAGCGGCTGGGGCGCGTCGACGACCTGATCGTCCGCCTCGGCGAGGACGAGTACCCGCCGGTGACCGGGCTGGTCGCCCAGTTCGCGGGCCGGCAGGTGTTCGTCCCCGCCGAACAGGTGGCGGAGATCGCGCCCGGCCGTGTCACGCTGGCCGGCGAGCGGCTCGACCTCCAGCACTTCCGGCGCCGCCCCCATGAGGTGCTGCTGAAGAAGGACGTCCTCGACCGGCAGCTGATCAACGTCGACGGCGCCCGGCTCGTGCGCGCGAACGAGATCGAGCTCGCGCGGCTCGAGGGCTGGTACCGCGTCGTCGGCGTCGACGTCAGCCTGCGCGGCCTCTTCCGACGGCTCGTCCCGCGCACCCTGGCGGCTCGCGTCGATGCGGGCGCCTTCCTCGACTGGGCGTCGGTGGAGCCGTTCACGGGCCACGTTCCGACGGTGCGGCTGCGCGTCCCGCATCCGAAGCTCGCGAAGCTCCATCCCGCGCAGGTCGCCGACCTGGTCGAGGCGGCTTCGCACAAGGAGGGCGAGGAGATCATGGCGTCCGTCGCCGCCGACCCGGAGCGCGAGGCGGACGTGTTCGAGGAGCTCGAGGACGGCCACCAGCGCGAGTTCGTCGAGGACCGGAGCGACGAAGAGATCGCCGAGCTGCTCGCCCGGATGGAGACCGACGACGCGGCCGACCTCGTCCTCCAGCTTCCCGGCGAGCGGCGGGACGCGGTGATCGCCCGCCTGTCGCCGGTGCAGGCGCGGCGGCTGCGGACCCTCCTCGGCTACGACCCGGCCACCGCCGGCGGCCTGATGAGCCCCGAGTTCGTCTGCGTCTACGCCGACGCGACGCGCGAGGAGGCGCTCGAGCGTGTGCAGCGGTCGGGGCTGCCGCCGGAGTCGCTCTCCTGGATCTACGGCATGAACACGCACCGGCGGCTGCGCGGGGGGATCGCCCTGCCCGACCTCCTGCGCGCCGAGGAGGGCGAGCGCCTCTGGAACCTCCTCCGCCCGGCGCAGACCGTGCGGCCGGGCGCCGACCTCGAGGAGGTGGCGCGGCTGATGACGGACTTCGACCTCACGATCGTCCCGGTCGTGGACGAGGACGACCGCCTGCTCGGGATCGTCACCGTGGACGACGTGCTGGAGCTCGTCCTGCCCGAGGGCTGGCGCCGCCGCTTCGGGCTCCTCGGGGGAGACTGAACATGGCGCTCCGGCTGCGGCTGCCGCGGGCGCGCCCGCGGCTCAAGCCGCGGAACCGCGCCACCGTGCGGCTGCTCGCGCTGCTCGCCTTCCTCGGCCCCGGCATCGTCGCCGCGAACGCCGGCAACGACGCCGGCGGGATCGCGACGTACGCGTCGATCGGCGCGCGCTACGGCTACGACCTGCTCTGGATGATGGTGCTGCTCACCGTCAGCCTCGTCGTCGTGCAGGAGATGGCGGCGCGGATGGGAGCCGTCACCGGGAAGGGGCTCGCCGAGCTGATCCGCGAGCAGTACGGGCCGCGCTGGTCGCTGCTGTCGACGACGGCGGTTCTCTTCGCCAACCTCGGCATCTGCATCTCCGAGTTCGTCGGCATCGGCGCCGCGCTCGGGCTCGCCGGGATCCCGCCGCAGGCGTCCGTCCCCGTCGCCGCCGTCGTCGTGTGGCTGCTCGTCGTCCGCGGCTCGTACAAGCTCGCCGAGCGGGTGTTCGTCGCGATGACGATCCCGTTCTTCGCGTACCCGATCGCCGCCGTGCTCGCCCGGCCGGACTGGGGCGCGGTCGGCCGCGCGATCGTGGAGCCCCGCATCCACCTCACCGGCCCGTACGTCGTGCTCTTCATCGCCACGGTCGGTACGACGATCACGCCGTTCATGCAGCTCTACCTCCAGTCGGCCGTCGTCGAGCGCGGTCTCGGCCCGGAGGACATTCCGGGCGAGCGCGCGGAGGTCGGCGTCTCGTCGCTGTTCGCCAACCTCGTCGCCGGCTTCATCATCATCGCGACGGGAGCGACCCTCTTCGTCCACGGCCACCGCACCGTCTCGAGCGCGGCGGACGCCGCGAAGGCCCTCGCGCCGTTCGCAGGCCGCTTCGCCGAGGCGCTGTTCGCCATCGGCCTGCTCGGCGCGAGCCTCCTCGCCGCGGCGATCCTTCCCGTCACGGCCGCCTACGTGATCGCCGAGACGTTCGGGCTCGAGAAGGGGATCGCGCGGCGGCCGCGCGAGGCGCCCGTCTTCGTGACGACGCTGACGGCGCTCGTGCTCGTCGGAGCCGCGGTGGCGATGATCCCGGGCGTCCCGGTGATCAAGCTGCTCGTGCTCGTGCAGGTCGTGAACGGCGTGCTGCTGCCGGTCACGCTCTTCTTCGTCTGGCGGCTCGCCCGCAGCAAGGAGCTGATGGGCGAGCACCGGAACGGCCGCCTCTTCGACGCCGTAGCCGGACTGACCGTGCTCGCGACGGGCGGACTGTCGGTGGTGCTCGTCGGCCTTACGCTCGCCGGGAAGGCGTGAGCGCTAGTGATGTGGCCGGTAACGTTGCCCGCTTTCCGGGTCGCGAGCACCAAGCGATGCAAGGACGCAGGCCGTCTCG
>JAVKST010000043.1:0-19526 GCA_039583515.1 Gaiellaceae bacterium
GCACTCGTGCCCGCGCTGTTCCGTGTCGCCGGCGCCGCGGCGGGCGTGACGCCGGCCGCCGGGATCGCCGCGGTCGCCACGGCCGGCTACACGGGCAGCGTCGTGAACGGCCCGGCGATCGGCTTCCTCGCCCGAGCCGTCGGGCTGACGCCGGCGCTCGGCCTGCTGGGCGCCGCGGCTCTCGTGATCGCCGCGTTCGGGCCACGACTAGTCTCCCCGCGATGAAGGTCGGAGTCGTCGGACTGGGGACGATGGGCGCGGGGATCGCGCAGCTCGCAGTCGAGGCGGGTCTCGAGACCGTCGGCCGGGAGGTGACGGGCGAGCTCGGCGAGAAGGCGCGCGAGCGGATCGCGCACTTCCTCTCGCGGAAGGTGGAGAAGGGACAGATCGAGTCCTTCGACCTCGATCTGCTCATGCTGACGACGGATCTCGCCGGCCTCGCCGAGTGCGACGTCGTGGTCGAGGCGATCGTCGAGGATCTCGACGCGAAGCGGGAGCTCTTCGCCGAGCTCGAGCGCGTCTGCCGCACCGACGCCGTCCTGGCGACGAACACCTCGGCGCTCTCCGTGACCGAGATCGCCGGCGCCGTCACGACGCCCGAGCGGGTCGTCGGGATGCATTTCTTCAACCCCGCGCCGCTGATGCCGCTCGTCGAGATCGTCCGGGCCGAGCGAACCTCGGAGGAGGCGTTCGAGGCGGCCTACGCGCTCGCCGGCCGGCTCGGCAAGCATCCGATCCGCTGCCACGACACACCCGGCTTCGTCGTCAACCGCGTCCTGATCCCGCTCCTCAACGACTGCATCCGCGTCCTGGACGAGGCGCGCGTGACGGTCGAGGATCTCGACGGGGGGATGAAGCACGGCGCCGGGTGGCCGATGGGGCCGTGCGAGCTCGTCGACCTCGTGGGCATCGACGTCCACGTGCACGCGAGCGAGGCGCTGTGGGAGAAGCTGCGCGAGGCCCGGATGGCACCGCCGCCGCGCCTCGTCGCGATGGCGAACGCCGGGCTGCTCGGCCGCAAGAGCGGCCGCGGCTTCTACGACTACTCCTAGGCGGCGAGTGGAACGGCGCGCTCGGGCTCGCGCTTACGCGGGAGCGCGGCGTCGACCCGTACGGGCACGACCGCCGGCCGCGCCGCCGGCTCCGGCGGCTCGTGCAGCAGGTCGAGCGTGAGCGCCCGAAGCGCAGCGGTTCCCGCGGCGGCGAGGACGCGCGCGACCGCATCCGGATCGGCGCCGCTGGCGCGCAGCGCCGACGCGAGCGCCTCGACGCGCGCGGACAGGCGCGTCGACGTCTCCTGGCTCCCCTGCATGGACCCACGTTCGCGCAGGCGTCGGACGTTCCTGCCCTGGCGACGGGGGTACGCTGGCGGGGGCGATGCGCCGCATCCTGCTCATCTGCGCCGGCGTCTCGGTGCTCGCCCTGCCGGCGGCCGCCGCCCAGGCGGACCGGCAGGCGCACCGCGGCTGGCTCGTCGTCCGCGCCGCGGCGAACGACGGCGGCGTCGTCGGCTCGCCGGTGGCGACGGTCGTCGTCCGCGGCTTCGTCCTCGGGCGGATCGCCGACCAGGGCAGTGTCGAGATCTACCAGCTCGGCGCGAGCACCGCCGCGTCGCCGCAGGCGGCGGGCACGGACGTCGCCCGAAAGGCGGTCCACTGGCGCGGCGTCTCCGGGAGCGAGTGGAGTGGGAGCGGCTTCCGCTTCCGCGCCGTCGGCGGAGTGTTGCGCGTGGTCGTTCGCGGCTCCGGCGTCTATCTCTTCGCGGGCGGCGAGGGTAGCGTCACGCTGCAGGGCTCGAACGTCTCGCCCGCGCAGGACGGGAGCTACTCGCTCGACGGCGGCCGCTTCCGCTCCCTGCCGTCCCATTCCGTCAGGCGCCCGATCCGGAGCCGCTGACGGTGGCGACGCGCCGGCCGAGCACGATCCTGGTGGTCGAGGACGAGGCGTCGATCGCCTCCTTCGTCTCCGCATACCTGCGCAAGGACGGGTTCGAGGTTCGGACGACGGCATCGGGCCGCGATGCGCTGAGCCTCGTCCACGCCGAGCGGCCGGCGCTCGTCGTGCTCGACCTGATGCTCCCAGACCTCGACGGGCTGGAGGTCTGCCGCCGTCTCCGGGCGAGCAGCGACGTGCCCGTGCTGATCCTCACCGCCCGCGACGACGACATGGACAAGATCGTCGGGCTCGAGGTCGGCGCCGACGACTACCTCACGAAGCCGTTCAACCCGCGGGAGCTCGTCGCACGGGTTCGGGCCATCCTGCGGAGGAGCGCCGGCGAGCGTGAGCGACGCGAGGGCGAGGTGCTCGAGTACGGCGAGGTGCGGCTCGACTCCGGCCGCCGCGAGTGTTGGGTCGGCGACCGCGAGGTGCAGCTTGCGCCGAAGGAGTTCGACCTGCTCTGGGAGCTCGTCGACCACCGGGGCGTCGTGCTCACGCGCGACCAGCTGCTCGAGCGCGTCTGGGGCTACACGTTCGCCGGCGACACGCGGACGGTCGACGTCCACATCCGGCAGCTGCGCCGGAAGCTCGGCGATGCGTCGCCGATCGTGACGGTGTGGGGGGTCGGATACAAGGTCGGGCCGCCGCGCGACGCGAGCTAGGCATGCTCCGCTCGCTGCGCTTCCGCCTGCCCGCGCTCTTCCTGCTCGGGATCGTGCTCTCGGCGCTCGTGGCGACCTTGATCGCGGTGCGCTTCTTCCAGAGCTACACGCGCCAGCGCACGATCGGCGAGCTGCGCGACGAGTCGGTCGGCATCGTGCGCCTCTACGCGCGCCAGGCGGGGCTCGGCGGCGTCACGCTGGTCAACCTGGAGCGCGCGATCGGCGGCGACCGCGTCTTCTACGTTCCGGTCGTCCCGGGTGCGTCGCTGCTCGCCGGGTGGATGCCCGTGCTGCCGCGTACGGCGCTGCCGGTGTCGCAGGTGCTCGGCGGGGCGGTGCGCGCGCTGGACTTCAGGGCCGGCGGCGTCGCGTACGTCGGCGTGGCGCGAGTGGTGAACCTCGGCGGCCTGCCGGCAGGGGCGATCGTGGTCGCGAAGCCGGCCGCAGTGTTGCGCAGCCGCTGGCTCCGCCTCGCCGAGGAGCTCGCGATCGCCTTCGGCGTCGGCATCCCGCTCGCGGCCGCGCTCGGCGTCTACTTCTCCCGCCGGATCACGCGGCCGCTCGACGCGCTCTCGGCGGCGGCCGACGTGGTGGCGGCGGGGAACTACGAGGTGGCGCTTCCGGCGGGCGGCGGCGGCAGCGAGGTCGAGCGGCTCGCGGCGCACTTCGGCGAAATGACGGCGCGACTCGCCGAGGCGGAGGAGCTGTCGCGCCACTTCCTCATGTCGGTCTCGCACGAGCTACGGACGCCGCTGACGGCGATCCGAGGCCACGTCGCGGCGCTCCGCGAGGGCGTCCTCGACGACGAGGCCGAGCGGCAGAGGTCGCTGGGGGTGATCGCGCAGGAGGCGGCACGGCTCGAGCGGCTCGTAGGCGACGTCCTCGACCTCGCGAAGCTCGACGCGCGGCGTTTCGCCGTCCTGAGCGAGGAGGTGGACCTGCGCGTGCTCGGCGAGCGGGCGTACGCGACCTTCGCCGCGGAGGCGCGCCGGCGCGGCATCGACTACCGGCTCGAGCTCGCCGACGGCGCCGTGCTCGTGACGGACGGAGACCGTGTCCTCCAGGTGATCTCGAACCTGCTCGCGAACGCGGTGCACTGGACGCCGACCGGCGGCACGGTCGAGCTCTCGCTCGCGCGCGAGGACGGCAGCATGGTCGTGACGGTGGCGGACACGGGGCCGGGGATCGCGCCGGAAGAACGGGAGCGCGTGTTCCGCGCGTTCTGGTCGGCGGACGGCGGCGGTACCGGACTCGGGTTGACGATTGCGCGCGAGCTCGCGGTCGCGCTCGGCGGGCGGCTCGAGCTCGAGAGCGAGCGCGGCCGCGGCAGCCGGTTCCGGTTCGTGCTGCCGCTCGATCAGCCGGTCTGACGCTCGTCGAACCGGTAGACGATGGCACCCGAGTCGCGCCGGAGCCCGTCCTCGAGGCGCGCCAGCCGCTGCTCGACGTTCCGCCATCCGGACGACACGAGGTCGACGAGGAGCGCGAGATCGTCGACGCGCGCGTGGCGCTCGGCGAGCATGTCGCCCTCGAGCCGCTCGAGCCGCCGGATCACCTGGTTCATCAGCCCGCGCACCTCGGCGAGATGGCGCGCACTCGGCCGGAAGTGCTCGCGCAGCCCGTCCTGGACGGCGACCGGCAGGCCCGCTTCCAGCTCCGCGGCCGTCGCCGCGAGCGCCTCCACCGCCTCGCGCGCCCGGGCGAGCGCCGCGTCGGTGTCGGCCGCCGTGGCGCGGCCCGCGGCGGCGGCGTCGAGCCGCGCCTGCGCGCGTGCGATTGCGTCTCCGTCCATGGGCGGCGACGATACAACTGCGGCCGGATGGACGTTGCGGAGCTGGACTACGAGCTGCCGCCGGAGCTGATCGCGCAGCATCCGGCGGATCGGCGCGACGCCTCACGGCTGCTCGTCTACGAGCGGTCAGGCGGCGCCGTCCGCCACCGGACGTTCGCGGAGCTGCCGGAGGAGCTGCGGGACGAGCTCGTCGTCGTCAACGACACGAAGGTCGTGCCGGCGCGGATCCCGATCGCGTCGCCGAAGGGGGAAGTGCTGCTGCTCGAGCGCGTGGGCGACGACGTGTGGGAGGGGCTCGCGCGGCCCACGCGGCGGTTGCGGCCCGGCCGCCGCTACGGGGCCCTCGAGCTGCTCGAGCACCTCGGCGAGGGGCGCTGGCTCCTCCGCCTCGACGGGGAGCCGGACGGCGAGACGCCGCTGCCGCCGTACATCACGGAGCCGCTCGCCGACCCGTCCCGCTACCAGACCGTCTACGCACGGGAGCCCGGCTCCGCGGCGGCGCCGACGGCGGGCCTCCACTTCACGCCGGAGCTCCTAGCGCGCCTCGATCCGGTCCGCGTCACGCTCCACGTCGGGCTCGACACGTTCCGCCCCCTCACGGAGGAGCGGCTCGAGGAGCACCGGATCCACGGCGAGCGCTACGAGGTCGAGCCGGCGGCGTGGGAGCGGATCCGTTCGGCCGAGCGGGTGCTCGCCGTCGGCACCACGACGGTGCGGGTGCTCGAGACGCTCGCGCGCGGCGCGCCGCTCGGCGGGCGTACCGAGCTGTTCGTCGCGCCGGGCTTCGAGTTCCGCCGCGTCGACGCGCTGCTCACGAACTTCCACCTGCCGCGCTCGACGCTCCTCGCGCTCGTGATGGCCTTCGCAGGCGTGAAGGAGACGCGGCGGCTGTACCGGCTCGCGATCGAAGAGCGCTACCGCTTCTACTCCTTCGGCGATGCGATGCTCCTGCTCTGATGTTCGTCCGCGTCACCGTCACCGCCGCCGACCCGGAGGAGAGCCGCCGTCTCTACGAGCTGCTCGCAGACCGCGACCCGCCGGACTTCGCGCTCGCGCCCGCGGACGACGAGAACCAGCCGACCCGCAACCTCCACGTCGCGTTCGGCGTCGGCTCGCGGGGCGAGGTCGACGCGCGATGGTCGCGAGCGATCGACGCCGGCTTCCGGAGCGACGGCGAGCCCGGCCCGCGGCCGCAGTACAGCGCGGACTACTACGGCGGCTTTCTCCTCGACCCCGACGGCAACAGCGCCGAGGTCGTCCACGGCGCCCATCCGTTCGACGAGCGAAATCGAATCGACCACCTCTGGATCGGCGTGTCCGACCTCGAGACCGCCCGGCGCTCGTGGGAAGCGATCGCGCCGGCGCTCGGCGTGCGCGTCGTGGACGCTTCCAAGCCGGGCCTCGTGTCGGTGACGAACGGCCACCGGCACCTAATCCTCGTCGCCGACGGCCGGCCGCCGACGGAGAACGTCCGGATCGCGATCGCCGACACGCACGGCGAGATCGTGGAGGTGCCGTGAGGCCGCGGAGCGCGAACGAGTGGCGCGACTTCTGGCGCGACGGCGGCGAGCGTGCGCTCCACGCGCGGCTCGACGAGTTCGCGCCGTACTCGGTGCGGATCGCGACGCTCCTCGGCAGCAACGCGCCGGTGCGGGCCCTCGTCGCCGAGCTCGGCCGCATCCGCGAGCACGAGCTCTCCGAGGCTCCCGACCCGACGCGCGACGCCGAGGTGGCGGAGCGGATCTACTCGTGGTTCGAGAGCGCCTCGCTCTCGCGCTGAATCGCCTCGCGGCAGTCCGCGTCGAGCAGCGAGAGCAGCGGCGTGTCGCGCAACGTCGCCCAGACGAGCGCCCGCGAGCCGCAGCGGTGGACGTACGGGTCGTCGAGGATCTCGGCGAGATGTCGGCCTCTGCGGTGCTGCCGGCGGATGTACGACAGCAGCCTCTCCTCGCGGTACGGACGCCGCCCGAACGAGAAATACGGCGTCCTGCTCAGATCGGAGATTGCCATCGCACTACGATGGTATCCGACGTCCTCGACCGAAAACGCCCGTCTACGCTCAGCGCGATGAGCGACGTCTTCACGATCGCCGCAGGCGACGGCGCCGCCCGAGCCGGGATCCTCCGCACGGCGCACGGCGAGGTGCGCACGCCCGCGTTCATACCGGTCGGCACGAAGGGGACGGTGAAGGCGGTCGATCCGGACGAGCTGCGCGGGCTCGGCGCCCAGCTCGTGCTCGGCAACACCTACCACCTCCACTTCCGCCCGGGCGAGGAGCTCGTCGCGGAGCTCGGCGGCCTGCACGCGTTCATGGGCTGGGACGGGCCGATCCTCACCGACTCCGGCGGCTTCCAGGTCTTCTCGCTCCGGGACACGCTGCTCGAGGCCGACGACGACGGCGTCACCTTCCGCTCGGTCTACGACGGCCGGCCGGAGCGGTTCACGCCGGAGCTCGCGGCGCGGATCCAGGAGCGGCTCGGCTCGGACGTCGCGATGTGCCTCGACGTGTGCCCGCCGGCCGGCGTGCCACGCGCGGAGCTCGAGCAGGCGGTTCGCCGGACGACGCTGTGGGCGAGGCGGCAACGCGACCTCCCGCGGGCCTCCGGGCAGCTGCGGTTCGGGATCACGCAGGGCGGCCTGGAGGCCGAGCTGCGGCGGCGCTCGTCGGAGGAGCTCGTCGAGCTCGACCTCGACGGCTACGCGATCGGCGGGCTGAGCGTGGGCGAGGAGCGCGGGCCGATGTTCGCCGCGGCGACCGACGCCGCCGCCGCGCTGCCGGAGGAGAAGCCGCGCTACTTCATGGGCATCGGGGACGCCGAGGGGCTGCTCGAGGTGATCGAGCGCGGCGTCGACATGTTCGACTGCGTGCTGCCGACGCGGACGGCGCGCACGGGCAGCGCGCTCACGCACGAGGGACGCCTGAACCTCCGCAACGCGCGCTTCGCGCGCGACCCGCGGCCGCTCGAGGAGGGCTGCGGCTGTCCCGCCTGCACCCGGTTCACGCGAGCCTACGTCCGGCACCTGGTGAACCAGCAGGAAATCCTCGGACTGCGGCTGCTCAGTCTGCATAATCTGCGCTTCACGTGCGATCTCGTCGCGGCGGCGCGGCAGGCGATCGAACGCGGCGGCTTCCTCGCCTGGAAGGACGAGACGCTCTCTCGGATGAAGGGAACGGGTGGATGACGATCGGTGCGACCAGCGGCGGAGCGGGCTTCTTCCTGATCATCATCGTCGGGTTCGCCGTCCTCTGGCTGCTCGTCGTGCGGCCGCAGAAGCGGCGCCAGAACCAGCAACGGCGGATGCTGGGAGACCTGCGGGTCGGCGACGACGTGCTCACCGCCGGCGGCATCTACGGCACCGTCACCCGGCTCGACGAGGACGAGGTCGCGGTCGAGATCGCGCCGCAGCTGGAGGTGCGCGTCGCGCGGCGCGCGATTGCGGCGGTGACCCGCGAGGAGCCGGAGGAGCCGGAAGCGGTCGAGGAGCACGAGCCCACCGTCGACGCGCCGGTCGAGGTCGCGGGCGGCGGCGACGGCTCGACCGAGCAAAACCCCCGCTAACCTGTTTCGGAGCGTTGAGGGACCCTTCGTGAGAGATCGCCGGAACTACCTCCTGTTGCTGGGCGTCATCGCGGCCGCGCTGATCGGCGTGGTGCTGATCGCCGTGCCGGGATCGCCCGTCTACAAGAAGCCGACGCTGGGCCTCGACCTGCAGGGCGGCACCGAGGTGATCCTCAAGGCCGTCCCGCAGCGGGGCCAGACGGTGACGACGGCCGGCATGCAGACGGCCCAGCAGGTGATCGAGAACCGCGTCAACGGGATCGGAGTCACCTCGCCGAACGTCGCCGTCCAGGGCGGGAACGAGATCGTCGTCCAGCTCGCAGGCGTCCACGATCCGGCCAAGGCCGCGGCGATAGTCGGTCAGACGGGACAGCTCCAGTTCTTCGACTTCGAGCGCGATCTCTCGCCGCCGACGGTCAACAACGGCGTGCCGGCGCCGTACGGGTCGCTCTACAGGCTGCTCTCCGGACAGCAGGCGCAGGCGAAGAAGGGGACGCCCGAGTTCTACTACCTCTTCCGCGTCAAGACGGTCAAGAAGCAGGTCAGCTCGAAGGTCAAGGGCAAGACCGTCCAGAGGACCGTCACCACGACGACGCACGAGCTCCTGCAGGGGCCGACCGGGACGCAGAAGGAGCTGTTCGCCCCGTACAGCGGCAGGCAGCCGGAGGGCACACGGGTGCTGGCCGTGCCGCACGGGAAGGAGGTCGTCTCCTGCCCGCAGGCGAACGGCTGCATCGGCCAGGGCGCGAACGGCGTCTCGAAGGACGGGACGTACTGGTACCTCTTCAACTACACGCCGCCCGTCACGACGCCGAGCGGAACCGTCCTCCACCCGAACGGGCCGCCGGAGCTCACCGGCAACGACCTGGTCGAGTCGGGCATCCGCGCCGACCTCGACCCGACGACGGGCCAGCCGGAGGTCGTCCTCGCGTTCACCGGCCACGGCAACCGCGAGTTCCAGCTGATCACGCGGCGGGAGTACCAGCGCGGCCAGCAGGCGGCCGGGTTCGCCGGGCACGCGGGCCAGTTCTTGCAGCAGTACGCGCAGCACAACGCGATCGTCCTCGACCACGTCCTCGAGTCGACGCCGTACATCGACTACACGAACACGCAGCTCCAGGACGGGATCACGGGCGGGGCGACGATCGGGAACATGGGGTCGATGCAGGCGGCGAAGGACCTCGCCCTCGTCCTGCAGAGCGGCTCCCTGCCGTACAACTTCCAGCAGATCGAGCGCACCGACGTATCGGCGACGCTCGGCAAGAGCTCGCTGCACCAGGCGATCTGGGCGGCCATCGCCGGTCTCGCGATCGTCGCGATCTTCCTGCTGGTGCTCTATCGCTTCCTCGGGCTCGTCGCGGTCTTCGGCCTCGCGATCTACGGGCTCCTCTACTACGCGGCGATCCTCCTCTTCAACGTCACGCTGACGCTGCCGGGCTTCGCCGGCCTGATCCTCACGATCGGGGTCGCGGCAGACGCGAACGTCGTCGTGTTCGAACGCATCAAGGAAGAGGTGCGGGCGGGGAAGTCCGTGCGCGCGGCGATCGCGGCCGGCTACGGCAAGGGCTTCCACACGATCCTGGACGCCAACGTCGTGACCGCGATCACGGCGATGGTCCTGTTCCTGATCGCGGTGGCGGACGTCAAGGGCTTCGCCCTGATGCTCCTGATCGGCACCGTGATCTCGCTCCTCACGGCGGTCGCCGCGACCCGCGCGATGCTCGGCTTGCTGAGCGGCTTCCGCTGGTTCGACAACCCGCGCTTCATGGGCGCCCACGGCCAGCAGACGGCGAGGTGGCTGCAGATCGACTTCATGCGCCGCCGCTACGTCTGGTTCGCGCTGTCGGGGCTCGTCATCGTGGCCGGCCTGGTCTCACTCGGCGTGAGCGGCCTGAACCTCGGGATCGACTTCAAGGGCGGGACGCAGATCACGTTCAACACGCACAAGGCGTACCAGCAGGGCGACGTAGCGAACTTCATGAGCCAACGGGGGCAGCGCGACGCGGTGGTCCAGGGCGCCGGCTCGGTGGTGCACGGCGGCTACACGAGCTGGCAGGTCCGGACGAAGGCGCTGACCGGCTCCACCCAGTCGAACCTCACGCAGCAGCTCGTCCAGCACTTCCACGCGTACAAGACCGGCGTCAAGAACGTCTCCTCGACGTTCGGGCACCAGATCGCGATCGACGCGATCTACGGGATCGTCGTCTCGCTGCTCCTGATCGTCGGCTACATCACGCTGCGCTTCGACTTGAAGTTCGCGATCCCGGTGATCCTCGCGATGCTGCACGACATCGCCATCACCGTCGGCATCTACGCGCTCGTCGGGAAGGAGGTGTCGATCGCGACGGTCGCGGCCGTTCTGACGGTGCTCGGCTACTCGATCTACGACACGATCATCATCTTCGACCGCGTCCGCGAGAACATCCCGCTGATGCGGCGCTCGCCCTTCGCGTCGATCGCCAACGTCTCGCTGTGGGAGACGATCAGGCGCTCGCTGGCGACGACGTTCATCACGCTGCTGCCGATCGTCTGCCTCGAGATCCTCGGCGGCGCGGAGCTGAAGGACTTCGCCTTCGCGCTGATCGTCGGCGTCACGTCCGGCGCGTACTCCTCGATCTTCATCGCGGCGCCGCTGCTCACGATCTGGAAGGAGCGCGAGCCGGAGTACGCCAAGAAGAAGGAGCAGAGCGCAGTCGCGGGGCGGGTGCCGGCGCTCGCGGGAGTGGGCGCGGACACGGGAACGGTCGCGCTCGCGACGTCGGAGGCAGCGCTCGCCGCGGAGCCGACCCCCGAGCTGGTCGACGTCGTCGCGGCAAGCCCGTCCGAGCCGTCGGCGCAGGCCCGGCGCGAGAAGCGGCGCCAGCGGCGGCGCTCGAGGCCGCATGGCCGCGCGCGGTAGCAGCGGCCGCCTGCTCCTCGACTCGCTGGAGGAGCTGCTCGCGGAGCTGCCCTCCCGGATCAGCGGCAGCCGCGAGCGGTTGAGCGGCCAGGCGCTGTCCGCGCTCCGTTCGCTCGTCGAGGAGCTCGACCTCGTGACGCGCGACGAGCTCGAGGAGCTCGAGCTGCGCGTCGCCCAGCTCGAGCACCGGATGCGCCTGGCAGAGCGAGCCGACGCTCGCTGATCGACGCAGCTAGCGCCGGAAGCGCGTGACGGTCGACGCGAGGAACGTCTCCGCGTCGTAGACGATCAGCGCGCAGAGCGCGGCGAGGGGCAGCTCGCCCGCCACCGCCTCGCCGACGGCCTCCCACATCTCGCCGCCGCTCTGCGAGGTCACGATGTCGAACCAGGCGTCGCAGACCAGCATCGTCCCGGTCACGGCCGCGAGCGGCACGAGCCACTCCGACCCGCGGAAGGCCGCCCACGTCGCGGCGAGGAAGGCGCAGATCAGGCCGACGTCGAAGCCCACCCACGCTAGGTCGTAGCGGAAGGTGACGTGCCGGGACGGAAGGGACAGGGTGAGGTAGACCGTCCACGGAATGAGGAAGAGGACGACGAACGCGAAGAGCCACGTGACCCAGCGGGGCAAGGGCACGCGCCGCGCCGCCGGCCCCTCCTCCCGGCCGGGGTCGTCGCCGAGCACGGCGTCCCGGAGCTCCCTCATCTGCACGTTGTACCGTGGCTGCATGTCGTTTCGTCGCTTGCGCGCCCAGGTCGTGCTCGCCTGGGCCGCCGCGATCGTCGGCGTGATCGGCATCGTCTCGGCGCTCACGCCCGAGATGGCGAACCGCGTCGAGATCGTCCGCGGCGTCCTGCCGCCGGGGTGGCCGGCCGCCGCGCGCGCGGTCACGGTCGCCGCCGGGCTCGGGCTGATCTGGCTCGCGCGCTCGCTCGCGAAGCGTCGCCGTCGCGCCTGGCAGCTCGCGGTCGCGGTCGTCGTCGCGTCGGCGCTCGCGCACCTGGCGAAGGGCCTGGACTTCGAGGAGGCGGCGATCTCCCTCGCGCTCCTGGCCGCCCTCGTCCGCTACCGCCGCCGCTTCGACGTTCCTGGCGATCCCGCCGCGGCCCGGCCGGTCCTCGCCGTCCTCGCAGGGCTCGCGGCAATCGCCGCGGTCTGGGTCTCGGTCGAGCTGCGCGGCGCCGAGCTGCCCCACCGGCTCGCCGACTCGCTGATCGGCCTCGGCCTCTTGCTCGGCTCGGCTGCGCTCTGGCTCTGGCTCCGACCGTTGGGTCAGGCGGTCGCGCAGACGGTGGGGGAGCGGCGGGTAGCGCGGGCGCTCGTCGAGGCGTACGGGAGCGACAGCCTCTCCTTCTTCGCGCTCCGCCGCGACAAGAGCTACCTCTTCTCGCCCTCGCGCCGGGCGTTCCTCGCCTACCGCGTCGTCGCGGGCACGGCACTTGTGAGCGGCGACCCGGTCGGCGACGAGGGCGAGATCGACGCGCTGCTCGACGAGCTCCGCCGCGTCGTCCGCGCGCACGGGTGGCGCCTCGCCGTCGTCGGAGCGTCCGACGCGTACCTCGACCGCTATCGCGCAGTCGGCCTCAAGGCGGTGCCGATGGGGGAGGAGGCGGTGCTGCGGCCCGCCGATTTCACGCTCGAGGGCCGCGCGATCCGGAAGGTGCGGCAGTCGGTCTCGCGGCTGCGCAAGGCCGGGTACGGGTTCCGTGTCGTGGCGGCGGACGCCGCCGGCCCCGCGCTCCGGGCCGAGCTCGAGGCCGTCTCGGCCGCGTGGCGGGGCGACGAGCCGGAGCGCGGCTTCTCGATGGCGATCGACGACCTCTACGTCCCCGGGACCATGCTGGCCGTCGCGGAGCTGGAGCACGGCGCGGTAGGCGGCTTCCTGCACCTCGCCCCGGCGCCGGCCGGGGGCGGCTGGTCGCTGAGCACGATGCGCCGGCGCCCCGACGCGCCGAACGGCCTGACGGAGTTCCTCGTCGTCGAGGCGCTCGGCTGGGCGAAGGAGGCCGGCGCCACCGAGCTCTCGCTGAACTTCTGCGCGCTCACGGACTTCCTCGCTCCCGAGCGCGCGACGACGCCGGTCAAGCGCCTCGTCCGGCGTGGCCTCCTGCTCGCCGACAACGTCTTCCAGCTCGAGCGGCTCTACGCGTTCAACCGCAAGTTCTTCCCGGAGTGGCGCCGCCGTTACATCTGCGTCGAGCGGTTCAGCGACCTGCCGGCGGTGGGGCTCGCGTACCTCCACGCCGAGTCGCTGCTCGTCCCGCCGGGGCCGTGGACGCGGAAGCCGGGCAGTGGGGCCGCCGCCTGACAGCGGCGTCCAGGCGACGTACCTTTTCGGCATGAGCACCACCCGCAGCATCGGCCGGCTCTCCGAGATCGCGCAGGTGATGGTGCGCCACGGCTTCGGCTACTTCCTCGAGGCGCACAGGCTCACCGACCTGCTGCCGGGTCGTTCCGCCGAGGCGCGGCTCGCCTCGTCGGCGGCCGGAAACGGCTCCGCGCGGGGGCAGCACCTGCGCGAGGTGCTCGACGAGCTCGGCCCGACCTTCGTGAAGTTCGGCCAGCTCCTCTCGACCCGGCCCGACGTCGTCCCGCCCGACATCGTCGTCGAGCTCCGGGCCCTGCAGGACGACGTCCGGCCGTTCCCGTTCGAGCAGGCCGAGCGCGTGATCGAGGAGGACCTCGGCAACACCCTCGAGCGGCTCTTCCTCGACTTCGACCCGACGCCGGTGGCGGCGGCGTCGATCGGCCAGGTGCACCGGGCGACGCTGCCGAATGGCCGCCGTGTCGCGGTCAAGGTGCAGCGGCCGGGCGCGCCGCGGCAGATCGAGGCCGACCTGACGCTGCTCTACCAGGCGGCGCGGCTCGCGAAGGAGCGGATCCGGGCGCTCGACTTCGTCGACACGCGCCAGCTCGTGGACGAGTTCGCGCGCTCGATCCGGAAGGAGCTCGACTACCGGCTCGAGGGGCGCAACGGCCAGGTCTTCCGCCGCAACTTCGCAGGCGATCCGCACGTTCGCGTCCCGAAGGTCTACTGGCACTACACGCGCGCTCGTGTGCTCACGCTCGAGTGGCTGGACGGGATCCAGCTCGCCGACCTCGACGTCGCCGCCCTGACGCTCGACGAGCGCCGCGACCTCGCGTACCGGATCACGGAGACGTGGATGGCGATGATCTTCCGCCACGGCTTCTTCCACGGCGACCCGCATCCGGCGAACATCCTCCTGCCGCCTGAGGCGGGGACCGTCGGCCTCGTCGATTTCGGCTCCGTCGGGCAGCTCACCGACGACGACCTCTCGAAGCTGACGGGCCTCTTCATCGACGCCGCGAACGAGAACGTCGAGCAGCTGCCGCGGCGGCTCGCCGATCTCGGCGTCCGCTATCCGAAGGAGCGGGAGGGCGAGTTCCTCGCCGAGCTGCGCGAGGTCTACTACCGCTACTACGGCGCGAGCCTGAGCGAGATCGACCCGATCCAGGTCGTCCGCGAGGCATTCCAGCTCATCTACTCGATGAACCTGCGCCTGCCGGCGCGCTTCCTCCTGCTCGACCGGGCGATCGCCACCCTGGCGTCGGTCGGAGCCGAGCTCTTCCCGGACTTCAACGTGTTCGAGGTCGCGCGCCCGTACGCCCGCGACCTGATGCTCGAGCGCTTCACGCCGCAGCGCGTCGCGCGCCGGGCGCGGCGCGACGCCTTCCGCTACGCGCACGTCCTCAAGGAGGCGCCGCTCCAGTTCCACGACTTCATGGAGGAGATCCGCGACGGGCAGATCGAGGTCGGCTTCGTCCACAAGGGGCTGGACGACCTGCTCGCGAAGCTCGACACGCTCTTCAACCGGCTCGTGATCGCGCTCGTGGTCGTCGGGGGCCTGATCGGATCCAGCCTGATCGGGATCTTCGCCAAGAACGGTCCGCAGCTGCTCGGGGTGAACGTGATCTCGATCGGCGGCTTCGCCCTCTCGACCGTGCTCGGGATCTGGCTCCTCTGGGGCGTCGTCCGCTCGGGCCGGCTCTAGCCCGCGGGTGCTTCGCACCCGCTCGCTCTTTGACGGAACTGCGCCGGCGGGGAGAGCGCGGTCTCCCCGCCGGCTCCGTGCTCTTGCTTGGGATGCTCTGGACGGGATGGCTGCCTCGTGCGCTCGCGTGCTCGCCTGCGGCGGAGACGCGAGCACAGTCCGGCCTGCGCGTAGGCGTTCCGCCTACGCTCCGGCCTTTTGCCTGGATGGCTGATTCGAGCGTGCCCCGCTCCTTCACACAGGCAGGGCGGCGGCGCAGCCGAGCCGCAGGCGCGCAAGCGACGAGAGCACCGCTCGAACCTCGTGTCAGCCCAAAAGAGCTCTCCAGCACGGAGCCGGCGGGAGACCGCGTCTCCCGCCGGCGCAGTACCTTCTCCGAGCGAGCGGGGTGCGCAGCACCCGCGAGCTATTCGGCACGCTTTCGCGCGAAAGGACATCTGGCGGGGCGGGGCTGCGCGTCCTACCCTCGCCCGGATGACCGCGCTACTCCTCGCCGAGCCCGAGCCGGCAGTCCGGGGCTTCCTCGAGCGCCAGCTCCGGAGCGACGGCTTCGACGTCGTCGCCTGCGAGCGCGCCGAGCAGCTGCCGCGTGCTGCGGAGCCGGACGTGCTCGTGCTCGGCGACGCGGCCGCTCTCGGCCGCGCCGTCGTGCCCGACTGCCCGCTGATCGTCCTCGGTGGCGCGGATTCCGCGGCGCGCGTGCGAGCGCTGGAGCTCGCCGACGACTGCCTGTCCAGGCCGTTTGTCTACGAGGAGCTGCTGGCGCGGATCCACGCGCTGCTGCGGCGCTGCCCGCCGCGCGACGAGCGGATCGATCTCGGCGAGCTCGTCATCGACCGGGCGGCGAGGCGCGTGCTCGCGTGCGGCCGCCAGGTGGAGTTGGCCGCGAAGGAGTTCGCGCTCCTCGTCAAGCTCGCGTCCGACCCGGACCGCGTGTTCACCCGCGAGCAGCTGCTCCGCGACGTCTGGGGCTTCCGCACGTACATCCCGACGCGCACGCTCGAGTCACACGCGTCGCGGATCCGGCGCAAGCTCGCGGCTGCAGGGCTCGCGGGCTGGGTCGTGAACGTGTGGGGGGTCGGCTACAAGCTCCGGCACGTGACCCCGGACGGCCGCTAAAGAAACCGCGGCGCTCTAGCCTCTTCCCCGTAGTGGATCGGACGGCCGCTGCGATCGAGCGTCTCTACCGGGAGCGCTACGCGCGCTTCCGAAACGGGGTTGCGCCCGTCACGGGCAGCTACGAGTCCGCCCACGACGCCGTGCAAGTAGGGCTTCGCGCGCGCGTTGCGGATGAGACGGCAGTACGCCGGCCGGGGCTCGCTGGAAGGGTGGGTCTGGCGGATCGTCCTCCGCACCGCGCTCGAGCAGCGGCGACCGAGCGAGGAGCTTCCGCTCGACGCGCTCGATTCCGCGTTCGTCGAGCCCGAGCGCGACCTCGCGCTCGCGGCGGCGCTACGGGCGCTCCCGCCTCGGCGAAGGCTCGTCGTCTTCTTGCGCTACTTCGCCGACCTGCCGTATCAGACGATCGCCGAGGTGCTCGGAATCGACGCGGGCACCGTCTCCGCGACCCTGGCGCAGGCCAAGGAGGCGCTTGCCCTGATCCTGGACGAAGAAGGAGTCCGACCATGACCGAGACGATCGACCAGCTCATCCATGCCCGGTTCGACGCGGTCGCGAGCCCGATCGACGTCGGCGACTGGGGCGACGTAGTCGCCCGCGCGCGGGCTGCCCGGCCACTGCCGTCCCGCCTGGCACTCGTGGCAGCCGCCGCGGCGGTCCTCGCCGCGACGATGACCGCGGTCGCCTTCGGCTGGCCGCAGACCGTGATCGACTTCTTCGAGTCGCCCCCTGCGCCCGAGAGCGTCCAAGCCTTCTTCCGCGCGTACGGCCTACCCGTGCCCAGCCGCGTGAGCCCCCAGGCGAACGTCGGCCGGGCGCGGAAGATCGCGACCGAGACCTTCGACGTGAACGGCAACGGTCATCTGACCTCCCACACCCTTTACGTCGCGCCGAGGAAGGGCGGCGGCTTCTGCTTCCTCTGGACGAATGCAAGTGGCGGCTGCTTCCCTTCGAAGGGCGCACCGAGAACGATGGGTCCGCTCGGCGTCGACTGGTTCAGCACCGAGTACGCCCTCCTCGCCATCGGCTGGGTGCGCACGGGCGCGACGCGAACGGTGGAAGCGCGGTTCGCCGACGGCACCACGGCCACGATCCCCGTCACCTGGGTCTCGGCTCCAGTCAGCGCGGGCTTCCTCGTCTACCCGGTCCCGGCGCGCGCACCGAAGCCGCACCGACGCCCTGCGGTCGATCGTCGCCCTCGATGCGAGCGGCGACGTCGTCGGTAGACGGATCTTCGCGGTGACCAATCCGCTCGACGACGACGTGATGCAGACGCTGCCCGACGGAACGAAGTTCTCGCTGCCGCGCCGCGCGCACGCCGCCCAGGCCCGCAAGATCTTCAGCTTCCGCCCGAACGGCTATCTCTGGGTGATGCCGCGCACCGGAGGCGGCCTCTGCTACCTCTGGAACCGCGGGGAGGGATGCATCTCTCGTCACTGGCTCGCCCGGATCCCCGTCTTGAACGGCGGTCTCTTCGGGCCGTTCTTCTTCGCGGAGGTGAAGCCGGAGGTGGCCGCGATCGAGCTGCGCTACCAGGGCGGCGAGAGCGATCGACTCAGGCTCGTCGACGGCTTCGTGCTCGAGAGGATCCCGCCGGCGCACTGGACGCTGGGCGCGCGCCTCGTCGCGGCGATCGCCCTCGATCGCAACGGAAGGGCGATCTCCACGGAGCCTTTCCGTCCGCAGGCTCGCGGGATCTACCCGTGCAAGAAGCCGCTCGATCTCGGGCACGGCGTGAAGGAGTGCCCGTGAGCTGAGCGGGCACCGTCCGGCGACGGCGCGATCATCGCCGCATGACATTCCTCGCGTTCGTCATCAAGACACACAGCAGCATCCGGCTCGCGGAGGTGGGGGAGGCGCTCGCCGCGCTCGCGGGCCTCGCGCTCCTGATCGGCGGCATGACGCCGTTCGGCAAGCGCGCCGGCCAGACGATCGGCGGCCTCGCCCTCCTGATCGGCGGGATCCTGCTCATCGTCGCCACCCACTGGGGCACGTTTCGCTGAGCTAGAGGATCGCGCCTTCGAGCCGGAGCAGCCACTCCTTCCGCTCGAGGCCGCCGCCGTAGCCGACGAGGCTGCCGCTCGCGCCGACGACTCGGTGGCAGGGGAGGACGATCGGCAGCGGGTTCCGGTTCATCACGGTCCCGACCGCTCGCGCTGCTCGCGGCGATCCGGCTCGCGCCGCGAGCGTGCCGTACGTCGTGGTCTCGCCGTAGGCGATGCCGTTCAGCTCGGCGAGGACGCGCCGGTGGAACTCCGGCGTCGCGCGCAGGTCGAGGTCCAGGTCGAAGTCTCGCCGGCGGCCGGCGAAGTACTCGTCGAGCTCCCGTCGCACCCGCCCGAGCGGCTGCCGGCTGCGCAGCACCCGCGGGCCGAAGATCCGCGCGAGCCGCTCGAGCTCCTGCTCGGGATCGGGGTCGAAGCTGACACGGCAGAGCCCGCGGTCGCTGACGCCGACGAGCAGCGGCCCGACGGGCGTCTCGTCGAGCACGTCGTACGCGACGTCGAGGGCGCCGCCGGCGGCCGCGGCCGCGCGGAAGCGCTCGTCGAGGGCGGTCGGAACACGGGTCATCGCGACTCCTTCTCCTTTCGCAGCCGCCGCACGCCGGCGGAGGCCGCCTGCCGCGCCGCCTGCTCGTTCGAGCCGAGCGCCGCGCCGATTTCGTCGTAGTCGAGGTCGTAGCCGTAGCGCAGCACGACTGCCGCGCGCTCCTTCGGCGGCAGCCCCTCCGTCAGCGGCGCGAGGTCCTCGAACGCCGGCCGCGCGTCCTCGGCGCCCGGCTCGGTCGCCAGCTCCGCCGCGGGCCGCTCCCGGCGGGCGCCGTCGATCACGCAGTTCGCGGCGATCGTGAGGACCCACGCGCGCAGGTGCTCCCCGTGCTCGAGGCGTCCGTACGCGCGCAGCGCGCGGAGGAACGTGTCCTGGAACAGGTCGTCTGCGCGCTCGCGGCCGGCGCGGCGCCGGAGGAATGCGAGCACCTCTCCCTTGTGCGTCTCGTAGAAGCGCTCGAACGGCGGTACGGACGGCTCGGCCATCGAGCACTCAAACGTACTCCCGCGCGAAGATGTGAGGCGCGATGCAGCTTGCGGTCGTCGGCCACGTCGAGTGGGTGGAGTTCGCCCGCGTCGGGCGCGTGCCCGCACCGGGCGAGATCGTGCACGCCGTGGAGACGTGGGAGGAACCGGCGGGCGGCGGCGCGGTCGCCGCCGTGCAACTCGCGAACCTGGCCGGATCGGCGCTCCTCTTCACGTCGCTCGCCCACGACGAACTCGGCCGCCGCTCGCGTGCCGAGCTCGAGGCGCGAGGCGTCGTCGTCCACGCGACGCGCGCTCCTGGGGCGCAGCGACGAGCGCTCACGCACGTGGACGAGGCCGGCGAGCGGACGATCACCGTCCTCGGCGACAAGCTCCGGCCCGCCGGCGGGGACGGCTCGTTGCCGTGGGAGGAGCTCGGCCGCTGCGACGCCGTCTACTTCGTCAGCGGCGACGTGGCGGCGCTGCGGGCGGCGCGGCGCTCGCCGGTGCTCGTCGCCACCTCCCGGGAGA
>JAVKST010000044.1:0-2582 GCA_039583515.1 Gaiellaceae bacterium
GAAGACGTAGACCCGCTCGCAGGCGGCGGAGACGGCTGCGGCGAAGGCCTCGTCCGGCGGCTCGCGGCGGCGCAGGTAGCGGAACGGCGCCGGATGCTCGAGGTCGCCGACGCGCACTGCTCCCGCCTCCGCGAGCCGAGGCTCGATCCCGTCCCACGACGGGTGCTCGAGGTCGAACGCGAGCCTCAGGCGGTTGTCCAGCGACCCGAGCAGGAGCTCGAGCATCCCCTCGTCCCGCGCCGACCTGAGCGAGAGCCGCACCGGCCCGAGCCGGTCGCCGAGCGCGCGGAAGCGGCCCTCGAACTCCGCGGCCCGGCCTACCCGCTCCGCCGGCAGCTTCGGCGCGAACTCGAAGCCGTCGGGCACCTGCTCGGCCCAGCGCCGGAACTGCTCCTCCGCGGGCAGCCGGTAGCCGGTCGTGTTCAGCTCGACGGCCGGGAAGCGTCCGGCGTAGAAGGCGAGGAAGCCGGACGGGTCGAGTCCCGGAGGGTAGAAGCCGGGCCGCCAGGTCGGATACGACCAGCCCGAGGTGCCGACCCGGACGTCTACGGTGCGGTGCGGTCGTTGGCGACGAACGCGTCGTACGAGACGGGCATCTTCTCCGCCAGGAACGACTCGACGGCCTCCGCGTAGCGGCGGATCTCGCGCTGTGCCGTCTCCGCCGCCCGCAGCGAGACGAAGTTCATCAGCGCACGCGCGTTCACCGTCCAGAAGAACTCCGTGTACGCGCCGACCGGCAGGACACAGCGTGCGACTTCGCGGGCCACTCCCGCCTCGACGAGCTGCTCGTAGGCCCCGTACGCCAAGCGGTAGACCGACTCCAGCGTCTCGCGCGTCGACTCGGCCAGCGCCGGCTCCACGCTTTCGAACGTGTACGTGCCCGGCTTGCCGACCTGGCTCCGCACGTCCTCCGCCGCCGGCACGTAGAAGTCGTCGGTCGCCTTCGCGTACCGCATCGAGAACTCGTTGAAGGAGCCGATGCGGTGCCGGAACCACTCGCGCGCGACGAAGATCGGGCAGCGGACGTGGAAGCGGAAGCTGTTGTGCTCGAACGGCGTTCCGTGCCGCTCGCGCATCAGGAACCGGATCAGCCCCGTGTCCGACTCGTCCATCGCGTCCTTGTGCCGCGCGAAGGAGACCCGCGCCGCGTTCACGACCGAGAGATCGTCCGCCATCGCGGCGTCCAGGCGGACGAAGCCGTGGTCGAGGACGGCGCGGTAGTCGCTCGGGATCGCCGGTGTCTCGGTCACTGCGGCCACGGGTCCGGCAGGCTACGGCTCCCGCCGGATGGAGTGAATCCTAGGCGGGACGGAGCACGACGGGGCCACGCCCGCGGGTCGACGGCGCGTGGCGCGTGATCACCCACCAGTCGCCGTGCTGCAGGCGGTAGGGCGCGTTCAGCGTGACGGTGAGCGGCCGCCCGCCTGCGGCGGTGACGAACGTCCCGCAGGAGAGGTAGTATTCGCCCTTGCGGACGAGGTAGACGTCGTAGTAGGTATGGGCCGGCAACTTCGGCAGCCCCGCGACGGTGAGCTTCATCGGCACGTTGCCGGCCGTTTCCGGCAGCACCTCGAGCGTCGCGTGGGCGTGCGGCGTGGCCGCGGTTCCCTTCAGTGCCAGCCCGGCTGCCCCGCCGGCGCCGCCGTGGTGCCCGACGGCATAGCCGGCGAAGAAGACGCCGAGGACGGCCAGCGCCGCGGCCAACAGCAACGTCGCGCGCCGTTGGAGTCGCCGGCGGGGGAGGCGCGGCGACCCGTCGAGCTGCCGCGCGTCCGCCAGGCCCGGCGGCAGCTCCGGAGGCGGGCCTGCCTGCACGAGCAGCTCGTGCGCCCGCCGCAGCCGCTCGCGCTCCGCGCCCAGCGCCTCGCCGTCGAGGAGCTCGTCGAAGCGTGGGTCGCGGCTCACGCGAGCTCCCCCTCCAGCAGGGACGCGAGCCGCGCGAGGCCGGTCCGCGTTCGCGTCTTCACGGTCCCGAGCGGCAGCCCGAGCTGCTCCGCGACCTCGCTCTGGGACATCCCGCTCCAGTACGCCAGCTCGACCACCTCGCGCTCGCGCGGCTGGAGCTCCTCGAGCGCGCGGTGGACGCGCCACGACACGTACGACTGCTCGGCCTGCTCCGCCGGCCCCGCTTCGGCCGACACGAGCTCCGGCAGCTCCCCGTCGGCGCCCGGGCGGGCCGCGCGGAAGCGGTCGACCACGGCGTTGCGCGCCACCGCATAGAGCCACCCTGCGGCCGGGCCGCGGTCCGGCCGGTAGGTCGACGCGGCGCGCCAGATCGCGGTGAACGCCTCCTGGGTCGCGTCCTCGGCGCGGTGGCGGTCGCCGAGCCGCCGTAGCGCCAGTCCGAAGACCGACCGCACGTAACGCCGGTAGAGGAGCTCGAAGGCCGCTCGGTCGCGCTGTCCGACGCGCACGAGCAGGTCCCCGTCCGGCGTGTCGAGGGACGGGGGGGCGGCGGCGTCCTCGGACGGGACGGCGCGCAGGCGCGGTACGTCGAGTGCGAGCTCCATGTCGCGTCTGGTCCTACGCAAATTTCCCTCGGGCGGATTGCAGCACCCGCCGGGGCCCCACAGCAACCCCTA
>JAVKST010000044.1:2682-18638 GCA_039583515.1 Gaiellaceae bacterium
AGCAACCCCTACTTGCTCGTGGCCTCCGCGAAGCGCCGCTCGACCTCGGGCCAGTCGACGACGTTCCACCACGCCTCGAGGTAGGCGGGCCGCTTGTTCTGGTAACTGAGGTAGTACGCGTGCTCCCAGACGTCGATGCCGAGCAGCGGGACGTCGCTCTCCATCACCGGCGAGTCCTGGTTCGGGGTCGAGTAGACGGCGAGCCCGGTGCCGTCCCACACGAGCCAGGTCCAGCCGCTGCCGAACCGCTTCACGCCGCCTTCGTTGACCGTGCTCCTCAGCTCCTCGAAGCCGCCGAAGACCTCGTCGACCGCCTCGCGCAGCGCGCCGCCGGGCTCACCGCCGCCGTCGGGGCTCATGATCTCCCAGAACAGCGAGTGGTTCGCGTGCCCGCCGGCGTTGTTGCGAACCGCGGTTCGCTTGTCCTCCGGGATCGCGTCGAGGCTCGCGAGCACGCTCTCGACCGACGCGTCGGCCCACTCCGTCCCCTCGAGCGCGGCGTTCGCGTTCGTCACGTACGCGCCGTGGTGCAGGTCGTGGTGGATCCGCATCGTCTCGGCGTCGATGTGCGGCTCGAGCGCGTCGTAGGGGTACGGTAGCTCCGGCAGTTCGAAGGCCATCTCGTCGGCTCCTTTCGCAGCTCTCTCTGGAACGGAGGATATGCTCCGCGGTCGTGTCGACGCTCGCGTACAGGTTCGAGGAGATCGCGCCGCGGCCGCTTCGGCCCGAGGTCTACGAGCTCGACGGGATCTCGCGCGCGTCGGTCGAGGCGCACTACAAGCTGTACGAGGGCTACGTCGCGAAGCGGAACGAGATCCTCGGCCGCCTCGCCGACGTGGACCTCGCGCCGGCGAACCAGACCTTCTCCGAGCTGCGTGCCCTCAAGGTCGATCTCACGTTCGCGATCGGCGGGATCAAGAACCACGAGCTCTACTTCGGCCATCTCGGCGGAGGAGGCGGCGAGCCCGAGGGTGCGTTCGGACAGCTCGTCGCGCGCGACTTCGGTTCGCCGGCGGCCTGGCGCGCCGACCTGAAGGCGACGGGGATGGCCGGCCGCGGCTGGGCCTGGACGGCCTTCGACTGGGACGAGGGGCGCCTCTTCAACTACATCGGCGACGCCCAGAACACGTTCCCCGTCTGGAACGCGACGCCCCTCGTCGCGCTCGACGTCTACGAGCACGCGTACTTCCTCGACTACCAGACCGACCGGGCGTCCTACATCGAGGCGTTCTTCGCGAACCTCGACTGGGATGTCGTGAACGGCTGGATCGAGCAGTACGGCATTCCTGCGTAGCGCAAGGTCGCCGTGCTCACAGCCGTCTTCGTCGTCGCCGGCTATCTGGTCGGCTCGCTGACGTGGGGCTACTGGCTGGTGCGGATCTTCCGCGGCGAGGACATCCGGACGAAGGGCAGCGGCAACGTCGGCGCGTCGAACGTCTGGCGCGTCTACGGCGCGCGACTCGGGCTGCCGGCGATGCTGCTCGACACGGCGAAGGGCTTCGCGCCGGCGCTGGCGGGAACGCTCCTCGTCGGCCACGGCACCGGTGTGCTCGCGGGCGCGGCCGCGATGCTGGGCCACTGGCGGCCGCTCTTCCTCGGCTTCAAGCGGGGCGGGAAGATGGTGGCGACCGCCGGCGGCGCCTTTCTCGGCGTCGCGCCGCTCGTCGGCCTCGCCGCCGCGGGCGTGTGGCTCGCCGTCTTCGGCGTCAGCCGCTACGCCTCTGTCGCGTCGATGACCGCCGCGTCCTCGCTCGCCCTGTGGGCGTGGCTGCTCGGCTACCCGTGGCCGGTGATCGCCTTCGGCGGCGCGGCCGGCGCCGGGGTGGTCTTCCTGCACCGCGCGAACCTAGCGCGACTCCGCCGCGGCGAGGAGAACCGCTTTCGAGGCTCGCGAGACCTTCGGTCCCGCTCGCTCTGAGCTACGAGCGCAGCCAGTCCCTGAGCTCTGTCTGGCCGGCGCTGTCCGCGCCCGCGAGCTCGGCCCGCAGCTCGCCGACGGTGCCGTAGCGCTCGGCGACCACCTCGTGGGCGTGGATCGTCTCGAAGTTGACCTGGTGCGAGAGGACGAAGTCGCCGTCGGCGAGCTGCGGCAGCTCGTCGAGGACTCCCTTGAGCGCGACGCGGACGGAGTCCTCGACGAAGCGCGGCTGCAGGTGCGCGTGCTCGACGACGAAGAGCTCGTCCGGCCGCTTCAGCAGCTCGTAGATGGGCGAGCTCATCGACGACTCGACGATCTCGACGAGCCGTTCCGCGTTGATCCGCTCCGCCGTGCCGACGAGGAGCGTGCCGCGGCCGCGCTGGTTGTGGGTCGCGAGCGGGACGAGCTCGAGGATCCGCTCCACGTCGCCGCCGTCGAAACCCGCCTCCAGCAGTCGCTCGGCCGCCGCCCCGCGGACGAGCCCCTGCGCGCAGGGGCACGCGTTGATCCCGGTGGCCTCGACCCCGACGACGCGCCGCACGCGGTCGCCTGTGGCCGCTGCGATCCCGATCAGCAGGACCATCTCCTGCGTCGAGAGCCGGCTCACGGGCGTCCGGCGCGCGTACGGGTACTGTGCCGCGATCCGCACCTCGGCGACCAGCGAGTCCTGGCGCGAGACGATGTGGCGGGCGACGTGCCCTGCGAGATCCTCGACGAGGAACGCGTCGTCGTCGACGACACCCTCGATCGCCTCCTCGAACAGCTCGGGGAAGCGCGACATGTGGACGCCCTTGCGCCGCGCGTCGAGATCCACCGTGCAGTCGATGGTCGCGGCGATCAGCTTCTCGCCGCGCCCGCGGCCGATGCGCACCGCCTTCTGCACTCCGGTCACGCCGACGCGGGAGAGGCCGAGCGCGATCTCCGCGGGGGCGGCCTGCAGGTCGGGTGTCTCGCTCCGTGCCATCCGGCTAGGTTAGACCCGTGAGCGACGACACCGCCTTCGCCCGGCTCGTCTCACTCGCCTGCCACGACCTCCGCACGCCGCTCGCGACCGTGCACGGCTTCGCCACGACGCTCGCCCGGACGGCGCAGCTCGAGGCGCCTGCCGACCGCTACCTCGAGATGATCGAGGCCGCGTCGGCCCAGCTCGCGGAGCTGCTCGACGAGCTCTCGCTCGCGGCCCGGATCGAGGCGGAGCGCTACGAGCCGGCGCTGCGGGAGACGGACACGCTCGAGCTCGCGCGCGCCGCGGCCGGGCGGCTCGGCGAGGATCGGGTCCGGGTCTCGGGTACGGGCGCCCCGTTCGAGACGGACGCAGCGGCCGTCGAGCGCGGGGTCGCGGCGCTGATCCAGTCGGCGCTCCGCCACGGCGGTCTCGACAGCGTCGAGGTCGAGGTGGCCGGGACGGAGATCCGGGTCACGCCGGTGACCGCCGCGTCGGCGCCCGTCCTGCTCGGCGAGGACCTGCGCGACCTCGGTGCCGCGGTCGCCTCGCGCGTGGTGGGACGCCTCGGCGGCTCCCTCACGGTCGAGGAGGAGACCCTGACGATCCGCCTCTCTCAGGCCGTCCGCTAGCCGACGGCGCTTCCGGCGCCGGGTGCCGCCAGCTCGTGGCAGCTGCGGCAGCGCGCCTCGTACTGCTCGAGCGCGCCGACGACGATCGTCGCTCCGTCCGCCGGCGCCGGCGCGCCGTCCACGAGCCGCTGCGTCATCGTCGCCGGCCCGCCGCAGCGGTGGCACACCGCCTGCAGCTTGTCCACGAGCTCCGCACGGCAGAGCAGCTCCGGCATGGCGCCGAACGGCCTGCCGCGGAAGTCCTGGTCCAGGCCGCACGCGATCACGCGCAGCCCGCGCTCGGCGAGTGCGTCGAGGATGAGCACGATCTCCATGCCGAAGAACTGGACCTCGTCGACACCGACGACGTCGTACCCCTCGACCAGCCCCGGGATGTCGGCGGATGCATCGACCGCGACGGCGCGCATCCGCGCGCCCGCGTGGCTGACGACGTGGCTGATGTCGTAGCGGTTGTCGATCCGCGGCTTCACGATCAGAGCGCGCTGCCCGGCGATCTCCGTCCGGCGCAGGCGCCGGATGAGCTCCTCGCTCTTGCCGCAGAACATCGGGCCGCAGACGACCTCGAGCCAGCCGCCGCGCTCCGGGACGAGTCGGATCACGCGTCCGACCCTAATGGGCCGGCCCGACGGATCCCTTCGCGTGCTCGAACTCCCACTGCGACAGCCGGCGGAGGCTGACGATCCCGAGCAGCCGGCCGTCCTTCATCACCGGCAGGTGTCGGAAGTTGCGCTCGAACATCATCTGCGCCGCGTCCTCGACGGTCGTCTCCGGCTCGATCGTGATCACGCTCTCGGTCATCCACTGGCGGACCCGTGCCTCGGCCGCCCGCGCGCGCTGCGCGACGGCACCGAGGATGTCGCGCTCGGTGACGATGCCGACGATGCGCGCCATGTCCTCCATCACGACGACCGCGCCGACGCCCGCGTCCATCATCTTCTCGGCCGCCTCGCCGATCGACGCCGCCGGGTCGACGGTCAGGACGTTCGCGTTCATCACCTGCGCGACCGTTGCCACGCGGAGACAGTAACGCAGTCAGCGCAGCAGACGAGAAAGCCGCCGGTCCTTGAGGACGCGGCCGCCGGTCTGGCACCGGGGGCAGTAGTAGATCGTGTGCTCCTCGAAGTCGACCTGGGCGAGCGGGGTCCCGCAGACGTGGCACGGCTCGCCGAGCCGCCGGTGGACGCGGTAGGTCGTCTCGTCCGAGGCGCCCGCCTGGCGCAGCTCGAGCCCGCGCTCCAGCTCGGCGTCGATCGCGCCGGCGAGGCGCACGACCTCCTCGCCGTCGAGGTCGCTCGAGAGCGCATACGGCGAGAGCTTCGCCGCGTGGAGGATCTCGTTCGCCCACGCGCGGCCGATCCCGGCGATCAGCCGCTGGTCGCGCAGGAGCGCGTGCAACCGCCGCGACTCGCCGTGCACGATCTCGCCCAGCCGCGCAGGCCCGAGGCCGAGCGCCTCCGGACCGAGGTGTGCGAGCTCCTCTTCCGCCGCCTCCGGCGTGAGCAGCCACACGCCGGCGCGCTTCTTCTTCCCCCCCTCCGTGAGGACGAGCTGGGCGCCACCCTCGAACTCGAGCCGGAACGCCGGCGACTTCGGCGTCGCGGCGCCGGCCGGGACGTACTTCAGGCGACCCGCGGTCATCAGGTGGACGAGGAGCACGAGCTCGCCGTCGTCCGTCGGGAGGAGCAGCCGCTTGCCTCGCCGCTCGGCGCCACGCAGGCGTCGGCCCTCGAGCGCCGCGAGCGGCGGGTCGAACGTCTTCAGCGTCGCGATGTGCGCCGGCCCCGCATGCGCGATCGGGAAGGCCGACACCGGCCCGTCGAGCTGGCGCCGCCATGCCTCCATCTCCGGCAGCTCGGGCATGGGCGCGAACGGTACCGCCGCCTGCATAGGCTCCCGGCGTGGCGGAGCCGATCGTCGTCGAGGTGCGGCGCAACGGGGTAGTCGAGGCGGTGCACCTCGTCCACGCCGTCGCCGTGCGCGACGGGGCGGTCGTCGAGGCGGCGGGCGAGCCGGAGCTGACGTGCTTCATGCGTTCCGCTTCGAAGCCGTTGCAGGCGCTGCCGCTCGTCCGCGCCCGCGACGACCTGAGCGAGTCGGACGTCGCGATCGCCTGCGCGTCGCACCGGGACACCGCGGAGCAGGTCGACGCGGCGCGGGCGCTGCTCGCGAAGGCGGAGGCAACGGAGGAGGACCTCGAGCTCGGCCTCCAGGAGTGCCGGCCGCCGCGGAAGATCCACCACAACTGCGCGGGCAAGCACGCGGGGATGATCGCGCTGTGCCGCGCCCGCGGCTGGGAGACGTCCGGCTACCGGCTCCCGCAGCATCCCGTGCAGCAGGCGTCGCGCCACGCGCACCTCGAGGCCGCGGAGGTCGAAGACATGGCAACCGGGACCGACGGCTGCGGAGTCGTCACGTTCGCGCTGCCGCTCGAGCGGATGGCGCACGCGTACTCGCGCCTTGCGGCGCTTCCCGGCGGGCACGTGGTCGCCGCCGCCATGCGGGCGCGGCCGGACCTCGTCGGCGGCCCCGACGGCGCGGACTTCCTCCTGATGACGAGCGCCTCCGGCTGGCTCGCCAAGGGCGGCGCGGAGGGTCTGCTCTGTGCTGCGGGCCCCGGAGGCGTCGGGGTCGCGCTCAAGGTTTCCGACGGCGCTTCCCGCGCGACCAGGCCTGCCCTGGCGGCTTTTCTCGCCCGGCTCGGCGTCGCCGCGCCCGGCCTCGAGGTTCTTCCCGTGGAGAACAGCCGCGGGGAGCTCGTCGGCGAAGCGACCGCCCGCGCCTGAACACGTTCTTTACGGACCCGTTACCCGAGGCTAATATCCGGCTCGGTTCGAGGGAGCCGGGGAGGGTGAACCGGCAGCGGGTTGGTAGGCATCGCCGTCGTGCAACGACTAGTGCCGGGGAGGTTTGCGTCTTGCTCACCGTCGACATCTCGATTCCCGAGGTCGAGGAGCTGCAGAAGCTCGTCGTCGAGGGCAAGGAGAAGGGCTTCCTCAGCTACGACGAGATCGTCAACGGCCTCGAGGACGTCGAGCTGACCAAGGAGCAGGTCGAGGACTTCTACACGTACCTGGTCGAACACGGGGTCGACCTCGTCGAGGGCGAGCAGCACAAGGTGCCGCCGCACCAGGAGGTGCCGCCGGAGGACGAGAAGGTCGTCGCCGCGCCGAAGCTCGACTTGTCCGTCGAGCCGTCCCTCGACTCGCTGCGGCTCTACCTGCGCGAGATCGGCAAGGTTCCGCTGCTGACGGCCGACCAGGAGGTCTCGCTCGCGAAGCGGATCGAGCGCGGCGACATGTCGGCGAAGGCGGCCATGATCGAGGCGAATCTCCGGCTCGTCGTCTCGATCGCGAAGGGCTACCTCGGGCGCGGCCTCTCGTTCCTCGACCTGATCCAGGAAGGCTCGCTCGGCCTGATCCGCGCGGTCGAGAAGTTCGACTACCGCAAGGGCTACAAGTTCTCGACGTATGCGACCTGGTGGATCCGCCAGGCCGTCACGCGCGCGATCGCCGACAAGGCCCGGACGATCCGGATCCCCGTCCACATGGTCGAGAAGCTGAACAAGGTCGTGCACATCGAGCGCCAGCTCGTCCAGCGCCTCGGCCGCGAGCCGAGCCCCGAGGAGATCGCCGCGGAGCTCGAGATCACGACCCCGGAGGTGCGCGAGATCCTGCGCATGGCGCAGCTCCCCGTCTCGCTCGAGAAGCCGATCGGCGAGGAGGAGGACTCCGCGCTGGGCGACTTCGTCGAGGACGAGGCAGCCGAGTCGCCGTTCGACACGGCGCAGCTGTCGCTCCGGCGCGAGGACATCGAGAACGCGCTCAACGCCCTGCCGGAGCGGGAGCGCCAAGTGATCGAGCTCCGCTTCGGGCTGGTCGGCGGTCCGCCGCGGACGCTCGAGGAGGTCGGCCGCGCCTTCGGCGTGACGCGCGAGCGCATCCGCCAGATCGAGAACAACACGCTGAAGAAGCTGGAGCACCTGCCCGAGGCGCAGGCGCTGCGCGACGCTGTCTCGTAGCTCGCGAGTCCTTCGGACTCGCTCGCTCGGCATAGGTACTGCGCCGGCGGGAGAGCGTCGTCTCCCGCCGGCTCCGTGCCTTGAGGCTCGCTATGGGCTGACGCCGGCTTCGGGATCGCGCGGTCGTCGCTCGCGCGCAGGCTGCGCGTGCGCGCCCGCTGGTTCGGCGTCGTCATAACCGCCGGGTTACGCCGCCGTCTCTGCCGCCGCGGCGGGACGGAGCCGCTCGATCGAGCCCCGCCGCCTTGCGCCGGAACGTAGGCGGAACGCCTACGTGGAGGCCGAACCGCGCGAGCAGCTGCGAGCGAGACCCGAGGTCTCGCGAGCTCTAGCCCTCGGGGTCGCGCGACAGCGGCTCGAGCAGGTCCTGGACGGCGGCGCGCTGGAGCGGGACGAAAAGCTTGCAGTGCGGGCACTTGAAGCCGCGGTAGCGCGCCGCGCTGCCGCCGCGGATCGGCTGCGCGGCAAAGCTCTTGTGGCAGTGGGGGCACTCGACCTCGAACCCGCTTTCCTGCCGGACGCCGCTCACGCTGCCTTCGTACCCGCGCCTGCACCTTGTCACTCCTCACGGCGATGAACCCGACGCGCGCGTTCGGCCGCGAGGTCGCCGGCGACGTCTGGCCGGCTGGTGGATCTACTGGATCGGCCCGATCGTGGGCGCGCTGCTCGCCGCGCTCGCCTACGAGCACCTCTACCTGCGCCCGCTGCGGCCGACGCCGGTCGGGCCGCCGGAGTCCGGGGTCGAGGAACCGCGGCCCGGCGACGCCGCCGCGTCCTAGACGAGAAACTCGACGTAGGACTCGACGCCCCGGCGATCGCGCGGCGCCGGGGCGCGCGCGGCCGTGCCGAAGTGGAGCAGGCCGAGGAAGCGCTCACCCCGGGCCAGCCCGACCGCCTCTCGGCCGGGCTTCGTCCGCAGCACCCGCGGCGTCCGCCAGTACGTGGCGACGCCACGCTCGGTCGCCGCGAGCAGCACGAGCTGGATCGCCGCCGCCGTCGCGCAGACATCCTCTTCGTCCATCGCGAGATCGCCGGTCAGAGCCGCCGAGGCGACGACCAGCGTCGGCGCGCGGTCGAGCTTCGCCGCCTCCTTCTCGCCTGCCACCTGCTTGAGCTCGGCGAGCGTCTCGGGACCGAGGACGCGGAAGCGCCAGGGCTCGTGCATGTGGTGCGTCGGCGCGAAGCGGGCGACCGCGAGCAGCTCGAGCAGGGTCTCGCGCGGCACCGGCTCCGGGCCGAACGCCTTGTGCGTCCGCCGCCCCGCGGCGAGCTCGGAGAGGCTCACGCGAGGCGGGCGCTGACCTGCACGTCCGCCCCCGCCCGCTTCAGCAGCTGCGAGAACGGGCAGCTCTCGTCGGCCCGCTCGACCGCCTCCTGCAGCGCCGCGTCGTCGAGCCCGTCCGCCCGCGCCTCGATCTCCACGCGCGAGGCGACGACCTGATGCCCCTGTCCCTCGACCTCGTCCATCACGATCGTGCAGGAGATATCGAGCCGGCCCGGAGGCGTCCCGTCCCCGGTCAGCTCGCCCGCGAGCGACATCGTGATGCAGCTGCCATGCGCGGCGGCGAGCAGCTCCTCGGGGCTCGTCTTCCCCTCCGCCTGGCCGATCCGCGTCGGCAGCGAGAACGGCAGCGCCGAGAACGCGCCGGTGCCCGCGTCGATGCCGCCCTCCCCGCGGGCGAGGTTCCCGTCCCAGCCGACGTGCGTGGTGCGCTCGATGTGCGGCATCAGTAGACGGCCGCCGTGCCGTCGGCGTAATACGCCTCCGCCGGCGAGCCCGCCGGGCGGAAGACTCCGAGCACCTGCAGCTCGCCGGGGCCGGTGTTCTCGACGCAGTGGACGAGGCGCGCGGGCAGGTGGACGCACGAGCCGGGGCCCAGCTCCGCGGTCTCTCCGTCGACGTGGAGCGCGCCCTCGCCGTCGAGCACGTAGACCACCTCGTCGTAGCGGTGGAAGTGGTCGGGCGCACGGCCCGGCGGGATGAAGCCGAGGAACTGGGTCACCGACTCACAGCCGTGCTCGGGTCGGGCCAGGATCGCGAACTCGCGACCGGCGGTCGCGGTGTCGCGCTCGCCCGGCGAGATCACGGCGTGGCTCGCCGTCGCGGGCAGCGGGTCGTTGACCAGGACGGAGAGCAGGCGCAGGCTTTCGCCTTCGTCCACCCGCCACGCCGTGCCGCGTGCGACGAAGACGCCGGCGCCGGGCTCGAGCGCGTGCGCCTCGCCGCCGACCGCCAGCGTCCCGGTCCCGTCGAGCACGTACAGCACCTCGTCGCGCTCGTCGTCGCGCAGCTCCTCGCCGCCCTCGAGCGTGAGGAGCCGCTGGCGGAACTCGGCGCAGCTGATCAGCGCCGTCTCCGGCCCCTCGGTGCGGTCGGCCTCGATGCAGTAGCGCACGCCGAACAGAACATACCGCCCCTTTTGCGCCGGGCACGCGGGGAGTAGAGTCCCGCGCCTGGGTCCCTGCTGCGGCGCAAACCTTGTGCGGAGGCGAGCGTCTAAGTCGGTGACGTTCCACAAGGAGGGCACTGGATGTTGAAGAAGCTCGGAGCAATCGCAACGGTCGCCGGCGCCACAGCCGTCGTCGTTGCCGCGACGCTCGGAGGCACGGCCTCGGCCACTGCCGTGAAGGCGTCGCCGCTCTGCAAGACGGCAGGGCTCGGGTTCGCGGGGCCTCTCTCTGGTCCGGCGGCGTTTCTCGGTGACGACCAGCACCACTGGGTGTCGCTGTTCATCTCCGACTGGAATGCCCACAAGGGGATCCCGGGCGTCCCGAGGAGCCTGAAGCGCGTCCGGCTCACCGACGTGTACGACGGCGACAGCCAGCTCAATCCGCAGGATGCGGCGACGGTCGGGCGGCAGATGGTGGCGGACAAGAAGATCCTCGGCATGGTCGGCTTCGCAGGCTCGAACGAGAGCCTCGGCGGCGGCCCGGTCCTCGACAAGGCAAAGCTGCCGTACGTCTCGGGCTCGGCGACCGCCGACAACCTGACCTCGTCGCTCAAGGACTTCTTCCGCGTCGTCCCGAACAACTCGGAGCAGGCGGCCGGCGGCGTGACCTACATCACCAAGAAGCTCGGCCTCAAGAAGGGCGACAAGGTGATGGTCGTCGACGACGGCGAGGCATACGGTCAGGGCATTGCCTCCGCGGCGGCGACGCTGCTCGCCAAGAGGGGGATCAGCGTCGATCGTGAGTCGCAGGCCGAGTCGACGTCGACGTCGACGGCCGACTTCACCTCGCTCGCGAACAAGGCCGTTGCCCAGCACGTGAAGCTCGTCTACGCCCCGACGCAGACGGCGTCCGACTCGCAGCTGTTCGCCCAGCAGCTCCACCAGGCCGGCTTCCACGGCGGCTTGATGGCGACGGACGGCAGCGTCGACCCGTCCCACTTCAAGTACCCGGGCGCCTACATCTCGTTCTTCGGCCCGCAGATCAGCGCGGTCTCGAAGTCGTTCCTGTCGGCGTTCAAGAAGAAGTACGGCGCGTCCGCGGCGAACGACCCCTTCGGCGCCCCCAGCTTCGTCGCAGCCGAGATGCTCGGCGTCGCCATCTCGAAGGCGTGCGCGGCGACGCACGACAAGAAGGTGACCCGCGCTGCAGTGGCCGCGAAGCTGAAGAAGGTCAACCTCTCGTCGACGATCCTCGGGTACCCGATGTCGTTCAAGAACAAGCGCGATCACTACCACGGCCCGATCGCCGGCGTGACGGTGTTCCAGATCCAGAGCAACGGCAGTTACAAGGAGGTCTACGCGGCCGGCTAGGCGCCGGAGTCGTAGGCAACTTCCGTAATCCCGTGCGGCCCGCCGGAGCGGCGGGCCGCACGCTCAATCCCGGGAATCGATGAGCAGCGTCCTCGCCTTCCAGGTCTACGACTGGCACTACTTCTTCGCCCAGCTCGTGGCCGGGCTGACGCTCGGGAGCTTGTATGCGTTGATCGCCCTCGGCTACACGATGGTCTACGGCGTCCTCAAGCTCCTGAACTTCGCGCACGGGGACGTCTACATGCTCGGCTCGTACATCGGCTGGTTCGTCTTCACCGGCCTCGGTGCGCCGCTCGCGGCCAGGGTGCCGATCGTGCCACTGCTGATCCTCGTCTTCGCGGCCGCGATGATCGGATGCGGCGCGATCGGCGTCGTGATCGAGCGCTTCGCCTACCGGCCGCTGCGCAAAGCCCCACGCATCGCGCCACTGATCAGCGCCCTCGGAGTCTCGTTCTTCCTCGAGCAGACCGCCGTCCTGCTCTGGGGCGCGAATCCGCGCTCCTACGACACCTTCAGCCTCCGCAACGGCGAGCTCTTCGGCCAGATCACGCTCGGCAACCTCACGTTCTCCTACGCGCAGCTGCTCGTCTTCCTCTCGGCGCTCGTCCTGATGGCCGCGCTTTCGTTGTTCGTCTGGCGGACGCGGACGGGCAAGGCGATGCGAGCGGTCTCGTTCGATCCCGAGGCGGCGTCGATGATGGGGATCGACATCGACCGCGTGATCTCGATCACCTTCCTGATCGGCTCGGCCCTCGCGGGTGCCGCGGGCGTGATGTGGGGCGTGTACTACCAGAACCTCAACCCCTACATGGGCTTCGGCGCGGGACTCAAGGCGTTCACGGCGGCAGTGGTCGGCGGCATCGGCAACATCGGCGGCGCGATGCTCGGGGGTCTCCTGATCGGTGTCGCCGAGTCCCTCACCACCGGCTACCTGTCGTCCTCGTTCCAGGATCTGATCGTCTTCTCCGTGCTCATCGTCTTCATGCTCTTCCGGCCGACCGGGATCCGCGGGACGCCGATCCTCCAGAAGGTCTGATGTCGGCCGAGCTTCCGACGCCCGGCCCGGCGACCGGCCCGCAGATCGGGGTCGACGAATGGGTTCTCCGCTCGGGCGAGCGGATTACGGGGCCCGGCGGCCTGCTCGCCCCGGTCGCCAGAGCCGCCGAGCGGACTCCGCGGCTCGTCCTGCTCGCACTGTTCGTCGTCGGCGCGGCAGCGATCCCGTTCCTGACCTCGAACGGCTACGTCATCGGCGTCGCAGCCGACACGATGCTCTACGTGCTGCTCGCCGTCGGCCTCAACGTGGCCGTCGGCTGGGCGGGCCTGCTCGACCTGGGCTACATCGCGTTCTACGGCTTCGCGGCGTACCTGTACGCCGTGCTCTCCCGTGGCCACCTCCCGGACGGCTCGGTGCTCCTGACCCACTGGGCAACCTGGCAGACGGTGCCGGTCGTCGTCGCCGCGACGATCGTCCTCGGCTTCCTGCTCGCGCTTCCCTCGCGCCGGTTGCGCGGGGACTACCTCGCGATCGTGACGCTCTTCTTCCTCGAGATCTTCAACAACTTCACGACGAACGGCTCCCAGTGGAACTGGCTCGGCTTCAGCGGGACGGGGCACGACGTGACCGGCGGCGCGAGCGGGTTGATCCAGACCGATCCGTGGCGCCTCTTCGGGCACGACCTCAACGACGCGCGCGACTACCTGTGGGTCGCGCTCGCGGGGTTCGCCGTCATCGTGATCGCGCTCACGTTCGTCAACAACTCCCGCACGGGCCGCGCGTGGCGCGCGCTTCGCGACGACCCGCTCGCGGCCGAGCTGATGGGGATGCCCGTGAAGTGGCTGATGCTGCTGGCGATCGCCGTAGGCGCCGGCATCGCGGGCTTCGCGGGCGCGATCAACGGCGCGTACTACCAGGGCGTCTTCCCGCAGACCTACTCGTTCCAGCTGCTGATCACCGTCTATGCGATGGTGATCCTCGGCGGCGCCGGCAGCCTCGGCGGCGTCGTCTTCGGCGCGGTCGTCATCAACGTGATGCTCGAGGTGCTAACGCATCCGGCCGACGCGAGGTGGGTCTTCTACGCCGGGTTGCTGATCGGCCTCGTCGCGAAGGTCCGCCCGTGGCGACTGCTGGCCGGCGTCCTCGCCGGGCTCGCGGCGTTCGGCGTCGTTCTGAACGAGATCGTGCGCGCCGTGTGGCCGCGCGGCGTCCGCGGCCCACTCGCGACCGGCCAGAACACGTACGCGCAGCACGGGTTCCTCTCCGACGTCCTCCATCACTGGCTCGTCCTGCCGGCCAACACCTACACGGTCAGCAACTTCCGGATCGGCAACTACGCGTTCGTGCTCCTCATCGCGCTCGTGCTCACCCTCACCATCTTGCACGGCTGGCGGCGCTGGGTGCTGCTCGTGCCTGTGCTCTGGGGCGCCGCGTTCGTCTGGGAGAACGTCCTGATCGAGCAGAATCCGACCACGCGGCCGCTCTTCCTCGGCGTGATCCTGATCGTCCTGATGGCCACCAAGCCCAGTGGCTTGTTCGGGACGAACCGCGTGGAGATCGTATGAGCGCGCAGCCGCTCCTCGAGCTCAACGACATCAGCGTCTCGTTCGGGGGGCTCAAGGTGATCGACGCTCTCGAGCTCCACGTGAACGAGCACGAGATCGTCAGCCTGATCGGCCCGAACGGCGCGGGGAAGACGACCGTCTTCAACCTGATCACCGGCGTCTTCCGGCCCGACGCGGGCGACATCCTCCTCGACGGTAAGAGCTTGCTCGGGCTCTCGCCGCACAGGATCACCCAGCGCGGCGTCGCGCGCACGTTCCAGACGCTTCGGCTCTTCCTCAACATGAGCGTCAAGGAGAACGTCATGTCGGCGCAGTACGGCCGGACGAAGTCGACGATCCTCGAGCAGATGCTCCAGCTGCCGCGGGCTCGGCGGGAGGATCGGGAGATTCACGCGTTCGCCCAGGAGCGGCTCGCGTTCTTCGGCGAGCGCCTGATGGGCTACCGCTGGAACCAGCCCGCGTACTCGCTCTCCTACGCGAACCGGCGGCGCCTCGAGATTGCGCGCGCGACGGCGACCCGGCCGCGCATCCTCCTGCTCGACGAGCCGGCGGCGGGGATGAACCCGGTCGAGACACACGAGATCACTGAGCTGATCGGCAAGCTGCGCGACGAGGGCGGCTACACGATCCTCCTGATCGAGCACGACATGCACGTCGTCGAGGGCATCTCCAACCGCGTCGTCGCGCTCGACCACGGCGTGAAGATCGCCGAGGGCAGCTTCGAGGCCGTCGCGACCGACCCGCGCGTCGTCGAGGCCTACCTCGGCGCGAGCGCCACCGCGAGGAAATGAGCGCGACGAGCGGCAACGGAGCCGCGGGCCGCCGTAGGCTCGACGGAGGCGGCGAAGCGGAGGCGCCGGCTCTGCCGGTGCCGGAGCAACAGTCAACGCCGCTGCTGCGGCTGGAGGCGATCGACACCTACTACGGGCCGATCCACATCCTCCAGGGCCTGAACCTCGAGGTCGGGCCCGGCGAGCTCGTCTGCCTGCTCGGCGGGAACGCGTCGGGAAAGTCGACGACGCTGAAGACGGTGCTCGGCATCGTGCGTCCACGCAACGGCGTCGTCCGCTTCGCGGGCGAGGACGTGACGACGCGGTCGACCAGCTACAGGATCGGCAAGGGCATTGCGATCGTCCCCGAGAACCGGCGCCTGTTCGGGCCGATGACGGTGCTCGAGAACCTCCAGATGGGCGCATACCTGAACGGTGGCGGCGCCAAGGAGGACTTCGACCGCGTCTACGACCTGTTCCCGCTCCTGTACGACCGGCGCTCTCAGCTCGCAGGGACGATGTCGGGCGGCGAGCAGCAGATGGTCGCGATGGGCCGAGCGCTGATGGGGAAGCCGAAGCTGCTGCTGATGGACGAGCCGTCGATGGGCCTCGCGCCGATCCTCGTCGAGAGGAGCTTCGAGATCATCAGCGAGGTGCACGAGTCCGGCGTCGCGATGCTCGTCGTCGAGCAGAACGCGAACGTCTCGCTCTCGATCGCCGACCGCGGCTACGTGCTGTCGACCGGCCGCCTCGTCCTCGAAGGCCCCGCCGCCGAGCTACGCGAGCACGAGGACCTGAGACGGGCTTACCTCGGGCGATAGCTCGCGAAGCCGGCGCTTTCGCTCGCTCTGCCGAGGAACTTCGCCGGCGGGAGAGCGCGGTCTCCCGCCGGCTTCGTGCTGAAGGCATATGGGGCTGACGCGAGGTTCGGGATCGCTCACCTGTCGCTCGCGCGCATGCTGACCAGTGCGCGCTCGCTATTGCGGCGGCGTCGTAGCGGTCGCCTGCGGCTCGGCTACGCCGCCGCGCTTGCCGCACTGACTGGACGGTGCAGCTCGAATCGAGCATCCGGCCGTAGGCGAGTAACGCGAGCGCACGACGCAGCCATTCCAGCGAGGAAACGCGCAGCGTTTCCTCGCTAACGAAAGGCGACCGTCAGCTCGTAGACGACGAGCTTCCGGACGGTTCCCTGCGCCGCGACGCGCGCGTGCAGGCGGCGGAAAAGCTCCTCCCGCTGCTCGGGCGGGCGCGCGATGTTCTCCGAGTGGGTCGCGATCAGCGCGATGTACTCGTCCGGCGAGTAGACCTTCTCGTCGGGGTAGCGCCGCTGCTCCAGCGTCGGGAAGAGCTCG
>JAVKST010000045.1:0-18511 GCA_039583515.1 Gaiellaceae bacterium
GGCCGGGCGCACGACACGGTCGCCGAGCCTGTAGCCCTTCTGGACGACGTCGAGCACCGAGCCCTCCTCCGCCTCCGACGGCTGCGACAGCAGCGCCTCGTGGACGTGCGGGTCGAACTTGCCGTCCGTCACGATCGCCGTCACGCCGTGCCGCTCGAGCAGCGACGCGAGCGAGCGGTGGACGAGGCGGACGCCCTCCTCGAGCTTCGCCTCCTGATGCTCCTCGGCCGCCGCGAGGGCGCGCTCGAGGTCGTCTAGGATCGGCAACAGCTCTCCGATCAGCCGCTCGTTCGCCAGCGCCACGTACTCCTGCCGCTCTCGCGCCGCGCGCTTCCTGTAGTTCTCGAAGTCGGCGGCGAGGCGCAGGAGGCGGTCGTCCACCTCCTGCGTCTCCTCGACCGGCTCGACCTGCTCTTCCTGCTGGAGCTGCTCGTCGCTCACGCGGTCGGAGCCTCCTCGTCGACGACCTCGTACTCGCCCTCCTCGACGACATCGTCGCCGGAGTCGGCCGCCGCGCCGTCACCGCCGCTCGCTGCGCCTGCCTGCGCCTGCGCGGCCGCTTCGGCGTAAACCGCCTCGGCGAGCTTGTGCGACGCCTGCTGCAGCGCGTCCGTCTTGGCCCGGATCTCGGCGAGGTCGTCGCCCTCGAGCGCCTGGCGCAGCTCCATGACCCGGCCTTCGATCGTCGAGGCCTCGGACTCGTCGAGCTTGTCGCGGTGCTCGGAGAGCGAGCGCTCGGTCTGGTAGGCGAGCGTCTCGGCCATGTTCTTCGTGTCCGCGACCTCGCGCAGCCGGCGCGCCTCGTCGGCGTGGCCCTCCGCGTTGCGGATCATCTCCTGCACCTCGCCCTCGGACAGGCCCGAGCCGCCCTCGATCCGCACCTGCTGCTCGTTGCCGGTACCGAGATCCTTGGCGGAGACGTTGATGATGCCGTTCGCGTCGATGTCGAAGGTGACCTCGACCTGCGGCATGCCGCGCGGCGCCGGGGGGATCCCGACGAGCTGGAAGAGACCGAGCGTCTTGTTGAAGGCCGCCATCTCCGACTCGCCCTGCAGCACCTGGATCTCGACCGACGGCTGGTTGTCCTCGGCTGTCGTGAAGACCTCGGACTTCTTCGTCGGGATCGTCGTGTTGCGCTCGATCAGCTTCGTCATCACGTCGCCCTTCGTCTTGATCCCGAGCGAGAGCGGCGTGACGTCGAGCAGGAGGATGTCCTTGACCTCGCCCTTGAGCACGCCGGCTTGGAGGGCGGCGCCCACCGCGACGACCTCGTCGGGATTGACGCCCTTGTGCGGGTCCTTGCCGATCAGCTCCTTGACCTTCTCCTGGACGGCGGGCATCCGGGTCATGCCGCCGACGAGGACGACGTGGTCGATCTTCGACGCGTCGAGGCCCGCGTCGGAGAGCGCCTGCTTCGTCGGGCCGACGGTGCGCTCGAGCAGGTCGGCCGTGATCTCCTCGAGCTTCGCCCGCGTCAGCGCGAGGTCGAGGTGCTTGGGGCCCTCCTGCGTCGCCGTGACGAACGGCAAGTTGATCTGGGTCGTCATCGTCGACGAGAGCTCGATCTTCGCCTTCTCCGCAGCCTCGTACAGGCGCTGGAGCGCCATCCGGTCGGCGGCGAGGTCGATGCCCTGGTCCTTCTTGAACTCCGCGACCATCCAGTCGACGACGGCTTTGTCGAAGTTGTCGCCGCCGAGGTGGTTGTCGCCGGCGGTCGACTTGACCTCGAAGACGCCGTCGCCGAGCTCGAGCACCGACACGTCGAACGTGCCGCCGCCGAGGTCGAAGACGAGGATCGTCTGGTCGGACTCCTTGTCCAGCCCGTATGCGAGGGAGGCCGCCGTCGGCTCGTTGATGATGCGCAGGACGTCGAGGCCGGCGATCTTGCCGGCGTCCTTCGTCGCCTCGCGCTGGGCGTTGTTGAAGTAGGCCGGAACGGTGATCACGGCGTCCGTCACGGGCTCGCCGAGATACGCCTCGGCGTCCTGCTTCAGCTTCTGGAGGATCATCGCGCTGATCTCGGGCGGCGCGTACTGCTTGCCCTCGGCCTCCACGCGCACGTCGCCGTTCGGGCCCTGCTCGACCTCGTACGGGACGATGGTCATCTCCTCGGTGACCTCGTCGAACTTGCGCCCCATGAAGCGCTTGATCGAGAAGATCGTGTTCTGCGGGTTGGTGACCTGCTGCCGCCGCGCCGGGGCGCCGACGAGCCGCTGGCCGTCCTTCGTGAACGCGACGACGGACGGGGTGGTGCGCCCGCCCTCGGCGTTCGGGATGACGGTCGGCTCGCCGCCCTCGAGGACGGCCATGCACGAGTTCGTCGTTCCCAGGTCGATGCCGATGGTCTTGGCCATGTTCTGCTCTTGCCTCCTGATTGAGAAAATCTAAGCCTCTTTATAGCAGATACCGGGCCCGGCCGAAACCTCCGCTCAGCGCACGGCGCCGATCAGCGCACCTCCCGCGACGATCAGCAGCGCGCCCGCGATCAGCCGCCGGCCGACAAGCTCGGAGCGGCGCAGGAGCAGCGCCGAGAGGCCGACTCCGAACAGCGACTCGATCGCGACGAGCGGCGCGACGACCGTGACCCGGCCGCGGTAGTACGCCTCGAAGAGCGAGACGTAGGAGCCGCCGAAGAGCAGGCCCGCCGGAACGAACGGAAGCCAGCGCCTGCCGATCCCGCGGCGGACCCAGGCGAGGACGAGCACGCCGCCCCCGACGAGCGCCGCGACGGCGGCGACGGCAGGCGGGGGCGCAGTGGCGCCGGTCGCGAGGTGGCGGACGAGGTTGTCGCGGACGGCGAACAGGGTCGCGCCCGCGAACGCGTAGAGGAGGCCGATTCGCCGCAGGTGCCCGGGCCTCCCCCGCTCCCGCGCTAGCTCCACCCCGCCCATGACGACGAGGACGGCGCCGGCGAGGAGCGGGACCCGCACCGGCTCGCCGAGGACGAGGAGGGCGATCGTGACCGACACGAGCGGCGCCGTCCCGAACACCATCGAGACGCGCGACGCGCCCGACTCGCGGATCGCCAACGTCACGAGAAGCTGCGCCGCTCCCGGCGACAACAGCCCAGCGAGCGCGAACGGCCACGCCCGCTCGAGGTGGAGCCCGCGCGACGGCGCCTCGGCCGCGGCCGCGACAAGCCCGACGACGAGCGCGCACGAGACCGTCGCGAGCGTTCCGAGCGACGCGTCCCGCTCCCGCTGCAGCGCGAAGCGCAGGGCGACGCTCATCGCGCCGAACAGGAACGCCGAGAGCAGCGCGAGGCCGACGGCCGCTATATGGCCTCCAGCGCCTGCTCCGGCACGCGGTGGCCGCGCGAGAAGCGCGGCACGAAGACGTGCGCGAGCGGCCCGATCGCGAGAGCGTAGGCGACCGTGCCGACGCCGACGGTGCCGCCAAGCAGCCAGCCGGTGACGAGCACGGTCAGCTCGATGCCGGTGCGTGCCACGCGGATCGAATGGCCACGCGCGGCGAGCCCGATCATCAACCCGTCGCGCGGGCCGGGCCCGAGCCCGGCGCCGATGTAGGCGCCGGTCGCGACTCCGCAGAGGAAGACGCCCGCGACGAGGCAGCCGATGCGCGCCGCGAGCGCGTGCGGCGAGTGCACGTGCCCGAGGATGAGGTCCATCGTCGCGCCGACGAGGACGACGTTGCTGAGCGTGCCGATGCCTGGCCGCTGTCGCAGCGGGATCCAGAGCAGGAGCACGACGACGCCGACGATGATCGTCCACGTGCCGATCGCGAGGTGCGAGTGACGGGCGAGCCCCTGGTGGAAGACGTCCCACGGGTCGAGGCCGAGGCGCGCCAGCACCAGCAGCGAGGAGCTGAGGCCGTAGAGCAGGAGGCCGGCGTAGAGCTGGACGAGACGTGCGCGCACGCTCCGAACGTACACTCGCGTCGTGGCCACGGAGACGCCAGCCGCGCTCGCCGCGCGTCTCGCCGAGGACGCGGCCGGCCGCTTCGTGCGCTACGTCCGGATCGACACGCAGTCGGACGAGAGCTCCCACACGTATCCGAGCACCGAGAAGCAGCTCGACCTGCTGCGCCTCCTCCGCGACGAGCTGGCGGAGATCGGACTGGCAGAGGTCGAGCTCGACGAGCACGGCTACGTCACGGCGACGCTGCCGGCGACCGTCGACCACGACGTCCCGGTGATCGCGTTCTTCGCGCACGTCGACACGGCGCAGGAGGTGACGGGCGCCGGCGTGGAGCCGCAGCGCATCCGCTACGAGGGCGGCGAGATCCGGCTCGGCGACTCGGGTCAGGCGATCCGCCCAGAGGAGTCGCCCGAGCTTCTCGAACACGTCGGCCACGAGTTGATCACGACGGACGGGCGGACGCTGCTCGGCGCGGACGACAAGGCCGGCGTCGCCGAGATCATGGCTGCGGCCGCCCATCTCGCCGCGCATCCGGAGCTGCCGCACGGGCCGGTCAAGATCGCGTTCAACCCGGACGAGGAGATCGGCCGCGGCGTGATCCACTTTCCGCTCCAGCGCTTCGGTGCGCACGCGGCGTACACCGTCGACGGCTCGACGGCCGGCGAGGTGCAGGCGGAGACCTTCTCCGGCGCGCAGGTCGTGATGCGGATCCAGGGCCGCGCGATCCACCCGGGCTGGGCGAAGAGCGAGCTCGTGAACGCGATCAAGCTCGCGGCCGAGATCGTTTCGCGCCTGCCCCGCGACCGGCTCTCGCCGGAGACGTCGGAAGCACGCGAGGGATACGTCCATCCGGCCGCGATCACGGGCAAGGCGTCGGAGGTCGAGCTCAGGCTGATCGCGCGCGACTTCGAAGACGACCTGCTCGAGGAGCACGTCGCCTTCCTCCGCGGCATCGCCGAGGAGGTGGCCGCCGCAGAGCCGCGCTGCTCGATCGAGATCGACAGCCGCATCCAGTACCGGAACATGCGCGACGCGCTCGAGCGGCACCCGGAGATCGTCGCCAACCTCGAGGAGGCGGTCCGCCGCGTGGGCCTCGAGCCGCAGCGCACGGCGATCCGCGGCGGCACCGACGGGTCCGCGCTGACCGAGATGGGCCTGCCGACGCCGAACATCTTCACCGGCGGCCACGACGCCCACAGCGAGCGCGAGTGGATCTGCGTGGAGGACATGGGCCTGGCCGCCGCGACGATCGTCGAGCTCACCAAGGTCTGGGCCGAGTAGCGCGCGAGTCGCGCGCACGGCCGGCGGGTACGCTCAGCGGGTGGAGCCGCTCCTCGATCGCCTCGGCCGCCCGCTCGAGACGCTGCGCATCTCGATCACCGACCGCTGCAACTTCCGCTGCGTCTACTGCATGCCGAAAGAGGTGTTCGGCCGCGACTACGCCTTCCTCGAGCGTCGCGAGCTGCTCTCGCTCGAGGAGCTCGCGCGCGTGGCGGCGCTCTTCGCGCGCCTGGGCGTGCGCACCGTGCGGATCACCGGCGGCGAGCCGCTCGTCCGCCGCAACGTCCAGCACCTCGTCGAGCTGCTGCACGCGGTTCCGGGGCTGGAGCTCGCACTGACGACGAACGGCTCGCTGCTCGCGCAGAAGGCCGAGGCGCTGGCCGCGGCCGGTCTCGACCGCGTCACCGTCAGCCTCGACTCGCTCGACGACGCCGCGTTCCGGGCGATGAACGACGTCGACTTCCCGGTGCAGCGCGTCCTCGACGGCATCCGCGCCGCCGCCGCCGCCGAGCTGCCGGTGAAGGTGAATGCGGTCGTCAAGCGCGGCGTCAACGACGGCGACGTGCTCGCGCTCGCAGAGCACTTCCGCGGCACCGGCCACACGCTGCGCTTCATCGAGTACATGGACGTCGGCTCGACGAACGGGTGGCGGCTGGAGGACGTCGTGGCCGCCGAGGAGATCGTGCGCCGCATCGGCGAGCGCTGGCCGCTCGAGCCTCTACCGGCGGCGCGTGCGGACGAGACCGCTCTCCGCTTCCGCTACGCCGACGGCGCCGGAGAGATCGGCGTGATCGCATCCGTGACGAAGCCGTTCTGCGGCGGCTGCTCGCGGGCGCGGCTCTCGGCCGAGGGCCGGCTGTACACGTGCCTGTTCGCCGCGCGCGGCCACGACCTGCGCGCGCCGCTGCGCCTCGACGCCTCCGACGACGAGCTCGCGGACCTCCTGCGTTCGATCTGGACGCGGCGCACCGACCGCTATTCGGAGCTCCGCACCGCCGCGACGACGCCCCTCCCGAAGGTGGAGATGTCGTACATCGGCGGCTAGCGGAGGCCGCGTCGCGCGCAAGGGCGCAGGGATAGAGTTCCGCCCGTGCGGACGGTCGTGGCCGCAGGCCGGAGGGTGCTACCGCGAGGCTGGGTGCACTTCGGCACCCAGGTCGTGATCTGGTTCGGCTTCTACTTCTCCTACCTCGCCGTCCGCAGCGTCGCCGACCGCAACCCGACCCAGGCGTTCGTCAACGGCCTGCGCGTGATCGACTTCGAGCGCCGGCTGACCCACCACCTGTTCGAGCAGACCGTGCAGCGGATCGCCGACTCGTCGCACCTGCTCCTGACGGCGGCGGCCTGGACGTACTGGAACTCGGAGTTCACGGTGATCGGGCTGGCGCTGCTCTGGGTCTACCTACGCAGGTACGAGCGCTTCGGACGCTTCCGGAACACGATCCTGCTGGCGAACCTGATCGGCCTCGTCGGCTTCGCGGTTATGCCGACGGCGCCGCCGTGGATGTTCCCCGCCCAGGGATTCGTCGCCGGCGTCAACCAGTCGAGCGCGCTCCTGCACTCGATCGGCAACCCGTACGCGGCGATGCCGAGCCTCCACGCCGCGGATGCGCTGATCGTCAGCTGGTCCCTCGTCCTCTCCTGCCGGACGCGGTGGGCGAAGGCGCTCTGGGCGCTCTGGCCCGCCTGGGTCTGGTTCTGCGTCGTCGCGACCGCGAACCACTACCTGCTCGACGTGTTCGCGGGGATCGGCGTCGCCGTGTTCTCGCTCGCCTTCACGGCGCACGTCCCGGGAATCCTGAGGCGGGCCGGCCTGGTGGCCATCGCAAACATGCTATAGTCGGCATAGCAGGATTGCGATGCTGGAGATGAACCAGACCCCACGGCTGCGTCGCGTCAAGACCGGCTACACGACCGGGGCCCGCACGCTCGCGAGCCGCTCCGTCACCGGGCTGGCGCGCACGCGCGTCACCCCGAACGTCCTCACGACGGCCGGCGTCTCGCTCTGTCTCGCGGCCGCCGCGCTCGTCCCGTTCGAGACGCACGGTAAGCTCCTCTTCTACTGGCTCGCCGCCGGCGTCTTCGTCCTCGGCTCGCTGCTCGACATCCTCGACGGGGCACTCGCTCGCGCCGGCGGGAAGACGACGCCCTTCGGCGCGTTCTTCGACTCGACCACCGACCGTGTCGGCGAGGGCGCGATGCTCACCGCGATCGCGCTCGTGTTCGCGCACGAGGGCCGCGGCTGGGCCGTCGCCGTCGCCGTCGCCGCCGTCGTCGGCTCCTTCCTCGTTTCCTACACCCGCGCCCGAGCCGAGGCTCTCGGCCTCCGCGGCGACGTCGGCCTCGGCTCCCGCGCCGAGCGCGTCGTCGTGATCACGGCGGGGCTCGTCTTCGCGCCGTGGGGCGGCCTGCCGTGGGCGATCGCCTTCCTCGCGGCGACCGCCTGGCTCACCGTCGTCCAGCGCATCTTGCACGTCCGCAAGCAACTGCTCGGAGGGACCAATGTCCAGTAACGACAAAGTCCGCGTCGCGATCATCGGCGTCGGCAACTGCGCCAACTCGCTGCTCCAGGGCGTCGAGTACTACGAGGACGCGCCGGACGACCAGTTCGTCCCGGGTCTGATGCACGTCAACCTCGGCGGCTACCACATCAGCGACATCGAGTTCACGGCCGCGTTCGACGTCGTCAAGGGGAAGGTCGGCGTGGACCTCGCCGACGCGATCTGGGCGCACCCGAACGACACGATCAAGTTCGCGGACGTGCCGAAGACCGGCGTGACGGTCTCGCGCGGCATGACGCACGACGGCATCGGCAAGTACCTCTCTCAGGTCGTCGAGAAGTCGCCGGGCGAGACCGCCGACATCGTCGGGATCCTCAAGGCGACGAACACCGACGTCGTCGTCAACTACCTTCCCGTCGGCTCAGAGGCCGCGACCAAGTGGTACGCGGAGCAGATCCTCGAGGCCGGGTGCGCGATGGTGAACTGCATGCCGGTCTTCATCGCGCGCGAGGACTACTGGAACAAGCGCTTCCAGGACGCCGGCGTCCCCGTCATCGGCGACGACATCAAGTCGCAGGTCGGCGCGACGATCACGCATCGCGTGCTCACGAGCCTGTTCCGCGAGCGCGGCGTCCACCTCGACAAGACGATGCAGCTCAACGTCGGCGGCAACTCGGACTTCCTCAACATGCTCGAGCGCGAGCGCCTCGAGTCGAAGAAGATCTCGAAGACGAACGCCGTCACGTCGATGCTCGACTACGACCTCGGCGCCGGGAACGTCCACGTCGGCCCGTCGGACTACGTGCCGTGGCTGACCGACCGCAAGTGGGCATACATCCGGATGGAGGGCTCCTCGTTCGGGGACGTCCCGCTCAACGTCGAGCTCAAGCTCGAGGTCTGGGATTCGCCGAACTCGGCCGGCATCGTGATCGACGCCGTCCGGCTGGCGAAGCTCGCGCTGAACAACGGCCTCTCCGGCTCGCTGTCCGCGCCGAGCTCGTACCTGATGAAGTCGCCGCCGGTGCAGATCCCGGACGACGACGCGTACGAGCAGACGGAGGAGTTCATCGAGAGGTACCGCCGGCAGGCGCCGGCGCAGGCACCCGCCGCCGCCGAGTAGCGCTACTCGAGCCCGCTCAGCCAGGTCGCCGGCCGCGGCTGATAGCGCGACTCGACGCTGAAGCGGATTGCGACCGGCCCGCGCTCCTGCCCGTGCGAGCAGAGCAGCGGGTCGGCGCCCGCCTCGAGCACGAGCGCGACGTGCCTCCCCGGCCGCGGCCCCCACACGACGAGGTCGCCCGGCCGGGCGGCGTCGACCGCGACGGGCTTCAGATGCGCGAGCAGCGTCCCCGTCCAGCCCTGCCCGCTGTAGCCGAGGCCGTTCGGGTCCGGCGCGCGCGCCCACGCGTAGCAGAGGGTGACGAGGCCCGAGCAGTCGGTTGTGAGCGGCAGCCGCCGCGGCTCGCGGAGCGCGTCGATCGGGCGCAGTTCGGCGTAGTGGATCTCGGGCTCGTGCGCGATCGCCCAGCGTGCGTTCGCCACGACTGCCGCGCGCAGCGCGTGCGCCTGACGGCGCGCCTGCTGCCGCGCCTCCGCCCGCGCGGCGTAGGCCGGCGGGAGCGGAGCGCCCTGGAGATACTGCACGAGCCTCGGCGCCGCGCTCCGGTTGCACTGGACCTCGGGGTATCCGAGCTCCCATTTCGCGCGCTCGACCGCGGCCGCGGTCAGCGGCCCGTACCGCCCGTCGACGGGGCCCGGGTCGTATGGCGCGAGCAGCCGCTGCAGCGCCTCGACGTCCGGTCCTGTCTGGAGCGGATCCGCCAGCTGCAGCCTCCGCACCTGAGGCGACGTCCCCTGCATGTCCCACCTCCTGCCGCAGGAGAGCCGCTCGACCACCGCAGGCCGCCGCGAACGTACCGCACCAGCCCCGTCGCCTGCAAGGGACACTACACTCGCCCGAGGCATGCGCGTCGCCCTCGTCACGCCGTTCGCGTGGTCGCAGCCGCACGCGGTCAACGAGCACGTGGACGGCCTCGCGTGCGAACTCCGCCGCCGCGGCCACGCCGTCACGGTCCTCGCCCCGTCGAACCGCGCGCGCGACCTCGCCGCCGGGCGGCGTGCGCTGCTCGACGGCCTCGGCGAACCCGAGCTGATCGCGCTCGGGCCTGCGGTGCCGATCTCGCGGCGCAGCCGGATGGGCGTGCCCGTGGGTGTGCGTGCCAGCCTCTCGCTCGCGCTGGCGCGTGGCCGCTTCGACGTCGTGCACGGATTCGAGCCGGCGCTGCCGAGCCTCTCCTACCTCGCCCTGCGCGACTCGGACGCCCTGACGGCGGCGACGTTCTTCTCCGCCGATCGGCTCGGCTACCCGCCGGGGCGCGCCCAGCGCGAGAGGCTGCTCGGACGGATCGACGCGCTGCTCGCGACGAGCCCCGAGGTCGCCGAGGCGGCCGCGGCTCGGTTCCCCGGCCGCTACGACGTCGTGCCGCACGGCGTCGACGCGCGGCTGTTCCGGCCGGCCGCGAAGCGGAAGCTCGTCGTGCTCGAGTGGCGCCAGGCCGAGCGGCCCGCCCTGCGGGCGCTCGTGCGGGAGCTGACGGAGCAGCCGGAGTGGCACCTCGTCGTCCTCCGCACGCGCGTTGCGTCGTCGCGCCCCGCCGTCTCCCGGCGCCTGCGCGGCCGCATGCGCGTCCGCACCGCGCTCGACGGCAGCGGCCGGGCCGAGCTGCTGCGGTCGGCGGCGGTCTTCGTCCCAGCGCTCGAGGGGCTGGCGCGGATCGTGCCCGAGGCGCGGCTGGCGGGCGCCGCCGTCGCCGCTCCCCCGGGAAGGGGGCTGCAGCCCGAGCTCGCCGCAGCGGAGGCCGCGCGGCTGATCGACGACGAGGCGTACCGCGCCCATCGGGTCGAGCAGGGACGGGAGGCCGCGGCAGGCGAGAGCATGGAGGCGCTCGCCGATCGCGTCGAGGACATCTACGGCGCGCTCGCGCGCCGGCGGCGCCGTCCGGGCGCCGCGACCTCCCCGGAGCGGGACTGGATCCTCGCCGACCTCCACCTGCACACGAGCTGGTCGCACGACTGCTCGATCGAGATCGACGACCTGCTCGACCACGCCGAGGCACAGGGCCTCGGGGCGATCGCGGTCACCGACCACAACGTCCTCGGCGGCGCGCTGGAGGCGGCGGAGCGCGCGCGCGGCCGACGGATCCTCGTCATCGCCGGCGAGGAGGTGAAGACCGCGGGCCAGGGCGAGGTCATCGGGCTGTTCCTCCGCGAGGAGGTCCCGCGCGGGATGTCGTTCGGCGAGACGGTCGAGGCGATTCGCGGCCAGGGTGGCCTCGTCTACGTCCCGCACCCGTTCGACCGGATGCACGCGATCCCGAAACCGGCGACGCTCCACCGGCATCTGGCGGAGATCGACGTGCTCGAGGTGTACAACGCGCGGCTCCTGTTCGAGGCCTACAACGACGAGGCGCTGCGCTTCGCGCGTAAGTACAACCTCACGCCCGGTGCGGGGTCCGACGCCCACGTGCTCGCGGGCGTCGGGACCGGGGCCGTTCGCATGCGCCGCTTCGACGGGCCGGAGGAGTTCCTCGTCTCGCTCCACAGCGCGGAGGTCGTGCGGCGGCCGAAGTCGCTCGTCTACCTGCAGGGGCTCAAGTGGGTGGCGCAGGCGAAGGAACGCGTTCGCTAGTGATGTGGCCGGTAACGTTGCCCGCGACGTCACTAGCTCGGTCGGCGCGCAGGTCGAGATCCGACTGGTCGGCGCGCCCCTAGCCTGGCGCAGAGAAGGCACCCGCCCCGGCGCGTCGAAGGAACGCGGGGCATGGTCGAGCCGCCCTTGGAACCGACCCGTTGACCCCCGTAACCGTGGCGACCAACGAGATCTACGAGAAGTACCTGCAAAAGGCCATCACCGAGATCAACACGCTCGGGGACGAGATCGCACAGGCCGGAGGCGGGGGCCGCGTTCCCGTGCTCGGCTCGGGGCACCCGCTCGCCGACGTCTTCCTCCTCAAACACGCGCCGCAGGCCTCGGAGTTGCAGGAGGGCGTGGCCTTCTACGGCCGGGCGGGCAACGCGCTGCTCAAGTCACTGCAGCGGCTCCACGTCGACCCCATGGCGATCTACGGGACGAACTGCCTCAAGTTCGCGGGCGAAGACGAGGAGGAGTCGCGGCCGTTCCTCCTGCGCGAGCTGCACATCGTCCAGCCGAAGCTCGTCGTCGTCATGGGCGCGGACGCGCTCGCCTTCCTCAACGCGACGCGCTTCCCGCTCGCCCACGGGCTGAAGCCCCTCCAGGGTGAGCTGCAGGAGTTCACGCCGACGATCCAGGGGCTCGTCACGCCCGACATCGACGAGTCGCTCGACGAGCAGCCGTCCAAGACGGCCTTCTGGAACGCCTTCAAGGTGCTCGGCGAGTGGTGGAGCTCGACGCCGCCGTACTAGCGCATGCCCGCCTGCGGGTCGAGGCCTTCATCGTGCTCGGCGCGGCCGTGGGCGCGTGGTTCGTCGTCGCGCCGCACCTGGCACGCGTCGGCCTCTGGCCTGCGATCGCGGTCGTGGCCGCCGCCGTCCTGCCGGCGACGCTGGGGCTCGTACTCCTCGCGCTGCCGCTCGCGCGGTGGCCGCGGGAGCTGCTGGTGACGGCCGTTCTCCTCGCGCTCGTCGCGCTCGGCTGCACCGAGGCGGGCTGGGGGCTGGCGGCGAACTTCGCGAAGCTCTGGGCGGCCGTCTTCGCCGGGTGGACGTTCCTCCACCTCTTCGAGGAGCTCTCGTGGGTGGTGCTCATCGCGGTGATCATCCCCTTCGTCGACGCGATCTCGGTCTGGCGCGGCCCCACCCACCAGATCACGGAGCACCACTTCGCGATCTACACCAACGTCTCGGTCGCGTTCCTCGCTCCCGGAGGCGGGGCGGCCTACCTCGGCCCGCCCGACATCCTCTTCTACGCCCTCTTCCTCGCAGCCGCCGCCCACTGGCGTCTGCGTCCGGTCTGGACGTGGATCGGGATGACCGGGATGTACTCGTTGACGATCGTGCTCACGAACGTCATCGACGTCAGCGGGCTGCCGGCGCTGCCCTTCCTCTCCTTCGGGTTCCTCCTCGCGAACGCCGACCTGCTCTGGCGGCGGCTGCGAAAGCCGCGTCTGCCTCAGGCCGACGCGTAGACGAGATACTCGCCGTCGTCGAGCTCCGGCCGCCGCAAGAGGCCGATCCGCTGCGCGACGCGCACCGAGCGCCCGTTGCCCTGCCGGATCCGCGCCACGACCGGCAGCTCCGGCAGCTCGCGGCCGGCCAGCTCGACGGCCGCGACGCCGAGCTCGCTCGCATAGCCCCGCCCCCAGGACTCAGGCTCGAGCCGGTAGTAGAGGTTGAGCGCGTCGCCGCGCCGTCCCTGCCAGCGCGGCAGGAGCATCAGCCCGCCGAACCCGACGGCCAGACCGTCTCGCTCGACCGTCCAGTAGCCATAGCCGCGGGCCTCCCAGTGCGCGAGCCAGTGCGCGAGTCGCCGGCCGCTATGGGCGCGGCTGCTGTGGTGCGACTCTGGACCGTGCTCCCACGTCCGCGGATCGGAGTGGATCCGGTGCAGCTGGGCGAGGTCGTCGTGCACCGGCCGGCGCAGGAGCAGACGCTCCGTCTCGACGCGGGCGAACGCGTCGCTCAGGCGGTCGGCTGCTGCAGCAGGGCGACGCATTCGACGTGCGGCGTATGGGGGAACATGTCCACCGGCGTGACGCGCTCGAGCTCGTAGCCGTACTCGTCGCGCAGCGCGCGGACGTCGCCGGCGAGCGTGGTGGGGTTGCACGAGACGTACACGAGCCGCGGCGCGCAGATGGGGCCCAGCCGCCGCAGCGCCTTTCCGGCCAGGCCCGCGCGCGGCGGATCGACGACCACGACCCCGGGCTCGCCGGAGCGCTCGAGCAGCTCCTCGACGGCCTCGCCGACATTGCCCGCGAAGAAGGCGGCGTTCGTGATGCCATTCAGCTCAGCGTTCTCGAGCGCGCATGCGACGGACTCCTCCGAGACCTCGATGCCCCAGACGGTGAGGGCGTCGGCAGCCATCGACAGCCCGATCGTGCCGATGCCGCAGTAGAGGTCCCAGACGGTCTCCTGCGCGCCGAGCCCGGCGGCGTCTCGCGCGAGCGCGTACAGGCGCTCGGCCATCGGCGTGTTCGTCTGCAGGAACGCGTTGGGACGGACGCGGAAGCGGAGGCCCGAGAACTCCTCCTCGATCCACTCCTCGCCCCAGAGCAGACGCGTCGGCAGGTTCGTGACCTCGGCAGGCGTGTCGTTGATCGACCAGTGAATCGAGGCGACCTCCGGGAAATGGCGCAGCACCTCGACGAGGTACCCCGTCTCGAACCGTTCGCCCTCGGCCGTCACGAGCTGGACGAGCGCCTGTCCGGTGTTGCGGCCCTGGCGGACGACGAGGTGGCGGAGATAGCCGCTGCCGTCCTCCTGGGAGTACGCCTCGAGCCCCTCCTCGCGCGCCCAGTCGCGCACCGCGTCTCGGATCCGGTTGCCGACATCGTCGGCCAGCCAGCACTTCTCGACCTCGAGCACCTCGTCCCACCGGCCGGCCCGGTGGAAGCCGAGGGCCGAGCCCGACGGCGCCGCCGTGAACGAGTACTCGAGCTTGTTGCGGTAGTGGAAGATGTCGGGCTCGCAGGGGACGATCTCCTCCAGCGGCGGCTCGGCGACGCCGCCCAGCCGCTGCAGGGCATCGCGCACCTGGAGCTGCTTCTGCGCGAGCTGCTCCTCGTAGGCGAGATCCTGGAAGCGGCAGCCGCCGCAGGTCGGAAAGTGCGCGCACGGCGCCTCGACCCGTTGCGGGCCCGCGCGGACGACCTCGGTCGCGAGCGCCTCGGCATGGCTGCGCTTGACCTTCGTCACGCGGGCGCGGACGCGGTCGCCGGGGAGCCCTCGGCGGACGAAGACGACGAAGCCGTCGGTCCGCGCGACGCCGTTGCCGCCGTAGGCCAGCGACTCCACGTCGAGCTCGAGCACTTCCCCCTTGCTGACGGGCGCGGCCATCCGGCCAGCGTACTGACGCTCAGGCCAGCGTCGTCACGTAGATCTTGCGCTCGCGCGGGCCGTCGAACTCGCAGAAGAAGACGCCCTGGTACGTGCCGAGGGCGAGGCCGCCGCCCCGCAGCGGGATCAGGACCTGCGGGCTCGAGGCGAGCGAGGCGCGCGCGTGGGAGGGCGCGTTGGGGCCGTCCTCGTCCTCGTGCTTCCAGTCCCAGTCGTCGTTCACGACGCGCTGGAACGCGTTCTCCAGATCTTCCACGAGCTCCGGATCGATGCGCTCGTTGATCGTGATGCCCGCCGTCGTGTGCGGGACGTACACGAGCGCCGCCGACCCGCCGTTCGCGTCGCCGATCGCCTCGCGCACCCGGTCCGTGATCTCGATCAGCTGCGTCTTCCGGTCGGTGGTTAGGCTGATCTCGCGCACGGGTCTATCCTACGAACCCGCATGCCGGAGGCGCTCCTACAAGGCGAGATCGACGGGCTCAGCGCCGATGCCGACCGCTTCATCGCGGAGCTGGACGAGGAGACGTACCTCCACTTCTCCGGCCGCAAGGAGACCCTCGACCTCGGGTCGATCTACGAGCGTCACGAGCAGCTGACCCGGCTCGACACCGCGCTCGCGCTCGGAGCCTCCGTCGACGGCAACCGCCGGGTGCGCGAGCTGTGGAGGTTCGCCTGCGAGGGCTACCTCGGCAACTTCGTCAGCGACGAGGCGGAGAAGGTCGCCGAGCTCGAGGCGACGCTGAAGGCGACCGTCGACGGCGAGGAGGTGCCGTACCGGATGCTCCGCCCGCGGCTCATGAACGAGGAGGGCCGCGCGGCGCGGGAGCGGATCGAAGCGGCCCGCAACGAGCTGACGGACGAGCACCTGAACGAGCTCCACCTCACCGCGGCCGAGGTCGTGGCACGCGAGACGGCTCGTCTCGGCGTCGAGAGCTACACCGAGCTCTACCGCCGGTTCGGCTTCCCGCTCGACGACCTCGCCGAGCAATGCCGCCGCTTTCTCGACTCGACGGAGGCGCTCTGGGCGGAGGCCGGCGACCGTTTCTTCCGCGCGCGGGTCGGGCTCCCGCTCGCGGAGGTGAAGCGGTGGGACGTCGGCCGCGCGTGGCGCGGCGCCGAGTGGGACCCGGTCTTCCCCGCCGATGGGATGCTGCCTGCGCTCGAGGCGACGCTGGGCGACCTCGGAATCGACCTGCGCGCGCAGCGGAACGTCGAGCTCGACCTCGACGACCGGCCGACGAAGGACGCACGTGCGTTCTGCGCGCCGATCGAGATCCCGCAGCGGATCGTGCTCGTGCTGAAGCCCCAGGGTGGCCCCGACGACTGGCGGACGCTCTTCCACGAGGCCGGCCACACCGAGCACTTCGCGCACACGTCGCCCTCGCTGTCGATGGAGGAGAAGCGCCTCGGCGACAATGCGGTCACCGAGGGGTGGGCGATGCTCCTCGAGCACGTCACGATCGACCCGGTCTGGCTCGAGCGGCGGCTCGACTTCCCGCGGCCCTACGAGTTCGCTGCCGAGGGGGCGACACAGCTGCTCTGGATCGTGCGCCGCTACTGCGCCAAGCTCCTCTACGAGCTCGAGTTCCACTCGAGCGACGACCCCACCTCGCTCCGGCCGCGCTACGTCGAGCTCCTCGCCGCGGCGACGAAGGTCGAGCCGTCCTCGTCCGACTACCTGGCCGACATCGACGACGGCTTCTATGCCTCGCAATACCTCCGCGCCTGGGCGTTCGGGGCGCAGCTCCGCGCGTATCTGCGCGAGCGCTTCGGGAACGGGTGGTTCGCGAAGCGCGAGGCCGGTTCACTGCTGCGGGAGCTGTGGGCGGAGGGCCAGAAGCCGACCGCGGACGAGCTGCTGCGCGACGTCACGGGCGAGACACTCGACCTCGAGACCGTGGGCGACGGGATTCGCGAAGCGCTCGCGGCGAGTTAGCGCGCGAGTCCTCAGGGGTCGCTCGCTCTCGAAGGAACCGCGCGCGGTCGGGAGGGTGGTCTCGACCGCGCGCAGTACCGCTTCCGAGCGTCAGCTCTGCGAGCTGATTCCTTCGATGGTCTTGTGCTCGCCGCCGACGCCGACCTCGATCTTGCGCGGCCTCGGCTGCTCCGGCTTCGGAACGTGCACCTCGAGCACGCCCTGCGCGTAGTGCGCCTTCACCTTCTCCTCTTCGACGCCCTGCGGCAGCCCGATCGTGCGCGAGAACGTGCCGAAGCGGCGCTCGAAGCGGAAGGGCTTGCCGTCCTCGACCGTGTGCTGGCGCTCGCGCTCGGCGCTGATCGTCAGCGCGCCGTCCTCGAGCTCGACCGAGATCTGGTCCTCGGGGATGCCGGGAAGGTCGAAGGCGTAGACGACCTCGGCGTCCGTCTCCCAGACGTCGGCGGTCGGAACCCAGCTCTGCGTGGTGCGCCCGTTGCCCTCGGCGAGGCCGTTCATGAAGCGGCTCATCTCGTTCTGCAGGGCCGCGAGCTCTCGGAAGGGCTCCCAGGGAACAAGCGTGGCCATCGTTTCCTCCTTGCTCGTCGTACCTGTTGCCTCTTGCATGATAAAACCTCAGTCCATATATGGCAAGTAGCGGCGCCTCCTAAACTCGCGCGATGCTCCCGCTGCGCGACAGCGTTGCCGGCCGCTCGACACCGGTCGTCACGATCGGCCTCATCGGCGCGAACTTCGTCGTCTGGTTCTGGGAGCTGAGCCGGCCGGGCGTCGACGCCCACGTCTTCCGCGACGGCTTCTACCCGTGCGCAGCCGAGGGGCCGTGCGCGGTCGGCGTCCATCCGCTGCCGTGGTACGAGGGCGTCTTCACCGGCATGTTCATGCACGCAAGCTGGGAGCACATCCTCGGCAACATGCTCTTCCTCTGGATCTTCGGCAACAACATCGAGGACGCGCTCGGCCGGGTGGGCTTCCTCCTCTGGTACCTGGCTGCCGGAGTCGCCGCCATGGCGGCGCAGACGGCGGTGACCCTCGCATTCGCGGGCGTGCGCGCGGCGAGCATCCCGAACATCGGCGCGAGCGGCGCGATCGCCGGCGTGCTCGGAGCGTACTTCGTCATCCTCCCGCGCGCCCGCGTGCTCACGCTGTTCTTCCTCGGGATCATCTTCATCCGCGAGATCCCGGCCATCTGGTTCCTCGGCGTCTGGATCGCGCTCCAGGCCTGGACGGGCGGCCTCTCGCTGCTCCATCCGCAGGGTGCGGGCGGCGTCGCCTTCTTCGCCCATCTCGGCGGCTTCGCGTTCGGCGCCGCGACGATCCGGTTCGTGCGACGGCGTTGAATTTCATCGCTTCCTGAGGATTGGCACGGAATGAGTCGGGCACGTCGTCCGTTGACAAGACCATGAGCACCCTTGAAGAGATCCACGAGGAGATAGAGCGCCTGAGCGAGGAGCGCACCGAGCTCTGGCACAGCCTTTCCGACCGCCACGACCCGGAGGTGCGCGCCGAGATCCACGCCCTCGACGCGCAGCTCGACCGCCTCTGGGACGAGCACCGCGCCCTTCGCGCGCGCCTCCGCTTCGGTGACCGCGACTCGATCGTCGCTCGCGCGAGGGTCGAGGAGCGCCTCGAGCGCGCAGCCTGAACCGCTCGCCCGCCGGCCCGTTCTGGAGCGACGCTCCGGATGGCCGGCCGCGGCACCCGCCGCCGGAGCCGGCTCTACACTGAAGGACACCCTGGGGGCGTTAGCTCAGCTGGGAGAGCGCCGGCTTTGCAAGCCGGAGGTCACCGGTTCGATCCCGGTACGCTCCATCTAGGAATTCTCGCTGTTGCGGGGATTCTTGTCTCTGGAAGGCGTTCCGAGTATTGCGCGAACCGGCTACAGG
>JAVKST010000046.1:0-2561 GCA_039583515.1 Gaiellaceae bacterium
TGCGTCCGCAGCACCGGATAGGCGATGAACAGGGCAAGGCTCGCCCCGAGCAGCCCCGTCAGGAGCACCTCGCCCCAGAGCCACGACTGGAAATCGGTACGGCGCTCGCTCACCCTGCCTCTTGTCGGCATCACGGCCGCTGCCGATAAGGACTCCGTGGCCAGCAGAATCCTGGTCGTGGAAGACCATCCGCTCACCCATGACGCGCTCGTCTCGCTCCTTCGCACCCACGGTTTCGACGTCGTGGGCGCTGCAGCCGACGGCGGCGAGGCGATCGAGCTCGCACGCGACTGCCAGCCCGACCTCGTCCTGCTCGACCTCTCGATGCCGGGTGTCGATGGGCTCACGGCGCTGCCGCGGCTGCGCGAGGCCGCTCCACATTGCGAGGTCGTCGTGCTCACAGCCTCCGGGACGGAAGAGAACCTGCTGGAGGCGATCCGCGCCGGGGCGGCGGGGTATCTCCTGAAGACGGAGCCGCCGGAGCGGATCGCCGCGTTCCTCGAGGGAGTGGCGGACGGCGACGCGGCGCTCTCGGGGCCGGTCGCGCGGCGGCTGCTCGAGCAGGTACGGCTCGGCGGCGGCCGAGGCGGCGGCGTCCCCGAGCGAATCACCTCGCTCCTGTCCGCGCGCGAGCTCGAGGTGCTTCTCCTCCTCGACGAGCACCACGGGACGGACGAGATCGCACAGCGCCTGTTCATCTCCGAGCACACCGTGCGCTCGCACGTGAAGAGCCTCCTGCGCAAGCTCGGCGTCTCGTCGCGCCGCGAGGCGCTCGAGCAGCTCTACCTGGCCAGGGCCTGACCGCGGAATCCCCCGCGGTGGGGGATGGCGTTCACCCGCTCCGGGTCAACGCGAGCGCGCACGCGCTGCCGATGGAAGAGCACTGCGGGTGGACTCAGGAACTCGAGGATGGCGTCGGTGAAGGCGGCCCTGCCCGGGCCGCCTTCGACTACCCGGACGCGAACCCGTCCAGCGCCGCGTCGACGAGCCGCGGCAACGTCTCGAGCACGTACCCGCCCTCCAGCACTGCGGCCGTCCTGTCGCCGAGCGCCGCGCAGCGGCGCGCAAGCTCGCGGAAACCGGCCTCCGTGACCCGCATGCCCGCGAGGGGGTCGTCCTGGTGCGCGTCGAAGCCCGCCGAGACGAGGACGAGCTGCGGCTCGAACCGCACGACCGCCGGCTCGACGACCCGATCGAACGCGTGCAGGTACTCCTCGTCGCCCGACCCCGCCGGCATCGGGACGTTCACCGTCGTCTCGAGCTGGTCGTCCAGCCCGCCGCTGCCGGGGTAGAACGGCCACTGGTGGAGCGAGACGAAGAGCACGCTGTCGTCGTCCCGGAAGATGGCCTCGGTGCCGTTGCCGTGGTGGACGTCGAAGTCGACGATCGCCACACGCTCGAGGCCGAGTCTGCGCTGTGCCGTGCGCGCTGCTACCGCGACGTTGTCGAAGATGCAGAAGCCCATGGCCCGCGCCGGGAGCGCATGGTGCCCGGGCGGACGCACGAGGGCGAAGCCGCCGCGCAGTGCCGCCTCGATCGCCGTTCCGGCGGCCAGCGTCGCAGCCTCCCACGTCGTCGCGGTGCAGACGGTGTCGAGGTCGAGCCACTCCGGCTCCTCGACCGCGCGCACACGCTCCACATGGTCTCGCGTGTGGCAGAGCAGGAGCTCGTCCTCCGTCGCGGCGCGGCCCTCGCTCCAGATGTGCTGGTGCTCGAGCAGCACGCGCAGCCGCTCCGGTCGCTCGGGATGGTTGCCTGTCGGGTGCAGGCGCGCGAGCGCCGGATGCGTCAGGACGTCGACAACGCCTCCAGGCGCTGGGCCACCGCCCGCAGGCCGAGACGCTCGAGGAAGGAGGACGCCTCCGCCCAGGTGGGTGACGTGCCTGCGAGGGGAGGAAGGGGAGCGGAGGCGTCCATCGTTGCGATTCGCCGGAAGAGCCTCAAGTCCTCCGCCTCCGCCGCGAAGCGCCCGGCGGCGAGCACGGCGTCCAGCGTGCCGTACTGCGCGAGCACGTCGGCCGCCTTCTTCGGGCCGACGCCCCGCGCACCCGGCAGCTTGTCCGACGGGTCGCCGCGGAGCGCGATCAGGTCGGGCACCTGCTCGGGGTCGACCCCGTAGCGCTCGCGCACCTCGTCCGGGCCGATCCGGGCGAGCTCGCTGACTCCGCGCACCGGCTGGACGATCGTCACGCGCTCGCTCGCGAGCTGGAACGCGTCGCGGTCGGAGGTCGCGAGGAGCACGTCTCCCGGCCACTCCCGCACGGCGGCGGCGAGGAAGTCGTCCGCCTCGTAGCCGGGCGCGCGCGCGACGAGGAAGCCCATCGCCGCGACGAGCTCCGGCAGGATCTCCAGCTGCTCGAGGATCGACTCCTCGAACACGCGACCCGACTGGTAGGGCGCGAACGCCTCGTGCCGGTACGTCGGGACGGAAAGCGTGTCCCAGGCGACGAGCAGCGCGTCCGGCCGCTCCTGCTCCCAGAGCCGGACGAGCATGTTCGTGAAGCCGACGACGGCGTTGAGCCGGATCGACTTCGGCAGCGCGTGGTACGCGCGGTGCGCGA
>JAVKST010000046.1:2661-18478 GCA_039583515.1 Gaiellaceae bacterium
CTGGAGAGGTGGTTGCACGCGAGGACGAAGCCTCCCGAGGCCGGCAGGTTCGCTGTTCCCCGCGCCCGCAGCCGGAAGAGCCCGTAGAGGACGGGCCAGCTGAGCAGGGCGAGGAGGTGGTAGACCGGAGTCGGCCGCACGGCCTGGAGTATCTATAGCGATGGCTATCGTGACGCGCCGATGGCCAAGCGGCTCGTCATCGTGGAGTCCCCCGCCAAGGCGCGGACGATCGCCGGCTACCTCGGGCCCGAGTTCGAGGTCGAGTCCTCGGTCGGCCACATCCGCGACCTTCCCGACAGCGCCGCCGAGATCCCGGAGCAGTACAAGGGCCAGCCGTGGGCGAGGCTCGGCGTCGACGTCGAGCGCGGCTTCGAGCCGCTCTACGTCGTCGACTCCGACAAGAAGAAGAAGGTGGCCGAGTTGCGGAAGAAGCTGGCCGGCGCCGACGAGCTCCTGCTCGCGACGGACGAGGACCGCGAGGGGGAGGCGATCGCCTGGCACCTGCTCGAGGTGCTGAAGCCGAAGGTGCCGGTGCGGCGGATGGTCTTCCACGAGATCACGCGCGACGCGATCGAGCGCGCGCTCGAGCAGCCGCGCGACGTCGACGAGCGGCTCGTCGACGCGCAGGAGTCTCGCCGCATCCTCGACCGACTGTACGGCTACGAGGTCTCGCCCGTGCTCTGGAAGAAGGTCATGCGCGGCCTCTCGGCGGGACGGGTGCAGTCGGTCGCGACGCGCCTCGTCGTCGAGCGGGAGCGCGAGCGGATGGCGTTCCACGCGGCGCAGTGGTGGGACCTCCTCGCGACCTTCGATCCCGAGCAGTTTCAGGCGCGGCTCGTCTCGGTCGACGGGGCTCGGGTCGCGCAGGGGCGCGACTTCGGTCCCGACGGGAACCTGCGCGGGGACGCGCTCGTCCTCGACGAGGAGGGAGCACGCGGCCTGGTCGAGCGGCTCGACCGTGCCTCGTTCCACGTCTGCCGCGTCGAGCGCAAGCCGTACGTCCGGCGCCCGAGCGCGCCGTTCATGACATCCACGCTGCAGCAGGAGGCGAGCCGGAAGCTGCGCTACTCGGCGCAGACGACGATGCGGATCGCGCAGCGGCTGTACGACAACGGCTACATCACCTACATGCGCACCGACTCGACGACGCTGTCCGAGTCGGCGCTGACCGCGGCTCGCGAGCAGGCGACGGCGCTCTTCGGCGCCGACTACGTGCCCCCGCAGCCGCGCCGCTACGAGCGCAAGGTGAAGAACGCGCAGGAGGCACACGAGGCGATCCGCCCGGCCGGCGACCGCTTCCGCCCGCCGCAGGACGTGAAGTCCGAGCTCACGCGCGACGAGCACGCGCTGTACGAGCTGATCTGGATGCGGACGATCGCCTCGCAGATGAAGGACGCGCAGGGGCAGACCGTCTCGCTGCGCATCGCCGGCGACTCGGGCGCCGGGGAAGCGGTCGAGCTCGGCGCGAGCGGCACGGTGATCACCTTCCGCGGCTTCCTCGCCGCCTACGAGGAGGGCCGTGACGACGACCGTGGCGCCCAGGAGGGCGACGAGGAGCGGCGCCTCCCGAACCTCGCCGAGGGCGACGCCGTCCAGCTGCGCGCCCTCGAGCCCCAGGGTCACGAGACGAGCCCGCCGGCACGCTACACCGAGGCGACGCTCGTCCGGACGCTCGAGGAGCTCGGCATCGGCCGCCCGTCGACGTATGCGTCGATCCTCGGGACGATCCTCGACCGCGGCTATGTCTTCAAGAAGGGGACGGCGCTGGTGCCGTCCTTCCTCGCGTTCTCGGTGGTCGCGCTGCTCGAGCAGCACTTCGGCCGGCTCGTCGACTACGACTTCACGGCCCGGATGGAGGACGACCTCGACCGCATCGCGTCGGGCGACGAGCAGCGGGTCGCGTGGCTGCGCCGCTTCTACTTCGGCGACGGCGACGCCGGCCTCCACGACCTCGTCTCGAACCTCGACGTGATCGACGCGCGCGAGATCAACTCGCTGGAGCTCGGCGCCGGGATCCTCCTCCGCGTCGGCCGCTACGGCCCTTACCTCGAGCGGGACGGCCAGCGGGCGAGCATCCCCGACGACATGGCGCCCGACGAGCTGACGCTCGAGCGGGCATGCGAGCTGCTCGAGCAGCCGAGCGGCGACCGTGAGCTCGGGATCGACCCCGAGAATGGCCGGCCGATCGTCGCCCGCAGCGGACGCTACGGCCCCTACGTCACGGAGGTGCTGGCCGAGGGCGCCAAGGAGAAGCCGCGAACGGCGTCGCTCTTCAAGACGATGTCGCTCGACACGGTGACGCTCGAGGACGCGCTCCGTCTGCTCACGCTGCCGCGTGTCGTGGGCGCCGCCGAGGACGGCGAGGAGGTCGTCGCCGCGAACGGTCGCTACGGGCCGTTCCTCAAGAAGGGAAGCGAGACGCGTTCGCTCGAGTCGGAGGAGCAGCTGTTGACGATCGAGCTCCCCGAAGCGCTCGCGATCCTCGCCCAGCCGCGGCAGCGGCGCGGGCGTCAGGCGGCGGCGGCGCCGAAGCGCGAGCTGGGCGCCGACCCCGTCAGCGGCAAGCCGATCGTCCTCCGCGAAGGGCGCTTCGGCCCCTACGTCACGGACGGCGAGACGAACGCGAGCCTGCGCCGAGGCGACGATCCCGAGAGCGTGACGCTCGAGCGGGCGGTCGAGCTGCTCGCGGAGCGGCGCGCGAAGGGGCCTGCGAAGAAGCGGCCGAAAGGCCGGAGGGCGTCCTGACCAAACTTTCGCCGGCCGTTTCGCGTCCTAAGCTTCGGGCCCAGCCGAGGCGAGGAATAGGATTGCCCGACGGCTCGTTCGCCGTTGGTACGGGAAGGGCTTCGTCCCTAAGCTGAGATAGGTCGCCGACGTCTCCGAGGCAGTACGGAAAGGACTGAGAGGACACTGACGCAGAATCAGCTCCAGGAACTGCTCGAGTCGGATCAGGTACGCGCGATCGTCGAAGGAGCCGAGGAGCGCGGCTGGGTGGAGCCCGCCGAGATCGAGGCGTTCGCGGCCGAGGTCGAGCTGAACGAGGACGAGGTGGAGGAGCTCACGCGGGAGCTCGAGCGGATCGGGCTGGAGGTTGGTCCGCCCGCCGCCGGCGCGGAGCCGCGGCCGGCCGCGAAGGACGCGAAGGAGAAGCCGGCCGAGCCCGCCGAGGCCGAGCAGGCGCCCGCTCCCGTCGCCTCCGGCGCGGCGGACAGCCTGCAGCTCTTCCTCGCCGACGTCGGTCGCCACAAGCTGCTCACGGCGGCGGAGGAAGTGATGCTCGCGAAGCAGATCGAGCGCGGCGACCCGACCGCGAAGCGCCGCATGATCGAGTCGAATCTCCGCCTCGTCGTCTCGATCGCGAAGGGCTACCGAGGCCTCGGCGTCCCGTTCCTCGACCTGATCCAGGAAGGCACGCTCGGCCTCAACCGCGCCGTCGAGAAGTTCGACTGGCGGCGGGGCTACAAGTTCTCGACGTACGCGACCTGGTGGATCCGCCAGTCGGTGCAGCGCGCGGTCGCGAACCACGCACGCACGATCCGCGTCCCCGTGCACGTCGTCGAGCGGCAGCAGAAGCTCTCCCGCGCCGCCCGGCGGCTCGAGGTCGAGCTGGGCCGCGAGGCGACGAAGGAGGAGCTCGCCGAGGCGACCGGCCTGCCGATGCAGCACGTCGACGAGGCCCTCGGCGCCGCCAACGCGTCCGTCTCGCTCAACCAGACGGTCGGCGCCGACGACGAGGGTGAGCTCGGCGACCTCTTCGCCGACCGTGACGCCGTCGACCCGTTCGACGAGGCGGAGGATTCGATCCGCCGCCAGGGCGTGCGACGCGCGCTGGAGGCGCTGCCCGAGCGGGAGCGGCGGATCCTCGAGCTCCGCTTCGGCTTCGAGGGGGAGCCGTGGACGCTCGAGGCGATCGGGCACGAGCTCGATCTCACGCGCGAGCGGGTCCGGCAGCTCGAGGGCCAGGCGCTCGCCAGGCTGGGCGCGCTGCGCGACCTGATCTCGGTCGCGGCCTAGTAGGAGGAGCCCACGAGCAAAACCGCTTGACCGGAGGGGTCGGATGCGGTTGGCTTCTTGCAGGGGGGAGGTCAGACCCTCCTCCGTTTGTCAGGTCACACGGCCAGGAGGGCACTACATGGGCAGGAGAAAATGGAGGTGGCTGCTCGCCGGTTCGGCGGCGGCCGCGACGGCGGCGGCGGCCGTGCTCGCCACGAGCGCGTACGGCGGCCACAAGGCATCGAACATCCTCCTCGACGGAACGACGGAAACCGTCACCAACATCGATCCCGCCGGCAACTACGACTACGGCACGGCGACGGTCGACTACATGATCTTCAACCGGCTGCTCGCCGCCGGCCCGGGAAAGAACCTCGCGCCGCATCCCGAGCTGGCGACGAAGTGCTACAGCGTCGGCGGTCTCAAGACGTGGGCCTGCAACCTGCGCAAGGGCGTGAAGTTCTCGAACGGCGACGCGTTCACGTCGGCGGACGTGAAGTTCTCGTTCGACCGGACGATCAAGATCGCCGACCCGTCGGGTATCTCGTCGCTGCTCACGAACCTCAAGAGCACGACCACGAGCGGCCCGTACAAGGTGGTCTTCCACCTCAAGCACGCGCAGTCGACGTGGCCGCAGGTGCTCACCACGACCGCCGGCAGCATGATCGTCGACCACAAGGTGTACCCGGCGGACAAGATCCTGCCGAGCACGTCGTCCCAGGTCGGCACGGGGCCGTACGTTCTCACGAGGTACACGCCCGGCGTTTCCGCGGTCTTCACGCCGAATCCGCACTACTGGGGCCCGAAGCCGAAGAACAGCGGCCTCGTGATCACGTACTACAAGGACTCGGCGACCATGAAGCTCGCGCTGCAGGCGGGCACGCTCGACATGGCGTTCGACGCCTTCGCGCCGACCGACCTCATCTCGCTGCACAAGAGCTCGGCGGTGAAGGTCTACGTGGGCGCGGGATCCGGCATCCGCTACCTCGTGCTGGACGTCGGCAAGCAGGCGCGGAAACTCGGCGTCCCGACGGGCAAGCTCGCGGTGCGGCAGGCGCTCGCCTACCTGATGCCGCGGCAGACGATCGCCTCGCGCGTCTACCACGGCCAGGTCTCGCCGCTCTACTCGATGGTCGCGAAGGGCCTGCCCGGACACATCGACGCCTTCAAGACGCTCTACGGCGCGAAGCCGAGCCTCGCGAAGGCGAGGGCGGTCCTGAAGAAGGCGCACATCAAGACCCCGCTCAAGTTCACGATCTGGTACACGCCGTCGCACTACGGCGCGGCCTCGGCCGACGAGTACGCCGAGATCCAGCGGGCCCTCGACAAGGGCGGCCTGTTCCACATCACGCTCCAGACGGCGGAGTGGTCTCAGTACGTGAACACTCTCGGCACGACGAAGGGCGTCTTCCAGCTCGGCTGGTTCCCCGACTACGTCGACGGCGAGGACTACATCAACCCGTTCTACCCGAAGGGCCAGTTCCTCCAGAACGGCTACAACGACCCGAAGATGAACAGGCTCCAGATCAAGGAGGAGGGCGCGAAGACCGCGAAGGCGCGGATCGCGGTGCTCAAGCAGGAGCAGATGCTCGCCGCCAGGGACGTGCCGATCATCCCCTACTGGCAGAACCAGATGGTCGCCGTCGCGCGGAAGAACGTGAAGGGCATCACCTCTACGCTCGACCCGACGTACATCATGCGGTTCTGGCTGCTCTCGAAGTCGTAGCTCCGGCGGCCGGTGGGGCGTCCCGCGGGACGCCCCACCGCCGTCCAATCGCCCCGTGACCGGCACCTCGCTCAAGGCCTACGCGCTGACGCGGCTCGCGCTCGTCGTGCCGATGGTGTGGATCCTGCTCACGCTCGTCTTCCTGCTGATGCGGGTCGCGCCCGGGAACCCGATCTCGGCGGCCCTGGGCGGCCACGCCGCGCCGTCGGTGATCGAGGCGATCACGCACCGGCTCGGCTACGACAAGCCGATGTACGTCCAGTACGGCGACTACCTGTGGGGCGTCCTCCACGGCGATCTCGGTCACACGATCACCGACCGCCGCGCCGTGAGCAGCATCATCGTCCAGAACGGCGGGGCGACTCTCGAGCTGACGGTCTTCGCGAGCCTCATCGCGCTCGGCGTGGGGCTCCTCGTCGGGCTCCTCGCCGGGCGCTACCGCGACACGTGGCTCGACGTCGGCGGGCGCCTGTTCGGGATCGTCGCCTACGCGACGCCGGTCTTCTTCCTCGGCTTCCTCGCCCAGCTCGTCTTCGGGATCTGGCTCGGCTGGCTGCCGACATCGGGCCAGGACAGCCCGCTCACGGATGCGTTCCTCCGCATCCACACGCACATCCTTATCATCGACGCGATCTGGGACGGCGACCCGGGCGCGCTCGGGGACATCCTCAAGCACCTGATCCTCCCCGCGACGACGCTCGGCATCGTCTACGCCGGCATCTTCATCCGCCTCGTGCGCGTGAACGTGATCCGCAGCCTCAAGGACGACTACGTCGAGGCGGCCCGCGCCCGCGGCATCCGCGAGCGCTCCGTCGTCTACCACTACGCATTCCGCAATGCGCTCGTCCCGGTCGTGACCGTGGTCGGGCTGCAGCTCGCGCTCCTGCTGGGCGGCGCGATCCTCACCGAGGAGACCTTCAACTGGCCCGGCATCGGCTCGACGCTCGTGACGTACCTCGCCGACCGCGACTACGCCGGCGTGCAGGGCATCGTCATCGTCTTCGCGCTCGTCGTCGTGATCGCGAGCCTCGTGATCGACTTCGTGAACGCCTTCGTCGACCCCAGGATCCGGTACTAGGCCGTGGCGGTCGCGGCGAGAGTCCCACCGCGGGCGCGCCGGCGCGGCGGGCCGTGGCTGCGGCGGCTGTGGAGCCCGGTCGGGGCGACGCAGGGCCTGGCGCGCGTGATGCTCGTCGCCGGCTTCGTGACGACCCTCTTCTTCCTCGTCATCGCGATCTTCGCGCGCTGGATCGCGCCGTACGGCTACACGCAGTACGAGGTGCACGGCGTCCGCTTCGCCGAGCTCACGCACCCGTCGGGCGCGCACCTGTTCGGGACGACCGTCGAGTCGGACGACGTCCTTTCGCGGGTGATCTGGGGCGCGCAGACGGAGCTCAAGGTCGTCGTGCTCTCGCTCGTCCTCGCCCTCGCCGTCGGCGTGCCGCTCGGGCTCCTCTCCGGGTATTTCGGCAGCGTGCTCGACCGCGGGCTCGTGCTGGTGATGGACGCGCTCTTCGCGTTCCCGCCGCTCCTGCTGGCGATCGTGATCGCCTTCCTGCTCGGCTCGACCGTCGGCTCCGGGATCTTCACGGCCGCGTTCGCGATCACGGTGACGTACGTCCCGCAGTACTTCCGCGTCGTCCGGAACCACGTGATCAGCGTGCGGGAGGAGCCGTATGTCGACGCCGCGCGCGCACTCGGCGCGAGACCGTTGACGGTGATCCGGAAGTACGTCTTCTTCAACGTCGTCCAGAACGTCCCGGTGATCGCGACGCTGAACGCCGCGGACGCGATCCTCACCCTCGCCGGCCTCGGCTTCCTCGGCTACGGGATCCAGCCGACGCAGGGCGCCGAGTGGGGGTACGACGTGCAGCGCGGGCTGTCGGACGCGACGAACGGCATCTGGTGGACCGGCGTCTTCCCCGGCGTCGCGATCGTCGTCCTCGTGACGGGGATCACGCTGCTCGGCGAGGGGCTGAACGAGACGATCAACCCGGTCCTGCGCCGGCGGCGCTTCGGCCGGATCCTGTTCGATCCGCTCGGGTCCGCGGAGGCGCTGGTCGAGGAGCAGTCGTTGTGAGCGTCCTCGACGTGCGGCGCCTGCGGGTGTTCTACGGGACGCCGGGCCGTCCGGTACGCGCGGTCGACGACGTCTCGCTGCAGATCGGCGAGGGCGAGGTGCTCGGTCTCGTCGGCGAGTCCGGGAGCGGCAAGTCGACGCTCGGCCGCGGCATCCTCGGGCTCCTGCCGGAGGGGGCGCGGGCCGACGGCGAGGTGCTGTACGGCGGCCGCAACCTCGTCGGGCTGTCGCAGAAGGAGCTGCGGCGCCTGCGCGGCCCCGACCTCGGGCTCGTCTTCCAGGAGCCGATGACGCGCCTCAATCCGCTGCTACGCATCTCCGACCACTTCCGCGAAACCCTGAAGCAGCACGAGCCGCGACTCAGCGACGACGAGCGGCGCCGCCGCTCGCTCGAGACGCTCGGCCGGATGGGGATCCCGCCGACCCGCTTCCGGCAGTACCCGCACGAGTTCTCGGGCGGGATGCGGCAGCGGATCATGATCGCGCTCGCCCTCGTGCTGCGGCCGAAGCTGCTCGTCGCCGACGAGCCGACCACCTCGCTCGACGTCATCGTCGAAGGGCAGATCCTTGCGCTGCTCGCCGACCTGAAGCGCAACTTCGACACCGCGCTGCTCCTGATCACGCACAACCTCGGCATCGTCGCCGAGGCCTGCGACCGGATGGCCGTCATGTACGCCGGGAAGATCGTCGAGGAAGGGCCGGTCCGGGACGTCTTCGCCGATGCGGCGCACCCGTACACGCGCGAGCTGCTGCGCTCGACGATCTCCCTCGAGACGACGGAGCTGCACTCGATCCCCGGCGCCCCCCCGGACCTCATCGACCCCCCGCCGGGCTGTCGCTTCCATCCCCGCTGCCCCCATGCGATGCGCGTGTGCGCCGAGCGGCTGCCGGAAGAGCAACGGCTCGAGGGTGGCAGGCGCGTGCAGTGCTGGCTGCACGGCCCGGCGCGAGGCATTCCGGCGGGCGGCGAGCTGCCACTCCAGCGTCAGACGATCGGAGTCGCGGATGAGGCCTGAGGCGATCGTCGATCCGCCGGAGCCGGCGGCCGCTCCGCTGGTCTCGATCCGGGATCTGCAGACGCACTACTCGATCCGCGGCAACTTTGCCGAGCGCCTCGTGGGGCGGGAAGCGGGGGTCGTTCACGCCGTCGACGGCGTCACGCTGGACATCCGCCGCGGCGAGGTGCTCGGGCTCGTGGGCGAGTCGGGAAGCGGCAAGACGACGCTCGGCCGCACGCTGCTCGGTCTCGTACCCGCGACCGGCGGCAGCGTCCGCTTCGACGGCCAGGAGATCGCGGGGCTGCCGGAGCGCCGGATGCGCGAGCTGCGGCGGCAGATCCAGGTCGTCTTCCAGGACCCGCATGCGTCGCTCAACCCTGCGATGACGATCGGCCAGGCGGTCGGGCACCCGCTGCAGATCCACGGCATCGAGCGCAACCGCGCCCGCCTGCGGCTGCGCGTCGCCGAGGTGCTCGAGCGCGTCGGCCTCGCGCCGGCGGAGCAGTACCTCGACAAGTACCCGACGGATCTCTCGGGCGGCCAGAAGCAGCGTGCGGTGATCGCTCGGGCGCTCATCCTCGACCCGGTGCTTCTCGTCGCGGACGAGCCGGTCTCGATGCTCGACATGAGCGTCCGCGCGAAGATCCTCGAGCTGATGCTCGCGCTCAAGCGCGACTTCGACCTCACCTACCTCTACATCACGCACGACCTCGCGACGGCGCGTTTCTTCTGCGACCGGATCGCGATCATGTACCTCGGCCGCATCGTCGAGATCGGGCCCGCGCCGGCGATCTACGCCGACCCGAAGCACCCGTACACGCGCGCGCTCCTCCGTGCGATCCCGGAGCCGGATCCGGAGCGCGCGGTGCCGCGTGACCTGCCGCGCGGAGAGGTGCCCGACGCAGCGCAGCCGCCGCTCGGCTGCCATTTCCATCCCCGCTGTCCGCTCGCGTTCGAGCCGTGCGGCTGGGAGTCGCGCGACCTCCGCGAGCTGCTGGAGGCGCACTGGGCGCGGCTGGCGGGCGAGCCCGACGTGGAGGAGGAGCAGGCGCTGTTCGGCGACCTCGCCCCCCTCGGCCGCCCCTCGACCGAGGTGCGCCTTGCCGCGCCGCGCGGCCGCAGCGCGGAGGAGATGCTCGCCCTGCTCGAACGCATTCGCCGCGAGGCGTCCGACGAGCCGTTCTGGCGCGGCGTCCGCCGCCTCGAGGCCGTCGACGGGCACCTCGAGCTCGACTTCCACGAGCCGCAGTCGCCGCAGCTGGCGGCGTCAGGCGGCGTGGCGGTCGAATGCCACCTCTACGGCATGTCGACCGCGAGCGTCGCCCAGCCGAACCGTGACTCGCCCACAGGCGAGCCGTCGAGCGGGTCGTAGAACTCGTTGAAGCCGTGCCGCTCGACGAGCTCGCGCGAGCGGTCGCCGATCGTCCGGGCGACGTCGCCGTAGCCCTGCTCCGCGAGCCCGTGCGCGAGCAGCCAGTTCGTGTTCAGCGAGAGCGGGCCGCGCCAGATCAGCCGAATGCCCCAGAGGCGGCTGTCGCGCGTGAACGTGGGCTCGTCGAGCGCGAGCGACGGCACCGGATATGCCGGCCAGAAGCGGCGCGGGTCGGTGAGGTTCTCGACCAGCGGCTCGACGTGCTCCGACGGCAGGTCGTCGAGGATCAGCGGCATGAGCGCGCAGATCGTCTTCACCGACGTCCTTCTCTCGTCGCGGCCCACGAGGTCGTGGAAGAGCCCGCTCCGCCGGTCGAAGCACTTTGCGAGCAGCGCCTCCGTCACGCGCGTCGCCCGCCGGTCGGCGCGTGCCGCGACCTCCTCTTCGCCCAGCATCCTCGCGAGCCGCGCGAGCACGCGGGACGCGCGTCCGTAGATCGCGTTGACGAGGACGGACTCCTGGTGCAGGTCGCCGCGGAAGACGCGATCGAGGTCGTAGCGGTGGAGCCGGGCGGGCACCTGCGGGCGGCGCAGCCGCGCGAACACGATCGGGCCCTTCAGGGCGCGGCGTCCTCCGCCGTGCCAGATGGGGCTGAAGTCGAGACCCGTCTCGAACTGCGAGATGACGGAGATCAACCCGTCGCCGTCCGGGTCCCGCTCCGCCGCGAGGTAGTCGTGGTAGGCGACGAGCTTCGGGAAGACGCGCCGCAGGTACCCGGCGCCGCCGCCCGCCTCGACCACCCGCTCGACTGCGAGCGCGAGCACCGGCGGCTGTATCTGCTCCGTCGTCCGCGGCTTGCGCCACGGCGTGCCGGCGCTCTCCATGTAGTGCCACCACTTCCAGATCGAGATCCGGCGCTGGTCCCAGAAGACGACGTGGGGGATGAACCCGTCCGGGCGCTGCCACGCGAGGAGCGCATCGAGCTCGTCCGCTGCTCGGCGCCAGTCCCAGCGCGACCAGACGATGGCGTGGAAGCACGAGTCCCAGAACCACTGGAAGGGGTAGTGGCCGGCCGAGGGGACGGCGAAGCGGCCGCGGCTGCCGCCGAGCTCCCGCCTCCGTGTGTTCGCCATCAGGAGGACGCGCGCCCGGCGCTCGAGCGAGCGGTGCCTCGTATGCGTGTCGGCGAGGGCCACGCGCCACGGCTTCCCGCGGGCGCGCGCCGTTACGCCTGCAGCGAGCCGAGCTCGCGCGCTGCCCGCAGGATGGCCTCGCGCCGCAGGGGCACGACTCGCAACTCCGGCGGCGGCCGCCGCAGGAAGGTGTCGAGGAGCAGCAGCTCGTCGAGCTCCTCGGCCTGCGGCGCTCGGCGGAGGGCGGCGAGGCCCGCGTCGACCTCGAGGACGCCGCCGCCTCGGGGGAGCGTGCGGCGGGCCGCGATTCGCCCACCGGACACGAGCAGCGCCTCGACCTCGCCCGGCCCGAGCGCGGGAACGAGCAGGCAGCGCTCGAGCGCCCGCAGCCGCTCGAGCCGTTCCAGCTGCCGGCAGACCGACTCGAGTGCGGAGATCCGGTCGCGCAGGCGGGCGGCATCCTCGAACCGCCGCGCGTCGGCGAGCTCGCGCAGCCGGCGGCGGAGCCGCGGCAGCGCCGACGCCGGACGCGACAGCTCCTCCGTCGTCAGCACGCGGGCTGCGCTGCGCGCGAGCCGCTGCGCACGCAGCGGCCCCTGGCCCGGTCCGGATGCCGTCGGGAACCGGCTGACGACGACGGCGTCGCCGCGTGCTCGCAGCCAGACGTGGCGCTCCGGGCGGACAACCCGCGCGTTCGCCGGTGGGCGCAGCTCCCGGATCAGTCGCAGCTCCTCGAGCGCCGCCGACAGCTCCGAGCCGTGCTCGCGCCACTCGATCCGCTCGGCTGCGCCGAGCGCCGCCTCGACCGCCGGCCGTTGCCGGTCGCTGCGGAAGTACGAGCGCAGCCGCGCCCGTAGGTTCCGTGCCCGCCCGACGTAGAGCACCTGGTCGTTTCGGTCGCGAAAGAGATAGACGCCGGGGCGCGTCGGGACACCGAACGCGAGGTGCCGCTTGTCGAAGATGCGCCGCGGTCGCGTCGCGGCGAGGGCCGCGAGGTCGGCGACCGTCCGAGCGCCGCGCTCCTGTGCGAGGCCGATCAACGCGAGCAGCAGTTCCGCCGTTGCCTGGGCATCCGGCAGCGCGCGGTGGCACGGCTGCACGGACGTGCCGAGGAACCAGGCTAGCTGGCCGAGTCCGAATCTGGACACGCGCCCGGCGAGCAGCGTCCGGGCGAGGGTCACGGTGTCGACGACCGGCGCCGCGATCCGGAAGCCGGTCAGCCGCTCGGTTTCGCGGTCGAGGAAGGCGAGGTCGAACCGGGCGTTGTGCGCCACCAGGACGGCGTCGCCGGCGAAGTCGAGGAAGCGCCGCACGGCCGCCGCGGGCGGTGGCGCGCGGCGGAGCTGTTCGTCGCGAAGACCGGTCAGCGCGGCGGCGGCGGGTGCGAGGGGCAGTCCCGGATTTACGAGCGTCTCGAGCTCCGCCTCGACCTGGAGGCGGCGGACGCGGACGGCGCCGATCTCGCAGATCCCGGCGCGTCCCGGTCGTAGGCCCGTCGTCTCGAGGTCGACCACGACGAACGTCGCCTCCTCCAGCAGGAGTGACGCTCCGGGCGGCGAGGCGAGGGCGACGGCGTCGCCGCTCCACGCCAGTCGGGCGTCAGCCTCGACGACCTCGGCGAGCAGCGAGCGCGCGACAGCGACCGGAGCCTGGCGGAGCGCGAAGAGCTGCCGCGCTGCCTGGTCTGCCGCGAGCGGCCCGCGCCGCTCCTCGACGAGCTCCACGAGGCGGTCGGCCGCGTCTAGCCTGAGCTGCATGCGAGAGAGCATAGGCGAACATACGTTCGCACGCCAGCTCGCGCCCCTCCGCGCAGAGCCGCGAGACGGCGCGGAACAGGTGACGCAGGCGCTCCGTGGCGAGCCGCTGACGGTGCTGGAGGAGCTCGGCGGATGGGCGCGCGTCGTGACGGCGTACGGCTATCCCGGCTGGGTTCGCGGCGAGCTGCTCGGCGGCGCACCGGACGCTTGCCGGCTGCGCCCGAAGGCTTCCGATCCCGTCGAGCACGCCCGGACGCTGCTCGGCGCGAGGTACGTCCGGGGCGGCATGACCGCCGCGTGCCGGGCCATCTGATCACTTTGACTTGGTCGTGCCGGGCCGCCGCTAGATTTCGCCTCCTCGCGTGGAGCAGATCAGGAGCCGTCGCCGCAGGGCAGCCGCCGCCGCGGCCGCCGTCGCGGCGCTCGCCGGTGCGGCCGGCTGCGGCAGCGACGCGACCGCGCACGCGAGCAGGACGACGACGCAGCCGACGACCACGCAGCGGGCATCGCAGGCCGCAGCAGGTCGCACGGCCACCTCCGCTGTTCCCGGGAGCTTCCGCGACTTGCGGGTCACGATGGACGAAAGCATCGACTACCTCGACCCGGGGCTCGCCCAGACGACCGAGGCGTGGGGCGTGATGTGGAACGTCTACCTGCCGCTGCTCGGCTACCGGCACGCCAACGGCGCAGCCGGCGCCACGATCGTCCCGTACCTCGCGGAATCGCTCCCGCGGGTCTCGCGCGACGGGAGGACGTACGCACTCACGCTGCGCAAAGGGCTCAGATACTCGAACGGAAAGCCGGTTCTGGCAAGCGACTTCAAGCAGACCATCGAGCGCGACCTCGTGATCGACTCGGCCGGCGCAGGCTTCTTCTCGAACATCGTCGGCGCTCGCCGCTTCGCGAAGAGGCAGAGGGGCGGCATCAGCGGCATCGAGGTCGATGATGCCGAACGGACGATCCGGATCCGGCTCCGGCAGCCGCAAGGCGACTTCGACAACGTGCTCGCCTCGGAGTACGCCGCTCCGGTACCGGCCAACGCGCCGCGGGGCGACAGCTCGACGCCCCCGCTCCCGTCCACCGGCCCCTACGCGATCGCGAGCTACCAGCCCGGCAGGCAGATCGTCGAGGTGCGGAACCCCTACTTCCACGCCAGCGTGTTCGACGGCGACGTGCCGCGCGGCAACCCCGACCGCGTCACGTGGGACGTGGTCGCAACCGGCCAGACGGCCTTCCGGCGCGTGCTGAGCGGCCAGGATGACTGGATGGGTTATTACCCGGTGCCGTCGAGCGCCCTCCGCTGGACGAAGCATCACCGTCGCGACCGGCTGCGGATCTTCACGCCGGCGAACCTCGTGTACTTCTTCATGAACACGCGCGTGAAGCCGTTCACGAGCCTCGCGGTGCGGCGCGCGGTCAACTACGCGATCTCCCGGAACGAGCTCGTCCGGCTCGCCGGCGGTCTCGCCCTGCCGACCGAGAACATCCTGCCGCCGGCGTACCCGTCCTACCGGCCGCATCACCTCTACCCGCACGACGTGCGGAAGGCGCGGCGGCTCGTCCGCGAGTCGGGCTCCCGCGGCATGCGCGTCACCGTGTGGAACTCCGACGTCGGCGCCGACCGCGCCTTCACCAAGTACCTCGTCGGCGTGCTCGATCTGATCGGCTTCCGCGCGCGGCAGAAGATCGTGCCGGCCAGCATCTACTTCACGACGGTCGCGCGGCCCGACGCGCACGCACAAGTCGGCTTCGCCGACTGGCTGCAGGACTACCCGAACCCGCTCGACTGGTTCGACGTGTTGCTGAACGGCGCGCGCATCGCCTCGTCGCCGAACGACGACTACGCGTTCTTCGACGACCCCCGCGTGAACGCGCGGATCGCCGTGCTCCGCCGCCGGCCGCAGCTGACGCCCGCGGTCGATCGCGCGTGGGCCGCTCTCGACCGCAAGACGATGGAGCTCGCGCCCTGGGCGCCGTTCCTCAACCGGCGCCAGACGAACTTCTTCAGCGCCCGCGTCGACCTCGCTTGCTACGTCAACAGCGTCATCTACGAGTTCGACTACGCGTCGATCTGCATACGGAGCACGCAGCCTGGGTGAGTTCGCTCGGCCACATGGCGTTCGCGGTGTGGGAGGGCCTGCTCGCGGCTGCGCCGGTCCTCCGCCGCCGTCTGACCCCCGTTCGAGGTACCGGCCGCGCCTAAAGCCGCTTGTTTAGGGCGCCGATACTCCGTCCGTGGACGCGGCTGAACGCAAGGAGATCCTGAACCGCTACCTGACTCATTCGCGGCGCTTCGAAGAGGTCGCGGCCCGGCGGCGCGTTGCGGGAGGGGCGGACGTGATTCCGCTCCAGAGCCCGATACGCGAGCTCGAGCAGGAGCCGACGATGCGCGAGATCGAGGTGCTGCAGCTGATCTCGGACGGCCTCGTCAACCGGGAGATCGGGCAGCGGCTCTTCCTCTCCGAGGAGACGGTGAAGTCGCACGTCCGGCACCTTCTCGCGAAGCTGCAGGCGCGCTCCCGCGCGCACGCGGTGGCGGTCGGCTTCCGCCGCGGCCTCATCGCCTAGCGTTCCTTCCTCCACAGGCGCCCTGTAGAGAAACTGTGGAGAGGAGACGAAGGGCGCCGGGTGAAGTTACCCCGACGCCCTATGACTCGCGGTCTCCTGGTCCCTCTCCCGCTTCCGGAGATCCCCCACAGGGGGGATGTTCAGAAGCTGTGGATAACGGACGATCCGTCGGCTCTACCAGGACTTACCG
>JAVKST010000047.1:0-18332 GCA_039583515.1 Gaiellaceae bacterium
GCGAAGCCGTCGACGCCAGGCGGGAAGACCCGTCCGCCCTCGGCGGCCGTGGCCTGGTCGTCCTCCTGCCGGAGGATGCGGACGCGCGGGACGCCGCGGACGGCGTCGCCTGGTTCCTCGGTGAGGCCACAGTCGGCCTGCTGCCGAGCCGCGGCGTGTCCTGGCGGTCCGGCCTCGTCCCGCCGCCGCACCTCGTCGGCGAGCGTGCGCGAGCACTGCACGTCCTCGCGCGGGGCGGGCTCGTCTGCGCGTCGGCCCGCGCGCTCGCCGAAGGCCTGCCTCCCGCCGAGGCGCGGCCCGAGCCGGTCGAGCTGCGGGCAGGGCTCGAGCCCGGGGTCGACGGGCTGAGCGAGGCGCTCGCGCTCGCGGGCTACGAGCGCGTGGAGCGGGTGGAGGAGCGCGGGCAGTTCGCCGTCCGCGGCGGCCTCGTCGACGTCTTCCCGACGACGGGGCGGGAGCCGCTCCGCGTCGAGTTCTTCGGCGACGAGATCGAGTCGGTGCGCGCCTTCTCGCCGTTCACGCAGCGCGCGCTCCACCCGGTCGGCGAGGCGACGCTCTATCCCGCCGCCGAGCGGCGCGCCGGCCACCTCGAGCCGTCCCTCGCGGACGACGAGGGCGAGGAGCAGACGGTCGAGGTGCCGGACGATCTCGTCGCGCCGCTCGACACCGCGCCCGACCTCGTCTTCCAGCCCGACGCCGTACGGCGCGTCTGGGAGGAGGACGACGTCTCCTCGCCGCCGTCCCTCGCCGGCGCGACGGAGCTCGACCCGTTCCCGCAGGCGCAGCCGCACGCCTTCGAGGCGCAGCGGCCGGCGATCGCGGCCCGGGGGCTGAGCGAGGCGGAGAGCGAGCTCGCCGCGTTCGTCCGCTCGGGCCAGCGCGTCGTCGTCGCCTTCCCCCACCGCGGCGAGACCCTTCGCACGCAGGGGATGCTGCGGCGGATCGAGGCGCGGCTGCTCGAGCCGGGCGAGGAGCTGCCGGCGGAGGCGGAGCTGCTGTTCGCCGTCGCGCCGGCTCGGCGCGGCTTCGTCTGGCGCGAGCTCGGCCTCGTCCTCCTGCCCGACCACCAGGTCTTCCGCCGCCGCGCGCCGCGCGAGCGCCGCCTCGGCGGCCGTGCGCTCCAGTCGTTCGCCGACCTGCGCACGGGCGACTATGTCGTCCACGAGGATCACGGCGTCGGGAAGCTCCTCGGCTTCGAGACGAAGACGGTCGCCGGAGTCACGCGCGACTACCTGCTGCTCGCCTTCCGCGGCGAGGACCGGCTGTACGTCCCGCACGAGCAGCTCGGCAAGGTGTCGCGCTACGTCGGAGCCGACGCCTCGGCGCCGGCCCTCTCGAAGCTGGGCGGGAAGGCGTGGCAGACGCTCAAGTCGCGCGCGCGCGAGTCGGTGCAGGAGCTCGCGACCGAGCTGATCCAGCTCTACGCGCAGCGCCAGGCGCGCGAGGGGATCGCATTCGACCTCTCGCACGAGTGGATCCCGCGCCTCGAGGCGAGCTTCCCCTACCGCGAGACGCCCGACCAGGAGACCGCGATCGAGGCGGTGAAGGAGGACCTCGAGGCGCCGCGGCCGATGGACCGTCTCGTCTGCGGCGACGTCGGCTTCGGCAAGACCGAGGTCGCCGTGCGCGCCGCCTTCGCCGTCTCCGTCAACGGCAAGCAGGTGCTGCTGCTCGCGCCGACGACGATCCTCGCCGAGCAGCACTTCAACACCTTCCGCGAGCGCTTCCGCGACTTTCCGCTGCGGGTGGAGATGGTCTCGCGCTTCGTGGCGCCGAAGCAGACGAAGGCGATCCTGGCCGACTTCTCCGCCGGAAGGGTCGACGTCCTGATCGGAACGCACCGTGTGCTCAGCCGCGACGTGATCCCGAAGGAGCTCGGCCTCGTCGTCCTCGACGAGGAGCAGCGCTTCGGGGTGGCGCAGAAGGAGCTGCTCAAGTCGCTGCGCCTCGAGGTCGACGTGCTCACGCTGTCGGCGACGCCGATCCCGCGCACGCTCCACCTCTCGCTCGCCGGGATGCGCGACATCTCCATCATCGAGACGCCGCCCGAGGGCCGCCGGCCGATCCGGACGACCGTCGGCGAGTACCACGAGGAGCTCGTCAAGCTCGCGCTCGAGCGCGAGGCGGAGCGGGAGGGGCAGGCGTTCTTCCTCCACAACCGCGTCGAGACGATCGACGAACGGGCCGCGCAGCTCCAGCAGCTGTGCCCGGAGCTGCGCTTCCTCGTCGCGCACGGGCAGATGCGCGAGAAGGAGCTCGAGGAGCGGATGCACGCGTTCCTGCGCGGCGACGCCGACGTCCTCGTCTCGACGACGATCATCGAGTCGGGGATCGACATCCCGCAGGCGAACACCCTGATCGTGGAGCGCGCCGACGCGCTCGGGCTCGCCCAGCTCTACCAGATCCGCGGCCGCGTCGGCCGCTCGGACGCGACCGCGTACGCCTACCTGTTCTATCCCGATGCGCACGAGCTGACGGCGGAGGCGCGCGCGCGGCTCGCGACGCTCGCGGACCACACTGAGCTCGGCGCGGGCTTCGCGATCGCGATGCGAGACCTCGAGATCCGCGGCGCGGGCGAGCTGCTTGGCGCGGAGCAGTCCGGGCACGTCGCCGCCGTCGGGTTCGAGCTGTACGTCGAGCTCCTGAACGAAGCGGTGGCGGAGCGGCAGGGCCAGAAGCGCCTGGCCGTTCGGCCTGTGCGCGTCGACGCCCGCGTCGACGCCTACGTGCCCGCTACCTACGTCGACTCGGAGGCGTTGCGCATCGACGTCCACCGGAGGCTCGCGCTCGCCGAGACGGAGGACGAGCTGCGCGAGCTGCAGGCGGCCCTCGAGGACCGATACGGGCCGCTGCCGGAGCCGGTCGAGAACCTGTTCCGCATCCAGGAGGCGAAGATCAAGGTCGCGCAGCTGGGCGCCGACTACCTCGTGTTCCACGCGGGCAAGGCGACCGTCGGCCGCCTCGTCCTCGGCTCCGGCGAGCTGCGGGAGCTACGCGACCGCGCGAAGACCGCCATCTACGCGTCGGCTAAGCAGGAAGTAAGCATTCGCAGCCAGGACGGAATCACCCAGGCGGTGGCACTCGTCGATGCTATCTTGGACGCGCGCCGGGCGGCCTGAGCTCGTCCTCCGCCGCTGCGGCTCCCGCGATACCCGACCTCACTGGATGGAAATGAAGAAGTCTCGGCTCCTGTTCCTGCCTCTGTTCCTCGCCCTCCTCGTAGTGCTCGCCGCCGGCTGCGGCGGCGGCTCCTCCTCGAGCGTGCCCGCAGACGCCGTCGCCACCGTCGGCAACGACACGATCTCGAAGGCGCAGTTCGACCTGGTCCTCTCCGCTGCGAAGGGCAGCTACAAGCATCAGGGCCAGAAGTTCCCGGCCGTGGGTACGGCGCAGTACGGCCAGCTCCGCGACCAGATCGTGACGTGGCTCGTCCAGCAGGACGAGCTGACGCAGGGCGCGAAGCAGATCGGCGCCAGCGTCACGCAGAACGACATCGACCGCCGCGTCAACCAGCTGAAGAAGCACTACTTCAAGGGCAACGGCAAGAAGTGGGCCCAGGCGCTCAAGGCGAGCGGCGAGACGCTGCCGGAGGTCGAGCTCCAGATCCGCGCCCAGCTGCTCGGACAGAAGATCTACAGCAAGATCACCTCCGGAGCCACCGTCAGCAACGCCGAGGTGCGGAGCTACTACGAGAAGAACAAGTCCTCGCTGTACATGGTCAAGGCGACGCGGCCCGTCAGGCACATCCTCGTCTCCTCGAAGGCGAAGGCCGACCAGATCGAGCAGCAGCTGAAGAACGGCGCGAGCTTCGCGACGCTCGCGAAGAAGTACTCGAAGGACACGGCCTCGGCGAAGAAGGGCGGCAGCCTCGGCACGATCACGCAGGGGCAGACGCTGCCCCCCTTCGACAAGGCCGCCTTCTCGCTGAAGACGGGAGTCATCTCGCCGCCGGTGCGCAGCGTCTACGGCTGGCACATCATCGAGGCGACGGGGCCGGTACTGCCCGCTCACGTGACGCCGTTCAGCAAGGTGCGGGCCGCGATCCGCAAGAGCCTGATCGACCAGAAGAAGTCCGCGATGGCCACCGCCTGGAGTAACAAGCTGAAGAAGCAGTTCACCGGCAAGGTGCACTACCAGGCGGGCTACCAGCCGTCGACGACGGCGGCGGCCGCGCCGGCAGCGCCGACCACGACCGGCTGAGGTGCCGTCCGCCGAAGGCGGGAGTCGTCGGTCGGGCGCCGGCGGTCCGGCCACCGGCGCGTCCGGCGGGGAAGGGCTCGCGCAGGCCCTCCTCGAGCTGCAGCTGCTGACGGAGCGGCTGCGTCGCGAATGCCCCTGGGATCGGGAGCAGACGGCGCAGTCGATCGTCCCGCACACGGTCGAGGAGGCGTACGAGGTGGCCGACGCCGCGCTCGCGGCCGACGACGCGAAGCTGCTGGACGAGCTCGGCGACCTCCTGTTCCAGGTCTACTTCCTGGCGCTGCTGCTCGAGGAGCAGGGCGCGGGCGACCTCGCGCACGTCGCGCGCGGCGTGCACGCGAAGCTCGTCCGGCGCCACCCGCACGTGTTCGGGGACGTCGAGGCGCGCACGGCAGACCGCGTGCGCTCGAACTGGGAGCGGATCAAGCGCGAGCAGGAGGGCCGCGAGGGGATCTTTCACGACGTCGCGGAAGGTCTGCCCGGGCTGCTCTACGCGCGGAAGGTGCAGCAGCGGGCGAAGGCCGTCGGGTTCGAGTATCCCGATCTCGAGGGCGCGCTGGCCGACCTCCAGGACGAGTTGTGCGAGCTGCGGGAGGAGCCGTCCGCGCACGAGCTCGGCGACGTCCTCTTCGCCGCGGTCAACGTCGCGCGGCGGCTCGACGTCGACCCGGAGCTCGAGGTGCGGCGCGCCGCGCAGCGCTTCCGCCGGCGGGTGGAAGTTGCGGAGGCGCTCGCAGCGGAAGCCGCGGAGAATTGGAGCGAGCTGCCGCTCGAGCGGCAGGACGAGTACTTCGACCGCGCCAAGGAGCAGACCCCATGAGCCGGATCTCCACCGTCCACGCCCGCCAGATCCTCGACTCGCGGGGCAACCCGACCGTCGAGGTCGAGGTCCGGCTCGACTCCGGCGCGTTCGGGCGAGCCGCGGTCCCCTCCGGCGCGTCGACCGGCGCGCACGAGGCGGTCGAGCTGCGCGACGGCGGCGGCGCGTACGGCGGCAAGGGCGTTACCCGGGCGGTGGCGAACGTGGAGGGGGAGATTGGGCAGGCGGTGGCCGGAATGGAGGCCGCCGCCCAGGAGGCGCTCGACCACCGGCTGATCGAGCTCGACGGGACCCCGAACAAGGGGCGGCTCGGCGCGAACGCCGTCCTCGGCGTCTCGCTGGCGACGGCCAAGGCCGCGGCGGCCGACGCCGGCCTCTCGCTCTTCCGCCACCTCGGCGGCGAGCAGGCGTCGACGCTGCCCGTCCCGATGCTCAACGTGATCAACGGCGGCGTCCACGCCGCGAACTCGATCGACCTGCAGGAGTTCATGCTCGTGCCGGCCGGCGCGGACAGCTTCTCGGAGGCGCTGCGGGTCGCGGCCGAGACCTACCACGCGCTGAAGAAGGTCCTCGCCGACCGCGGGCTTGCGACGGCCGTCGGCGACGAGGGCGGATTCGCGCCCGATCTCGCGACGAGCGAGGAGGCGATCCAGGCGATCCTCGATGCCGCCGACGCAGCCGGCCACGCCGACCGCGTGGCGATCGCGCTCGACCCCGCCTCCAGCGAGTTCTTCTCCGACGGGCGCTACCGTTTCGAGGGGAAGGACGTCGCCCCCGCCGACATGGCCGACCTCTACGCGGGGCTTGCCGACCGCTTCCCGGCCATCGTCTCGCTCGAGGACGGCAACGCCGAGGACGACTGGGCCGGCTGGCGTGTCACGACCGAGCGGCTCGGGGACCGCCTTCAGCTCGTCGGCGACGACATCTTCGTCACGAACCCGGCGCGCCTCCGCGAGGGGGTGGAGCGCGGCGTCGCCAACTCGATCCTGATCAAGGTCAACCAGATCGGGACCCTGACCGAGACGATCGAAGCCGTCCGGCTCGCCCACGAGAACGGCTACGGCGCGGTGATCTCCCACCGTTCGGGCGAGACGGAGGACGCGACGATCGCCGACCTCGCCGTCGCGCTCGGTACCGGGCAGATCAAGACGGGTGCGCCGGCGCGCACCGACCGCGTCGCGAAGTACAACCGGCTGCTCCGGATCGAGGAGGAGCTGGGCGAGCGGGCGCAGTACCCCGGCTGGGCGGCGTTCCCGCGCGCACCCCGGTAGTACCCTGAGGTCCATGGCGGTGGATCGCCGGACGAAGATCGTCGCGACGCTCGGGCCCGCGTCGGACTCGCCCGACCGGCTGCGAGCGCTCGTCGCCGCCGGCGTCGACGCCGTCCGCTTCAACCTCTCGCACGGGACCCACGAGGACCATTCCCACCGCGCCTGGCTCGTCCGCGAGATCGCGGCCGAGGCGGGTCGGCCGGTCGCCCTGATCGCGGACCTGCAGGGGCCGAAGCTCCGGATCGGCGAGCTCGCGGAGCCGGTCGTGCTGCGGGCCGGCGAGGAGGTCACGGTCTGCGCGGAGGAGGCGGCGACCGACGGCGAGCTGCCCGTGGCGCCGGCCGTGATCGGCGACGTGCTCGAACCCGGCCACGACGTCCTGATCGACGACGGGCTCGTCCGCCTCCGCGTCGACGAGGTGGAGCGCGGGCGCGCGCGCTGCGCCGTGCTCGTCGGCGGCCGCGTGAGCTCGCACAAGGGGGTGAACCTGCCGGGCGTCCCGATCCCGATCCCGTCGCTCACGCGCAAGGACGTCGGCGACCTCGGCTGGGCGCTCGAGACCGGCGTCGACTTCGTCGCGCTCTCGTTCGTCCGCTCGCCGGCGGACGTCCGCGACCTGCGCGCGCTGATCGAGCAGGCCGGCTCGCACGCGCACGTGATCGCGAAGATCGAGAAGTCGGAGGCGATCGACGTCCTCGAGGACGTCCTCGGCGAGACGGACGCCGTGATGGTCGCCCGCGGCGACCTCGGGGTGGAGATCGGGCCCGCGCTCGTCCCGCTGATCCAGAAGCGGATCATCCAGAAGGCGCTCGAGCGGGGGAAGCCGGTGATCACGGCGACGCAGATGCTCGAGACGATGGTGCACTCGCCGGAGCCGACGAGGGCGGAGGCGAGCGACGTCGCGAACGCGATCCTCGACGGCACCTCGGCGGTGATGCTGTCGGGCGAGACCGCCGTCGGCGAGTACCCGGTCGAGGCGGTCGCGTACATGGACCGGATCGCGCGCGCCGTCGAGCCGAGCCTCGACTACCGGCACGAGTTGCCGGAGGCGGCGGAGAACCCCACGATCGGACAGGCGATGTCGAATGCGGCCTGTGACCTCGCCGAGGCGCTCCGCGCGAAGGCGATCCTCGTCCCGACCTTCACCGGCCGCACCGCGAGCGCCGTCGCGCGCCTCCGGCCGCGGCGGCCGATCGTCGCGCTGACGCACGTCGACTGGGCGATGCGCCAGCTCGCGCTCGAGTGGGGCGTGACGCCGCTCCTCATCTCAGAGACCAACGACGTCGAGGACCTCTGGCGCCTCGCCGTCGACGCGGCGCGCGACGCTGGCATCCTCGAGCCCGGCGAGCGCGTCGTGATCACCGCGGGGACGGCCGTCAACATCCCGGGCACCACGAACGTGATCAAGGTGGACGTGGCGTAGTAGGAGGGCGTCCGCGCGGGGCGAACTCGGCGGGATGCCTCCTCGCAAGGCCCGCCGTCGCACGCGCAGGAGCGTTCTCCGCCGCTGGGCCGCGCTCGGGGCGCTCGGGCTCGTCGCCCTGCTCTACTACCAACCGTTGCGAGCGTACGTCGGCGCGCGCTCGCAGGAGGCGGCGCAGGCCGCGGCCGTGCGCCGTCTTCGCGACGAGCAGCGCTCGCTCGAGCGCCGGGTGAAGCGCTCGTCGTCGCTGACCGTCCTCGCAGCCGAGGCGCGGACGCTCGGCTACGTCCGGCCGGGCGAGCACCTGTTCATCGTCAAGAACATCCGGGAGTGGCGGCGCGAGCAGCATGCTTCCCGCCGTCGCTAGCTCTACTGTCACGAACGAGCCCACGAACACGACCGCCACCGACCGGGACGTCGTCGCGCGCCAGCTGGGGCGGGAGCCGCGCGCGTTCCGCCGGGTCGCCGTCCGCTGCCCGTTCGGCAGTCCGGCAGTCACCGAGCAGGAGCCGTACGCGCTCGACGGGGAGCCGTTCCCGACCACGTACTACGTCACCTGCCGCCACCTCGTCGCGGCGATCTCGCGGCTCGAGGCCGCCGGCGGGGTCGAACGGTGGAGTGAGGCCGCGCGGGCCGATCCCGAGCTCGCGGCGAGCCTCGCCGCGGCGGATCGGGAGCAGCGACGGCTGCGGCGCGAGCTCGCGGCTGCAGCGACCGGCCGGGACGGCGGGGCCTCGCTCGACTTCGGGGTCGGCGGTTCGAGGCGCGGCGGCAGCCTCAAGTGCCTGCACGCGCACGCGGCGTTCGCCCTTGCCCGGCCGGGCTACCTCCTCGGCGAGCGGATCCTCGCCGAGGTCGACCCGCTCTGGCCGGAGCGCTGCTGCACGCCGTCTACGCTGCCGGCGTGAGCTCCGTCGAGGTGGCGCGCCAGGAGTGGGAGGAGGGCGAGCGGCGGCTCGAGTCGTTCCGCGGCGACCCGCGGCGCTACGGTCGGCTGGTCGAGCTGCTCGAGCTGATCCTCGACGAGCTCCGGAAGTGCGTCGGCCAGACATACACGCTGCGGGAGCTCGCGGCGGCGTACACCGACGCCGAGCGGTGGGCTCGCGAGCTGCTCGAGGCGCGGCCCGACGCTCGCGGGTCGGCGGGCGACCTGACGACGGTGCTCGCGGCCGCCTTCCACGCCTACCAACGAGGCGCGGCCGACTACGTGCCGTAAGTCTCGTTCATTTCGGTGTAAAAATCATGAGTTTTGGCCAAGTTCCCACCGATGGGGTACAGAGAGGCAGGCGCCCGGCGCGATCCTGAGTGGCTGACCCTCGGCCAGGCGGCGCGGTTCCTCGGCGTCGCGCAGAGCACGATCCGCAAGTGGTCGGATCAGGGGCGCGTACCCGCGTTCTACACGCCCGGCGGCCACCGGCGCTACCGGCGGGACGACCTCGAGGCCTTCCTCGCCCGCTCCGGCCCCGCGCGCCAGCAGAACGGGCCGGCCGTGCTGCTCGTCGACGACGACGACCGCGTGCGGGAGCTCGTCCGCGTGACGCTCGAGCTCGAGGGTTACGACGTGCAAGAGGCCGCGAGCGCGGAGGAGGGGATGGCCGCGATCGAGGCGCGGAAGCCGGAGCTCATCCTCCTCGACGTGATGATGCCCCACGTCGACGGGTGGGAGATGCTGCGGCGGATCCAGGACCGCTACGGCGCCGGCGCGATCCCGGTCGTGATGTTCAGCGGCCAGGTCGACGAGGAGGCGCAGCGGCAGGCGGCGTCGAGCGGCGCGCGCGGCTTCGTCGGGAAGCCCTTCGACCTGCAGGCGCTCGTCGAGCAGACGAGGTCGATCGCGCCGGTCTAGCGCCCGCCGCCGGCGGCTAGAGCTCTTCGGCCGTTCGGAGCAGCCCGGTGGCGAGCACCCCGAGGGCCGCGAGCAGGGCGATGTAGAGGCCGACGCCGCGGGCGGTGCTCGCGAAGTACACGTCCGGGACGGATGAGAGCCGGATCAGGACGAAGATCGTGGCGATTGCGCCGAGCGCGACGAGGACGAGCCGCTCGGGCACCTCGGGTGGCAGCGCGATCCCGGCCTCCCTCAGGGCCTCGAGGATCAGCGTCACGAGCCCGACGAAGAACACGAGCTTCCCCAGCGCGCCGCTGTGCCAGCCCGTGACCGCGAGCGTCAGGCCGTTCGGCAGCGTCCCCGCGTACCAGTCGGTGAACGCCGAAACGGCGAGCACGAGCCCCGAGACCCACGCCAGGCGCTCCGCCCACTCCGCGAGCCCCGGCGCGCGCCGCGCCATCCGCCGCGGCTGCGGCTCCGGAGGGAAGGGAGTGAAGGGCTCGGGCGTTTGCACAGAGGCAGTGCGGGCAAATTACAGCACCGGCGCGCGCGCAGGCGTGCCTCTTTCCGAGGACGGCGAGGCGGTGGAGCAGTCGGGGTCGCAGGTCGAGGAGCAGGTGGACGGTCCGCCCGTAGCGGCGAGCGTCCCGGTCGTCGAGGGGGGCCTCGCCGACTACCTCCTCGCGGGCGCCCCGGCCGTCGGCGAGTTCCGCTGTACCGACTGCGGATACGGCGCCGTGATCCAGCGCCTGCTGCCGGTGTGCCCGATGTGCGGCGGCGAGATCTGGGAGCTCCGCTCGCCGCGCGGGCCTCGCTTCGTCGCCTGACTACAGGCCGAACAGCCGGTGGATCTCGTGCAGCGTCCCGACCACGAACGCGCCGCCCATCGCGACCAGGACGCCGAGTACGACATAGAAGCGGTAATGCGCGAGACGGCTCTCCTGCCGGTGCACGATGCGCCGCGTCCGGCGCGCGCGGTGATGCCGGTAGCGGAGCGCGATCAGCGACCGGTCGACCGGCGCGTCGTCGCTCGGGCCGCCGTCGGCGCTCTCGAGAGCGTCGGCCATGCGGGGAGTCTAGAGGCGTAACCCGGCAGCGGCCGGAATACTTTCCGCATGAGCTCGGTTCTCGATCGCGATCCGGCAGATGCTCGTCTGTCCGCGCCGGTGCTCGCGGCGCTGGCCCGCGCGGTGACGGCCGCGGCGGCCGCTCCGCACGCGGCCGAGGCGTTGCACGAGCTCGCCGAGGCGGCGCGAGCCGTCTCCGGCGCCGAGGTCGCGATCCTGCGAGCGCCGGACGAGACGTGCGACCGCCTGGAGGCGGTCGCCGTCGCCGCCCCACGCACCCTGGCCGCAGAGCTCGAGGGAACGGTGCTGGCGGCGTCCGAGCTTCCCGCGGAGACGCTGGCCGACCTCGGGCGGGCGCCGGCGCCGGTTCGCCGCGCCGCGAGCCGCGCGGCCGCACGTGAGCTGCTGCTCGTCCCGTTCCGGGCCCACGAGCTCGTCCTCTCGCTCGAGCTGCTCCGCTCCGACCGGGCGTTCGACGAGCAGGAGCGGCTCGCCGCCGAGCTCGCCGCCGCGCAGGCCGCGCTCGTGCTGCGCGCGTTCGCCGGCTCCGCCGACGGTGCGGTCGCATCCATCGCGCGGCCGGCGCTCGAGCTCGCGGGGGAGGCTCTCGCCGCCGCGCTCCACGAACAGGACGCCGGCTCGGAGATCGTCCGCGTCGCCGCATCCGTCGCCGGCGCGACGGTCGGCATCCTCTGGGAGAGCCGCGACGGGAAGCTCGTGGTCGGCGGCTCGTACGGAATCGACGCGGCGACCGATCTCGGCGCTGCGCGCGAGCTCGCCGAGCGGACGCTGGCGGAGCCCGGAGAGGTGCGCGCGCACGCCGCAGAGCATCTACCCCACGGCTGCGGCGTCTCGACGACGCTTCCTCTCGGGCGGCCGCCGGTCGGCGTCCTCCAGCTCCTCCACCCGCCCGCCGGCGGTCCCGACTCGCAGCAGCTCGCGCGGCTCGCGACCTTCGGCGTCCGCGCGGCACACGCGCTGCGAGCAGGCGCGAGGGCGCGCTCGCTCGCGCTCGAGCTGGAGCGGACGCGCGCGCTGCTGACCCTGATCGCCCAGGCCACGGCCGAGCTCTCGGTCTCCCACACGCTCGAGATCGCCGTCGAACGCGTCGCGGAGCTGCTCGACGTCGAGCGCGTCGCGGTCTACCTCCGCGCCGCAGAGGGGGACGCGCTCGAGGAGGCTGCGGCGCGCGGCCTCGCGGGCCCGCACGCGCGTGTGGCCGACAGGCTCCTCGATCTCGCGCTCGGCCCAGCCCGCGGCCGCGCGGTGGTGGAGATCGCAGACGCCACCCGCGACCGGCGGCTCGCGCCGGCCGCGGCCGCGGCCCGCGAGACCGGCATCACCGGCGCCCTGGCCGTTCCGCTCCTCGCGCGGGGCGAGGTGGTCGGCCTCCTCGCCGCCTATCCCGAGGGACGAGTCGCGGCCGGAGAGAACGAGCGGGCACTGCTCGCGGCGCTTGCCGGACAGCTCGCCGTCGCCGTCCAGAACGCGCAGCTGCACGAGCAGACGACGCGGCTCGGCGAGGAACGGGAGGCTGCTCTCGCCGCGGAGCGCGCCGCGTCGCGGCGGCTGCGGGCGCTCTACGAGATCTCCCGCTCGTTCGCGCAGAGCCTCTCGCTCGACCGGACGCTGGGTGCGCTCGCGCGCACCGTCGTCGAGGTGCTCGACGTCGACGCGGCGATGGTGCGCATGCCGGACGAGCGGCGCGACCGGCTCGTTCCGCACGCGCTCCACGTCCGCGACCCGCAGCTCGACTCCGCGATCCGCGCCATGCTGTTCCGCCCGCAGCCGTTCGGCTTGCACAGCGTGCAGCGCCTGTTCCGCGAGCGGCGCGGCTTCCGGCTCGGCGTCGGCGGCCGGCAGACGGACGAGTTCCTGCCGATGCTCGGGCCGTTCCTGGAGAAGGGCTGGACGGCCGCCGTCGTCGCGGTGGCGCTGCCGAACGAGGTCGTCGCGTCGCTCACGATCTTGTCCTTCCGCCCGGGCGAGCCGCTCTCGGACGAGACGGTCGACGCCGCGACCGCGATCGCCGGGCAGGCCGCGCTCGCGATCGACAACGCGCGCCTCTACCAGCAGCAGAAGCTCTTCGCCGACACGATGCAGCGCTCGCTGCTGCCCCGGAGCCGGCCCCAGCTGCCGGGGCTCGCGGTCGGCGAGGTGTACGAGTCGTCGGCCCGGGTCGACGTCGGCGGCGACGTCTACGACTTCCTCGCGCTCGAGGACGGCCGCCTCGCCGTCGTCCTCGGCGACGTCACCGGCCACGGCGTCGAGGCGACCGCCGACATGGCGATGGCGAAGTTCGTCTTCCGCTCGCTCGCGCGCGAGCACCCGGAGCCCGGGGCCTTCCTCGCCGCCGCGAACGAGGTCATCTGCGACGAGATCGCGAGCGGCAAGTTCATCACCATGACGTACGTCACGGTCGACGGCGCGGACGGCCGCGTCGCCTGCGCGAGCGCCGGCCATCCGCCGCCGAGGCTCGTTCTTCCGGACGGCGAGACCCGGGCGCTCCAGACGCACGGCCTCGTCCTCGGGATCGACGGCGGCCAAGGCTACGCCGAGGTGCGCGCGGAGCTGCCGCGCGGGGCGTCGCTCGTGCTCTACACCGACGGCGTGATCGAGGCGCGGCGCGACGGTGTTCTCTACGGCGACGAGCGGCTCGACGCGCTGCTCTCCGAGCGGCGCGACCTGCCGCCCCGCGAGCTCGCCGGCGCGGTGGCCGCCGACGCGCGCGCGTTCTCCGGCGGCGAGCTCGCCGACGACCTCGCGGTCGTGGTGATCCGCAGAACGTGAGCCCGGCACGCCCGGGCAGCCTGCAGGGGCTCGTCCTCGCAGCAGGCGCCGGCTCCACCTCGACGGAGATCTGCGCCTCTCGCCTGCTCGCGCCGTACTTCGGATCCTCGACGGTCGTCTGGGCGAACGTGATCGGCCTCGTCCTCGTCGCCCTGTCGATCGGCTACTGGGTGGGAGGACGAGTCGCCGACCGCCAGCCGCGCCCGGACGTGCTCGGCGGGATCGTCGTCGCCGCCGGAGCGCTCGTCGCAGTCGTTCCGTTCGCCGCGCAGCCGCTGCTCGACCTCACCGTGCGGGGGCTGAACAACGTCTCGGCGGGGGCGATCGTCGGCTCCTTCTTCGGCTCGTTGCTCCTGTTCGCGCCGCCGGTCGTCCTGCTCGGCATGGCGGCGCCTTTCGCGATCCGGCTCGCGCTGCCGGACGTCGCCGGCGCGGGTGCGATCGCGGGCCGGCTGTATGCGCTCTCGACCGCCGGGAGCATCGTGGGAGTCTTCGTCCCGGCGTTCGTCACGATCGAGGTCGTCGGCACCCGGCGGACGCTCGTCGGGACGGCGGCCGTCGTTGCGCTCGGCGGCACCCTCCTGCTCAGGCGGCGTTGGCTGCTCGCCCCGGCCGCCCTCGCGGCCGTGCTCGCGGTGCCGGCCGGGATCGTGAAGTCGGTGTCCGGCCTGCTCTACGAGACCGAGTCGCGGTACCAGTTCGTCCAGATCGTCCAGAACGGGCCCGAGCGCGACCTGCTCCTGAACGAGGGGATCGTGAAGAACTCGGAGTGGCGCCCGGACACCGTCCTCACCGGCGACGAGTGGGACATGTTCCTCGCGGTGCCGCCGCTGCTCGGCCGGCCTGTGCGAAGCGTCGCGATCCTCGGCGACGCGGGCGGCACGACAGCGCGCGCGTACGGCGTCTTCTACCCGCTGGCGACGATCGACGGCGTGGAGCTCGACCCGGCAGTCACGGCGGCGGCACGCCGCTACATGGGGCTCGGACAGATCAAGCAGCTGCGAGTCTTCACCGCCGACGCTCGGCCGTGGCTCGCGAGCACCCGTCGCCGCTTCGACGTGATCGTCGTCGACGCCTACCGTCAGCCGTACGTGCCCTTCTACCTCGCGACTCGGGAGTTCTTCCGGATCGCGCGGTCCCACCTGCGTCCCGGCGGGATCGTCGCCCTCAACGTCGCGACCGTGCCGGGCGACCGGCGGCTCGCGAGAGACGTCGCGGGCACCCTCCGCACCGTCTTCCCGCAGGTGCTCGCCTGGCAGGCCCTGAAGCTGAACCAGCTCGTGCTCGGGCTCGACCGCCCTCTCTCGCGGGCGCAGCTCCGCGCCGCCGTCGCGCGCACGCCCGGGCGGATCCGCGTGCTCGCACGGCTGCTGGCGGCGAATGCGCGCCCGGCGGCCCCGCTCGGCGACCCGTGGACGGACGACCGGGCGCCGGTGGAGTGGGTGACCGATCGGATGATCCTCGAGTACGCCGCCCGCGGCGGGAACCTGGACGAGAAGCTCTTGCCGACCGCTCCGTAGGAGCCGTGACTACGGGCTATCATCGAGGCGCGTGGCCCCGAAACGTGCAGGCCTGATCGTCCTCCTCGCCGTCGCCTGCGCCCTCGGCGCGGCGGCCGGTAGCGCGCGCGCCGACGGCGGCGGCACGACCACGACGGCGGAGCCGACGATCGCGTCCGGCGTGCAGATCGGGCCGGTCGCAGTCGGCGGCATGACGGCGGACGAAGCCACCCAGGCGGTGCTGCAGGCATTCGGCCGGCCGCTCGTCCTGCTCGTCGGCCACAAGCACGTCTCTCTGCCTCCGAGCCGCTTCCATCAGACGCTGCCCCTCGCGCCCGCGGTGCAGACGGCGCTCACGGCGGCTCCGGACACCGCCATCCCGCTTCGCTCGACCGTCGCCGTGCGGCGGATCGCCGCGTACGTTGCGACGCTCGCGAAACAGGCGGACGTGGCGCCGGTCGCCGGCAACCTGCTGCTGCGCCACGACAGGCCGTTCTTCGGCCGCGGCCACCCCGGCCGCTCGCTCGGCCGCGTCGCCGCCACGATGCTGATCCGCGACGCGATCCGCGACGCGGTGCGAACGCCCGTGGCGCTCCCCTTCCGGAAGCTCGCCGCGCCGAAGACGCAGGCGATCCCCGTGATCGTGATCCACCGGGGCCTGAACCGGCTGGTGCTCTTCGATGGCACGCGCCTCCTCCACACGTTCCCGGTCGCGACGGGTCAGGCGATCTACCCGACGCCGCTGGGCCGGTTCGAGATCGTCGTCAAGTGGGTCGATCCGTGGTGGTACCCGCCGACGCAGGACGCGTGGGCGCGGGGCCTGAAGCCCGTTCCGCCCGGCCCCGGGAACCCTCTCGGGACGCGCTGGATGGGCCTCAGCGCGCCCGGAGTCGGCATCCACGGCACCGACGAGCCCTGGTCGATCGGCCACTCCGAGTCGCACGGCTGCATCCGGATGCAGGTGCCGGACGCCGAGTGGCTCTTCAACCGTGTACGGGTGGGGACGCCGGTCTTCATCGTCCCGACGTAGCCGCGCCGTGTCTGCGCGGCTGAAGCTCGGGGCGCAGGCGGTCGCGGTGGCCGGGATCGGGGTGCTCGCGGCGCTGCTCGTCTGGAGCCTCACGCATCAGACGCCGCCACCCAGGGTGGGCGCTCCGGCGCCGAGATTCTCGCTGCGGCGGCTTACCGGAAGCGGCGACCTCTCGTTGACCTCGTTCCGCGGCAAGACCGTCGTCCTCAACTTCTTCGCCTCCTGGTGCGTCCCGTGCAAGCGGGAGGCGCCCAAGCTGGAGCGGCTCTGGCGGGCGGACAGAGGCTCGAAGCTCGTCGTGCTCGGCGTCGACACCGGTCCGGATGCCGCGAGCGACGGCCGCCGCTTCGTCAAGGCGCACGGGATCACCTATCCCGTCCTCTTCGACCGTAATGCGAACCTCGCCACCAACCGCTACGACCTGCCGGCGCTGCCGGTCACCTACGTCCTAAACGCGCAGGGCCGGATCATCGGCAACCCGGTGGTCGGGCCGATCAGCGACAACGGCTACAGCCAGCAGTTCTCGCGCGAGCTGCAAGCCGCGCTCAAGGCATGACGAGACAGCTCAGGCTCACGCTCCAGCTCCTCGTGCTCGCGTGCGTCGCGGGCCTGCTGGCGCTGCTCGTGTGGCAGCTCACCCACCAGCAGCACGCCCCGAAGGTCGGTGCCGTCGCGCCGCCGTTCAGTCTGCGGAAGCTCGTCGGCACCGGCTCGGTCTCGCTCGCGTCGCTGCGGGGGCGGCCGATCGTGCTGAACTTCTGGGCGTCGTGGTGCATCCCGTGCAAGAGCGAGGCCAGGGTGCTCGAGCGCGACTGGACGCGCTACCGCGGGCGCGGCGTCGTCTTCGTCGGCGTCGACTACCACGACCTCGCCTCGGACGCGCGCCACTTCGTCGCGGCGCACGAGCTCACGTTCACGATGCTCGAGGACGGTTCCGGCAGCGTGACCGGGAGCTACGGGATCACCCAGGTTCCCGAGACGTACGTGCTCAGCCGACAGGGGCGCGTCGTCGCGCACCTTCCCGGCCCCCTCACCTATCCCGGCTTCGCCCGCAGGCTCCGGTCCGCGCTCGCGGAGGCGACGGCCGCGTGATCGGCCGCGCGCTTGCGGTCGTCCTCGCCGCGCTCCTCCTCGCCGCGCCGGCCGCAGCGGCGACGTGCGCGCACCCGCGGACGTCCCTCGCTTATCTCGAGGGACAGATCATGTGCCCTACGTGCCACACGACGCTCGACCAGTCCGACTCCGCGGCCGCCGTCCAGATCGAGAAGCACGTCGAGCAGCGGATCGCGCAGTGCTGGACGGCGCGGCAGATCGAGACGGAGCTCGTCGCGAACTACGGCCAGGGGATCCTCGCCGCGCCGCCGCGCCAGGGGTTCGACCTCCTCGCCTGGTGGCTGCCGATCGCCGGCGTCGTCGGCGGGGCACTCGTGCTCGCCGCCGGGGTCTGGCGCTGGAGCCGCGGTCGCGAGCCCGACCCCGCCCTGGCGGCCGCGGGCTCCGGGCTCGACGAGGAGACGGAGCGGCGGCTCGACGAGGCGCTCGCCCGCTTCGACTGATGGGCGTCCGCCTCGCCGTCTCGTTCGCCGCCGGCTTCGCGTCGGTCGTCACGCCCTGCGTCCTGCCGCTCGTGCCCGGCTACCTGTCGGCGCTCTCGAGCGTCGAGCCGGGCCGGCTCGGCGAGCGCGGCGTCACCCGACGCGTGGTCGCCGCGAGCGTCCCGTTCATCCTCGGCTTCACGGCCGTCTTCGTCGTGCTCGGCGCGGGGGCGGCGGCGATCGCCGGCGTCGTCTCGGGCCCCGCGCAGAACGAGGTCGCCGGCTTCGTGCTCGTCGTCCTCGGCCTCGCCTTCGTCGGACTGCTGCCCGTGCCGGAGCGGGTGATGGCTCCGGGGCTTCTCACAGGTGCGCGCCGGCGTGGGTCGGGCGCGCTGCTCGGAGGCGCCTTCGCGGTCTGCGCCGCGCCCTGCATCGGCGTCGTCCTCGGGGCGGTGCTGGTGCTCGCGAGCAACAGCGGCACCGTCCTCAAGGGCGCCGTGCTGCTCGCCGCCTACGCGCTGGGGCTGGGTGCCGCGTTCCTGCTTGCCGGGATCGCCTTCGCGCGCGCCATGGGCGCGTTCCGCTGGCTGCGCGACCGGTACACGCTGATCCAGATCGCGAGCGGCGCCGTGCTCGTCGCGCTCGGCCTGCTCCTCTTCTTCCACCGCGACTGGTGGCTCCACGTCGCCGTCAACCGCGCGCTCATCGACCTCGGCCTCGCGAGGCCCTGACCCGCGGCGGGTCGAGCCCGAGCGACCCGGCTGCCACGCGCCGACGCGCCCGCTCCACCTGCGCGAGCACGTCCGCCACGTCGAGGCCGCGGTGCGCCGGCGCGAACGGGCCGAGCCGCCGCGCCGCCTTCTCGAGCTGCC
>JAVKST010000048.1:0-18032 GCA_039583515.1 Gaiellaceae bacterium
GAACTGGACCGTGACGAAGAGCCCGATCGTGGTGAGGCCGACGCCGTACGCGTGGCTCTCACGCGTGGCGACGGGCCCGAGCGCGGCGAGGTTCCAGCCGGCGGCCGCCCCGATCGCGATGCCGCCCGCGGTCGCGCGGCCGCCGATGCCCCCCTCCCTGATCACGGCGCGAGCCTACGACGCGACGAGGTCGTAGCTGCCGGCGATCAGCCCCCGTCACATGCGCTCGAGCACCACGACCGGGATCTCCCGGTCGGTCTTCGTCGCGTACTCGTCGTAGTGCGGCCAGATCTCGTTCATCAGCTCCCACAGCCGCTCGCGCTCCTCGCCCTCGGCGACGCGCGCGCGGGCGCGGAAGCGGTCGCCCTCGATCTGGACGCCGACCTCCGGGTTCTTCGAGAGGTTCCGGAACCAGCCGGGATGCTCGGGAGCGCCGCCCTTCGAGGCGACGACCACCGGCGTCTCGCCGTCCGTGCCGTAGATGAGCGGCGTCGTCGTCTCCTTGCCGGTGCGACGGCCGGTCGTCGTCAGGAGGAGGATCGTCGCGCCCTCCTTCCAGATGTGCCCGACCTCGCCGTCGGTCTCGCGGTAGCGGCGGACGTGCTCCTCGCCGTAGAGCTGCTCTGCACGGGTGCTGCTCATGCGAATGCCTCCAGTGCCTTCGTCGTCAACCGGTCGAGAGCCTGCACCGAGAGCTCGAGGTGGTCTTCCTGCGTGTCCTCGACCTTCGTGTGCGAGAGCCCTCGCAGTGACTGAACGAAGAGCATCACCGTCGGGATTCCCCGCCGCGCCACCTCGGCCGCGTCGTGGAGCGGCCCCGACGGCAGGCGGTGCGATCCGCCCGCGACCTCGCGGACCGCCTCGTCGGCGAGCTCGATCAGCCGGTCGTCGAACGGGATCGGGTCGATCCGCCAGATCCGCTCCCACTCGACGTCGACATTCTCCTCGCGCGCGAAGCGCTCGCTCGCCTCCCGCGCGAGCTCGAGCAGGCGCGCGAGCTTCGCCCGGTCGAGGTGCCGCTGGTCGAGCAGCTGCTCCGCCGTCTCGACGACGGAGGTGACGATTCCCGGCCTGCAGGCGACGCCGCCGCAGGTGCAAACCGCCCCGTCCCCCACCTCGCCCGCGATCCCGCGCAGCTCGAGCTCGAGCTTCGCCGCTCCGGCGAGCGCGTCGCGCCGCTTGTCCATCGGGGTCGAGCCGGCGTGCGCCGCCTGACCGCGCCAGGTGAGTCGGTGGCGCTCGACGCCGAAGGTGCCGAGGACGACGCCGAGCGGCAGGCCGAGCGACTCCAGCACCGGGCCCTGCTCGATGTGGAGCTCGAGATACGCGGCCGCGCCGTCGAGCCGGCCGCGCGTGTCCAGCGCGCGGCCGAGCTCGACGCCGTGCTCGCGGAGCGCGTCCTCCCAGCGGATCCCGTCGGCGTCGCGCCGCTCGCGGATCTCGTCCTGGTCGTCCATCGTCCCGGAGGCGGCGGACGAGCCGAAGAGCGAGCGGCCGAAGCGCGCCCCTTCCTCGTCGGCCCAGCTGACGAGCCGGACGGTCAGCGGCGGCGTCCCCTCCTCCGCGAGACGCCGCAGGACCTCGACGCCGGCGAGCACGTCGAGGCAGCCGTCGAGCCAGCCGCCGTCCGGGACGGAGTCCATGTGCCCGCCGATCAGGAGCGCGCGCTCCGAGGCGCCCGCGAGCGTGAACCACTGGTTGCCGGCCTCGTCGACCTGCTCCACGGCAGCGGTCGCCGCGACCTTCTCGCGCAGGAACTCGCGCGCCCGCTCCCACGTCTCCGTCCACGCGACGCGCTGGGCGCCGTCCTCGTTCCCGGTCAGCTCGCGCAGCTCCCTCAGCTCGGCGACGGTGCGCGCGGGATCGAGCGGCATGCGGCGATCCTATCGCTCCCATTTCCTGCTTTTCCGTGATAAGAACGGGGGGTTGTCGAACGCGGCCGTCGTAGTCCAGTCTCCGCGCTCCCGGGCGCGCCGCGCGAGCATCACAGGAGGGCTCGGCCGCGCCGGTCTCGTCCTCCTCGTCGTCGCGCTCCTGCTCGGCTTCTGGGAGCTGTACCGGTGGATCTGGACGACGACCGGGTGGACGTGGCCCTTCGTCGTGAACGACACGTCGATGCCGCACGTCTGGACGATCTTCGAGGCGTTCGGCCAGCCGGCCCAGGTCGACCAGCCCTCGCTCATCTCGATCCTCCTGCACAAGGCGGCGTTCACGGCGAAGGAGGCGGCCGCCGGCTTCGGCCTCGGCGCGGTGATCGGGTTCTTCCTCGCCGTCGTCCTCGCCCACTCGCGCCTGCTGCAGCGCGGCTTCCTGCCCTACATCGTCGGCAGCCAGACGGTGCCGATCCTCGCGGTGGCGCCGATGGTCGTGCTCTGGGTCAACCCGCGCCTGCCGGCGAGCCTCCAGAACTGGGGCGCGGTCGCGGTCATCGCCGCCTACCTGACCTTCTTCCCGGTCACGATCAACACCCTGCGCGGGCTCCAGTCGGCAGACGCGCGCGCGCTCGAGCTGATGCGGACGTACGCCGCCGGTCGCTGGTCGGTGCTCTGGAAGCTTCGCGTGCCGGCGTCGCTTCCCTACCTCTTCACGGCACTGCGCCTGGCGGCCACGGTGAGCGTCGTGGGAGCGATCATCGGCGAGCTGCCCACCGGCCTCCAGGACGGGCTCGGAGGCGCGATCATCAACTTCAACCAGTACTACTCGCTCGAGCCGCAGGAGCTGTGGGCCACGAACGTGATCGCCGCGCTGCTCGGCATCGCCTTCTTCACGCTCGTCGTGCTCGCCGAGAAGGCCGTCGTCCGCCGCGCCCCGGAGCAGGTGCTGTGACCGAGACCGCCGTGACGCCGGCCGTCGTCCGTCTCGAGGGCGTGACGAAGACGTTCCCGCAGGGCAACGTGACGGCCCTGCAGGACATCGACCTCGAGCTCGCGCCGCGCGAGTTCGTCTCGCTGATCGGGCCGTCCGGCTGCGGCAAGTCGACCCTGCTCCGCGTGATCGGCGACCTGATCGAGCCGAGCTCCGGCTCGCTCACCGTGAACGGCAAGAGCGCGCGCCAGGCGCGCAAGGACGGCGACTACGGGATCGTCTTCCAGGACGCCGTGCTGTTCGACTGGCGCACGGTGGCGAAGAACATCGCGCTGCCGCTCGAGATGCTCGGCTGGGAGCGCGCGCGCCGGAGACAGCGCGTCGAGCAGATGCTCGACCTCGTCGAGCTGACCGGCTTCGCCGACCACCATCCGTGGCAGCTCTCCGGCGGGATGCAGCAGCGCGTCGCGATCGCGCGCGCGCTCTCCTTCGAGCCGGCGCTGCTGCTGATGGACGAGCCCTTCGGCGCCCTCGACGAGATGACGCGCGAGCGGCTCAACCTCGAGCTGCTGTCGATCTGGGAGCACGCCGGCACGACGGTCGTCTTCGTCACGCACTCGATCTCCGAGGCCGTGTTCCTCTCGACGCGCGCGGTCGTGATGAGCCCGCGGCCGGGACGGATCGCAGGCGCGGTCGACGTCGACCTCCCCTACCCGCGCACCGTGGAGACGCGTGAGGCACCGCGCTTCTTCGAGCTCGTGACCCAGGTGCGGGAGCTCCTGCGCAGCCGCGGCGAGCACCTGCTGCCCGAGGAGGAGGCCGTGCTCGAGTGAGCGTCCTCGCCACTCCGGCCGCGCGGCGCCCCGCCGGCGGCATGCGCCTCGCCCGGCGAGTCGGCGACTGGCTGCCGGCGCTGGTCGTCTTCGTCCTCGTCGTCGGGATGTGGGAAGGGCTCGTGCGGGCGCTGCACGTCCAGCAGTTCCTGCTGCCGAAGCCGAGCACGATCGTGAGCGTGTTCTGGAGCGACCGTCACGTGCTCTGGCCCGCCGGCTGGTACACGTTCAAGGAGGTGCTCGGCGGCTTCGCGATCGGCTCCGGCGCGGGCCTCGTCGCCGCGACCGTCGTCGGCCGCTTCCAGACGGCGGGCAGGGCGCTGATGCCGATCTTCATCGCCGCGAACGCCATCCCGATCATCGCCTTCGCTCCGATCTTCGGCGCGTGGTTCGACCCGATCGAGCCGCAGTCGAAGATGGCGACCGCCGCCGTCCTCTGCTTCCTGCCGGTGATGCTGAACACCCTGCGCGGCCTGCAGAGCGCGCGACCGCGGCAGCTCGAGCTGATGCGCTCCTACGCGGCCGGCGAGCTCGAGATCTGGCGGCGGGTGCGCGTCCCGACCGCCCTCCCCTTCGCCTTCACCGGGCTGAAGCTGGCGAGCGTGCTCGCGATGATCGGCGCAATCGTCGCCGAGTACTTCGGCGGCGCGATGAACGCCCTGGGCGTGACGATCAACACGGCCTCGCAGGTCTTCCAGTTCGACGTCGCGTGGGCGGGGATCCTCGTCGCCTTCCTGCTCGGCATCGCGCTCTACAGCGCGGTCGCGGTCGCGGAGCGGCTGGTCGTGCGCTGGAGCCCGGAAGCGAGAGGCTCGTAATCGCCCGATGAACGCGCTAAGAATCGCCCGTAGAGGGACCACTTGGGGGACCGGAACGGAAAGGGGTACAACGGTAATGAGAAAGCGGTGGGTAGTGCTTGCCGTGCTCGCCGCCGCAGTCGCGGCGGCCGTCGTCACGGCGACGGCGTCGACATCGTCCGCAGCGGCGAAGTCGACGAAGGTGACGATCCAGCTGCAGTGGGTGCCGCAGGCGCAGTTCGCCGGCTACTACGCGGCGCAGGACCTCGGCTACTACAAGGCCGCCGGCCTCGACGTCACGCTGAAGAACGGCGGCCCGCAGATCGTCCCGGGCCAGGTCGTCGCCTCGGGCCAGGCGCAGTTCGGCGTCAACTGGCTGACGGCGCTGCTCGCCGCCCGCGACACCGGTACGCAGCTCGTCGACATCGCGCAGGTCTTCTCGCGCTCGGGGATGACGGAGCTGACCTGGAAGTCCTCCGGCCTGAAGACGATCGCGAAGCTCAAGGGCAAGAAGGTCGCGAACTGGCTCGGCGGCGACCAGTACGAGCTGTTCGCCGCGCTCACGGCGGCGGGGATGGATCCGGCGCACGACAAGGGCGTCACGATCGTGCAGCAGCCGTTCGACATGGGGCTGTTCCTCAACCACCAGGTCGACGCCGCCTCGGCCATGACGTACAACGAGCTCGCGCAGGTGCTGGAGACGAAGAACCCGAAGACGGGCAAGCTCTACAAGCTCTCCGACCTGAACGTGCTCAAGATGCAGACGCTCGGCTTCGGGATGCTCGAGGACAACCTCTTCTCGACCGCGTCATACCTCAAGAGCAAGGCGCACCAGCAGATCGCCGAGAAGGTGATCGGCGCCACGCTCGCGGGCTGGATCTACTGCCGTGACCACGTGGCGAAGTGCGTCCAGTTCACGCTCAAGGCCGGGCCGACGCTGCCCAAGACGCACCAGACCTGGATGATGAACCAGATCAACCAGCTGATCTGGCCGAACAAGGGCGGGATCGGGATCATGGACAAGGCGTCCTACATCCGGACCTGGAAGCTGATGAAGAAGTTCGGCGGGATCAAGAAGGCGCCGACCGCCGGCGCGTACCGCACCGACCTCGCCAAGGCTGCGGTCGCGGGGCTGAAGAAGCAGGGCATGGACGTCTACGGCAAGCGCTACAAGCCGATGACGGTCAAGCTGACGCCGGGCGGCAAGTAGGAGGACCACCGAGAAGGGAGATTCGCTCATGTCGCTGCTGATCAAGGGCGGCCGGATCGTGACGGCGGCCGACGACTACGTCGCGGACGTGCTCGTGGACGGCGAGCGAATCTCCCTGATCGGCTCCGGGCTCGACGTCCGGGCCGACCGCACCCTCGACGCGACCGGCAAGTACGTGCTGCCGGGCTGCATCGACCCGCACACGCACCTCGACATGCCGTTCGGCGGGACCGTGACCGTCGACGACTTCGAGTCGGGCCAGGCGTCGGCCGCGTTCGGCGGCACGACGTGCCACGTCGACTTCTGCATCCAGGCCCGGGGCCAGACGTTCGCCGAGGCGCTCGAGACGTGGCACGCGAAGGCGGACGGCAAGACGCTGATCGACTACGGCTTCCACATCGCGATCACCGACCTGCGCGAACCCGAGCGGCTCGAGGAACTGGCGGCGCTGCCCGAGCAGGGCATCACCTCGTACAAGCTCTTCATGGCGTACAAGAACGTCCTCCAGGTCGACGACGAGACGCTGTTCCGCGCGATGGAGGTCGCCGCCGGCAGCGGGGCGCTCGTGATGGTGCACGCGGAGAACGGCGACGCGATCGACGTGCTCGTGCGAGAGGCCCTCGAGCGCGGCGACACGGCGCCGATCTTCCACGCGCTCACGCGGCCGCCCGAGCTCGAGGGCGAGGCGACGAACCGCGCCATCCAGCTCGCGCGGATCGCCGGCTGCCCGCTCTACGTCGTCCACGTCACCTGCAAGGAGGCGGTCGACCCGATCCGGCGCGCCCGCGAGCGGGGCTGGCGCGTGTGGGGCGAGACGTGCACGCAATACCTCTTCCGGACGATCGACGATCTCGCGCAGCCGGGGTTCGAGGGCGCGAAGTACGTCTACTCGCCGCCGGCTCGGGACGCGTCGAACCACGGCGTGCTGTGGGATGCGGTGCGAACGGACGCGCTCTCGGCGATCTCGACCGACCACTGCTCCTTCCTCTGGGACGGACAGAAGACGCTCGGCGAGCGCGACTTCACGAAGATCCCGAACGGCGGCCCGGGACTCGAGGACCGGCTGAAGATGATCCACCACTTCGGCGTCCGCGAGGGCCGGATCACGCTCAACCGGATGGTCGACCTGCTGGCGACGCAGCCGGCGAAGCTGTTCGGGCTCTACCCGCGGAAGGGCACGGTCGCGGTCGGCTCCGACGCGGATCTCGTGATCTTCGACCCCGAGCGGCGCGAGACGATCTCCGCGTCCTCGCACCACTCGCGCTGCGACTACAACATGTACGAGGGCACCGAGGTCGCCGGCGGGCCCGAGCTCGTCCTCCTTCGCGGCGACGTCCTGGTCGAGGACGGAGAGCTGGCCGCTTCGCCGGGCACCGGCCGCTTCGTGCCTCGCGCGCGGTTCTCGGAGCAGCTGACGGTCGAGCCGATCGTCACAGCTTCCGGCAAATAGCAGGACTTTTTTACGCAGGGCGAAGAAGCGTGGGGTAGCCTCATGGCGATCGTGGGGTCCCCAAGAGCAGCTCGCCGCGGGCGCCTCGCGCTCCTGGCCGTCGTCCTCGCCGGCTCCTCGGCGCTGGTGCTCTCGCCCGCGTCTGCCGCGACGGCGAAGGCGCGCGGCATCGACGTCTCCAACTGGCAGGGCGCGATCACCTGGGCGAAGGTCGCCGCTGCCGGCTACACGTTCGCGTTCGGCAAGGCCACCGAGGGGACGTCGTACACCGACCCGACCTACTCGGCCAACCGCAGCGGCAGCGAGGCCGCCGGCCTCGTCTTCGGCGCCTACCACTTCGCCCGTCCTTCCGGCGCCAGCCGTGCCGCCGCCACCGCGAGCGCGGTCGCGCAGGCCGACTACTTCGCGGACGTCGCCGCGCCGGAGCCCGGGGAGCTTCCGCCCGTGCTCGACCTCGAGGCGACAGGCGGGCTCAACTCGACCCTCCTGACGCTCTGGACGCAGACGTGGCTCGACGAGGTGTTCGCGCGCACCGGGATCCGCGGCTTCGTCTACTCCTCGCCCTCGTTCTGGGACGGCGACCTCGCCGGCACGACGTCCATCGCCGCTGCGGGCTACCGGCTCTGGATCGCGCACTGGACGAGCAACGCGGCGCCGACTGTCCCCGCCTCGAACTGGAACGGCGCCGGCTGGACGTTCTGGCAGTGGACGAACGGCAGCTCCGTCGCCGGAGTCAGGGGGAAGATCGACGCCGACCGCATGAACGGCGCGCAGCCGTCGTCGGTCGCCATCCCGCAGTACGCGAGCGGCGCCCCCGCGTCGGCCAACCCTCCGGCGCTCGCCGGCGTGCCGGAGAGCGGCTACCTCCTGGCGGCGGTGCCGGGGACGTGGACGGGCGGGAAGCCGCTCGTCTTCTCGTACCAGTGGCAGCGCTGCGACGCCGCGGGCGCCAATTGCGTCGCGATCGCAGGCGCCACCGCCGAGTCGTACCGCGCGTCGGCGGCGGACGTGGGCCACTCGCTGCAGGTCGCCGTCACCGCGACGTCCGCCGCCGGTGCGGCCACGGCGGCATCCGTGCCGACGGTCGCGGTCTCGCCCGCCGGTACGCCGCCGAGCGCGCCGCCGGCCGCGATCACGCCGCCGTCGGTCGCCGGAACCGCGCAGGTCGGGCAGGTGCTCCTGGGCTCCGTCGGCGAGTGGAGCGGATCGCCGACGAGCTTCACGTACCGCTGGCAGCGCTGCACCGCGAGCGGCGCCTCGTGCGTGACGATCCCGATGGCGACGGGGAGCTCGTACACGGCGACGCCCGACGACCTCGGCTCGACGCTCGCGCTCGTCGTCACCGCGAACGGCCCCGGCGGCGCCGCGTCCGCCGGCGCCTCCCCCACCGCCGCCGTCGTGCCGGCACCGCCGCCGCCGCTGTCGGTGGGGACGCAGACCGTCCAGCAGGGCGTAGCCGGGAATGTCGAGGCCGGCGACGGCCGGGCGACCGTCTCGTGGCAGCCGGGGTCCGTCCCGCTCGGCCTGACCCTGAACGTCGACGCGCGCGACCCCGTGCCGGCAGAGCCGGGAACGGGCGTCGCCGTCTCGGTCCCGAGCCTTCCGGCGGGCGGCTTCCAGTGGCCGCTGGACGTCGAGTACGCGCAGCCGCAGCCGGCGGGGACGGTGCTCGGCTACTCCGCCGACGGCAGGGTCTACGAGACCGTCCCCGCGCTGAAGAGCGCGCAGCTTCCGGCCGCCCGCGGCGTCGGCTCCTACGTCGACGCGGGCGGCCTGCTCCACGTGCTGACAAGGGCCCCGCTCGACCTCGCCCTCTTCAAGAAGGGCGGGTGGGGTGACCCGAGGTTCACGAGCGTGAAGGGACCGGCGCTCGCGCGGCGCAGCACGCTCCACCTCGAGCCGCTGCAGGATCGCACCGTCCTGCTCCTGACCCGCCTCTCGACGGGCTCGCAGGTGCGGCTACGCGCGTGGGTCGCCGCGCCGGGCGGGAAGCGCGTGCGGATCCTCGGCAAGGGGAGCAAGCTCGGGCCGCCGCTGCGGTATCCCGCCTCCTACGTCGTCGCGAAGACCGAGCGCGACCGGCCCGGCGGCGTCGAGGTCCGCCTGCGGCTCAACGGGCGCGCGCTCCAGCCGAACGGCCGCTACCTCCTGCGGATCGCGGCCGTCGACCCGTGGGGCCGGCACCAGGCGCTCGCGCTGCGGTTCGTGTACCGCTAGTAGGACTAGTAGCGCGTCTGCGGGAAGCCGAGGTCGACCCTGGACGTGGCCGGGTCGGGCCAGCGCGAGGTTACGACCTTGCCGCGGGTGTAGAAGTCGATCCCCTCCGGCCCGTAGACGTGGCGGTCGCCGAAGAGCGACGCCTTCCAGCCGCCGAACGAGTAGTACGCGACCGGCACCGGGATCGGGACGTTGATGCCGACCATCCCCGCCTGCACGTCGAACTGGAACCGGCGCGCCGCGCCGCCGTCGCGGGTGAAGATCGCCGTCCCGTTCCCGTAAGGGCTCTCGTTGACGAGGCGCACGGCGTCCTCGTAGGTCGGGACGCGGGTGATGCCGAGCACCGGGCCGAAGATCTCGTCGGCGTACGCCTTCATCTCCGGCTTCACGTCGTCGAGCAGCGACGGGTTGAGGAAGAACCCCTCCTCCGGCACGCCGTCGCGCCCGTCGACGACGACGGTCGCGCCCTCCGCAGGCGCGTTCTCGACGTAGGAGGCGACGCGGTCGCGGTGCTCCCTGGTCACGAGCGGCCCCATCTCGGAGCCTGGGTCCATCCCGTCTCCGACCTTCACCTTCGGGATCCGCTCCTCGATCGCGGCGCGCAGCTCGTCCGCTACGCCGCCGACGGCGACGATCGTCGAGACGGCCATGCAGCGCTCGCCCGCCGAGCCGTAGCCGGCGGAGACGGCCGCGTCGGCCGCCATGGCGACGTCGGCGTCCGGGAGCACGATCATGTGGTTCTTTGCGCCGCCGAGCGCCTGGCAGCGCTTGCCGTGCGCCGTCGCCTGCTCGTAGACGGAGCGCGCGATGGGCGTCGAGCCGACGAACGACACCGCCGCGACGTCGGGGTGTTCGAGCACCGCGTCGACGGCCACCTTGTCGCCCATCACGACGTTGAACACCCCGTCCGGCAACCCCGCCTCCTTCAACAGCTCCGCCGTCCAGAGGGAGGCGGACGGATCCTTCTCCGACGGCTTGAGGACGAACGTGTTGCCGCACGCGATCGCCGGCGCCCACATCCACATGGGCACCATCGCGGGAAAGTTGAACGGCGTGATCCCGGCCACGACGCCGAGCGGCTGGCGGATCGAATAGACGTCGATGCCCGTCGACGCCTGCTCCGAGTACTCGCTCTTGAGCAACGTCGGGATGCCGCAGCAGTACTCGATCACCTCGAGCCCTCGCGTGACCTCGCCGAGCGCGTCGGAGAAGACCTTGCCGTGCTCGCGGACGAGGATCTCAGCCGCCTCCTCGCGCCGCTCGTGCACGAGCTCGCGGATGCGGAAGAAGAGCTCCGCCCGCTTCGCGAGCGACGTCTGGCGCCACGCCGGGAACGCCTCCTTCGCGGCCCGGGCGGCGGCGTCGACCTCCTCGACCGTCGCGAAGTCGACCGCTCCGGTCTGGCGGCCTGTCGCGGGGTTGAAGACCGGCCCGCTGCGGCCGGAGGCGCCGTCGACGCGGCGGCCGCCGATCCAGTGCGGGATGCGCGTGACCGCCGGGGCTTCGATCGTCTCGGCCATCTCGGTTAGCCTAGCGAGGTGGCCACGATCGAGCGCAACAGCGAGCTCGGCGAGCAGGTCAAGGCCGAGGCGAAGCGCTACGTACTCCACTCCTGGTCGGTGCAGGACGCGCTCGACCCCATTCCCGTCGCCGGGGCCGAGGGCCGCTACTTCTGGGACTACGACGGGAAGCGCTACCTCGACTTCGCGTCGCAGCTCGTCAACGTCTCGATCGGGCACCAGCACCCGAAGCTCGTCGCGGCGATCAAGGAGCAGGCGGACAGGCTCTGCACGATCGGGCCGCCGATGGCGACGGAGCCGCGCTCGACGCTCGCGCGGCTGATCGCGGAGGTGACGCCCGGCGACATCTCGATGGCCTTCTTCACGAACGGCGGCGCGGAGGCGAACGAGAACGCGATCAAGCTTGCCCGCTGGTACACCGGCCGGCACAAGATCGTCGCGCGCTACCGCTCGTACCACGGCGCGACGGCGGGTGCGATCACGCTCACGGGTGACCCGCGCCGCTGGCCCGCGGAGCCGGGGATCCCGGGCGTCGTGCGCATGCTCGACCCGTACACCTACCGCTGCCCCGCCGGCCACCCCGACCCGTGCCCCGTCTGCACCGGGGCGCCCCACCTCGAGGAGATCCTCCAGTACGAAGGCCCCGAGACCGTCGCGGCGGTGATCCTCGAGACGGTGACCGGGACGAACGGGATCATCGTCCCGCCCGACGGCTACCTCGAGTCGATCCGCGAGGTCACAGAGCGGCACGGGATCCTGCTCATCGCCGACGAGGTGATGGCGGCCTTCGGACGCACAGGCAGGTGGTTCGCGGTCGACCACTGGAACGTCGTCCCCGACATCCTCACCATGGCGAAGGGGATCAACTCCGGCTACGTCCCGCTCGGCGCGATGGCGGTGCGCGAGCCGATCGCCGCCTGGATGCGCGACAAGTACTTCGCGGGCGGGCTCACGTACAGCGGCCATCCGCTCGCCTGCGCCGTCGGCGTCGCGTCGATCGAGGCGTTCCGCGAGGAGGGCATCGTCGAGCACGCGGCGGAGATGGACGACATGTTCCGCGACGCGCTGCACGGGCTCGCCGAGCGGCATCCCTCGATCGGCGACGTGCGCGGGCTCGGCTGCTTCTGGGGGCTCGAGCTCGTCCGCAACCGCGAGACGCGGGAGCCGCTCGTACCGTTCAACGCCGGGGGCGAGGCGTCGCAGCCGGTCGCGCGCCTCGCCAAGGCGGCGCTCCAGCGCGGGCTGTACCTGATGACGCACTGGAACGTCGTCATGGTCTGCCCGCCGCTGACGATCACGCCCGAGGAGCTCGAGGAAGGCATCTCGATCCTCGACGAAATGCTCGCGCTCGCGGACGAGCACTACGCCGGCTGAGATTCCCGGCGATGTCCGGCGCGACGCCTAGACTGGCAACGTGTCGTCAGCCCCTGTGTACGAGGAAAGCTGCCTCCGCTGCGGCCGGCCGATGTCGTGGCGGCATCAGACCTGGCAGTGCGACTCGTGCAAGTTCAAGCTCGGCTGCTGCGAAGGAGAGCCGCAGAACTGCGCACGGGATGACGATGCCGTACGAGCGCGATAGTGCCGGTCAATGGTGGTATTGATGCGCAACCGTCTGGAGGAGCTCGAGCAGGCGGCGCTCGACCCACGCGCGAGCGAGCTGCTCGTTGTCCTCTGCTGGCTCGTCCGCGACGAGGTCGAGATCGCCGAACCGGCCTTGAACGCTGCGCGCAGACGGGCGATGTTCGTCCTCGCAGCGGGCGGCGACCCGCACCGCGACGTCCCGCTCGACTCCGTCGCCGCCGAGCGGCTCGCGGCCGAGCTCGAGACGCCCGAGCGCCGGGCACAGCTCGCGGCGGCGCTCGATCGGCTGCCGGCGGAGGAACTGCCCGCGGTGGGTGCGGCGATCGCGGCGCTGAGGGCAGACGGCGAGCTGGCCTGGCGGTCGTTCGCCCTCGCGCTCCTGGCGGACGAGATCGCCGCCGAGTAGCGACTACTCTGGAGCGCACCCCGTGGCGATCTCGACTCCGGATCCGCGCCGCCGCCGCCGCAACCGGGTGACGCTGCCCCGCAACGTCGGAGGCGGCCGCCGCCTTCACCCGTACTCGCAGGCGGACGCCCCCTACTTCCGCGGACCGGGCTTCTACGTCCGCGTGGGCGGCCTCGCGGTCGTCGTGGCCGGCGCGCTCGCCCTCCTGCTCCTCCGCGCCTGGTCGATCCAGGTGCTGCACGGCGCCGCCTACGCGCAGAAGGCGCACCAGCAGGCGTATCGGACGGTCGACGTGGCAGGCGCGCGCGGCGCCATCGTCGACGACAAGGGGCGCCTGCTCGCCGGCACGAGCGGCGAGCTCGTCGTCGTCGCCGACGACGCCTCGCTCGGGGCCACCGGCCCCCACGGCGTCTGGAGCCCGAGCGCGGCAGGGCTGCGCGAGCTTCACCGCTTCGCCCGCCTCTCGGGCACGAGCCGGGGGGTCCTCGTCAGGCGGATCCGCGACGACGTCCTCCAGTCGCCGTACGCCCCGGCCGTCGTCCTCCCCCACCCCAGGCGCGCGCTCGCGGACTACCTGCAGGAGCGCACGACGCAGTTCCCGGCCTTCAAGGTCGAGGGCGAGGCGGCGCGAAGCTATCCGCGCGGCCCGTTCGGCGCCGAGTTCCTCGGACTTCTCGGCCAGGTCGAGCGCGGGGAGCTGAAGACGCCGGAGTACCGGCAGGCGAAACCCGGCCAGGCGGTCGGCCAGAGCGGCGTCGAGCGCGTCTACGACTCCCTCCTGGACCCCGGCCTCTTGCGGGCGCGGGTCCCGGTCGACTCGCTTGGTCGGATCGCGGGGCAGCTGAAGATCCCGAAGCAGAAGCAGCTGCCGACGCTGCAGCTCTCGATCGACACGCACCTGCAGCAAGCCGCCGAGAAGGCGATCCGCGACTCGATCGCGCTCTCGCACTCGCTCGGCTACGGAGCGACGGCCGGCTCCGCGATCGCCATCGACCCCTGGACGGGCGCGATCAAGGCGCTCGCGAGCTATCCCACCTTCGACCAGCGACGGGCGGCAACCGACTCGAACTACGTCGTCCGGCTCGACCGCGACAGGAGCGACCCGTCCCTCGACCGCGCGGTCGCCGGCGCCTATCCCACGGGCTCGACGTTCAAGCCGATCATCGCCGAGGCGGCCCTGAGCGCAGGCATCATCACGCCCTTCACACCGCAGCTCTGCTCCGGGACGTTCAGCCTCGGCAGCTTCGTCTTCCACAACGTGGAAGCCGGCATCTACGAGTCGATGACGCTGCCGACGGCGCTCGAGCAGTCGTGCGACACCTGGTTCTACCGGCTCGGCGACCGGATCTGGTGGTCCGATCCGGGCGCGAAGGCGACGCTGATCCAGCGCTGGGCGCGCAGGCTCGGGCTCGGCGCGCGCCCGCCGATCGACCTGCCCGGCGCCTCGTCCGGCTACCTCCCGATGCCGGGCTCCTACTTCGAGCGGCTCGCCGGGACGCCGTACACCGAGGGCCAGGCGATCAACCTCTCGATCGGCCAGGGCGCGCTGCAGGTGAGCCCGCTCCAGCTCGCCGTCGCCTACTCGGCGCTCGTCAACGGCGGCAAGGTCGTGCGCCCGCACGTCGGCGAGGCCGTGATCCGGAACGGCATCCGGCACGTCCTCCCCTTCAGGCCGGTGCGGAAGCTCCACCTCGTCGACACCTGGGCGATCAAGCAGGGGCTCTACCTGGCGGCGAACAATCCGCAGGGCACCTCGTATGCGGTGTGGCATCCCGCGGGCGGGGCGGCGTTCCCGATCGCCGTCGCGGGCAAGACCGGCACGGCCGAGGCCCCGCCGGGCAGCGACCACTCCTGGTACGCGTCGTTCGCGCCGTACGACCACCCGAAGCTCGTCGTCGTGGTGATGATCGAGCACGGCGGCTTCGGCGTCCAGGCGGCCGCCCCCGCGGCGAGGGAGATCTACCAGGCGTACTTCCACGCGAAGTAGCGCGCCTACTTGCCAGGCAACGCGCCGAACGCCACAATTCGAGGCGTGAGCGGGTCGCCGTCGCTTGCGAGCCCCGAGATCCAGGTCGAGCTCATCTCCGACGCGCTTCGCTCTGCGAGCGTCGGCTTCCTCGTCTGGGACGAGGACCGCAGCTACATCGCCGCGAACGCGGCGGCCTGCGAGATGCTGGGGACCACGCTCGAGCAGCTGCTGGGCCGGCAGGTCGGCGCTCACACGATCGAAGGGCTCGAAAGCATGGACGACGCCCTCACGTGCGGCTTCGCGACCGGCCGCGCCGTCGTCGACCGCTTCGACGGCACCGGCCGCGTCGACGTCTTCTACGCCACGTTCAAGACGCGCACCGCCGGCATGCCGTTCATGGCGACGGTCATCGCCCCGCTCTAGCGTCGACCGGATCCCCTGCTATCTTCCGGTCCGGTGAGGGCCCTCCGAGTCGCAGTCGTCTGCGCCTGCGCAGCCGCGGCCGTGCTCACGGGCGCCGCCTCCGGCGCACGGCGCACAAGTGAGATTCGTCTCGGCGTCGCAGGCAACCCCGCGCAGTTCCGCTCGCTGACGGGACAGCGCTCCACCGTGCGCCTGATCTTCGTTGCGTGGAACCAGGGCCACGGCCGGCCGCGGTACTTCGCGGGTCTCTTCTCCACGATGCTCGCCGTTCCCATGCTCAGCCTCGGCACGGCGCGGAGCACGCTCTCGCCGTGGGCGATCGCCCACGGACGCGGCGACGCGTACCTCGTCGCGCTCGACCACGCGTTCACCGCCTGGGGCAGGCCGATCTACGTGCGCCCGCTGCCCGAGATGAACGGCTCGTGGAACTCGTACTGCGCGTACGACCGGGACGGATCCTCGCGCGGCGGGCGGTACTCGACCAGGATGTTCCGGAAGGCGTTCGCGCGGATCTACCTGATCGCCCACGGCGATCCCGCGGCGAACGCGAAGCTCGCGAAGCTCGGCCTGCCGCCGGTGAAGGGCGTGCTGACGCCGGCGAGCAACGTCCAGGTCATCTGGAACCCGCAGGGGTACGGCTCGCCGGACCTCCGCGGCAACTCCGCCCGCGCGTACTACCCCGGGAACGCCTACGTCGACGTCGTCGGCGACGACCTCTACGACATGGGCTACAAGGCGGCATGGACGGCGGCGGGCGCGCTCTACCGCGCGCATCCGCGGAAGCCGTTCGCCTTCCCGGAATGGGGCCTGTGGGGAATCGACGACGCGTCCTTCGTGAGGAGGATGGGCTCGTTCCTGCGCACGCACCCGCGGACGGTGATCGCGAACTACTTCGACGTGCGGCACGGCTCGACCTGGGACCTGGCGTCGAAGCCGCGTTCGCGCGCCGCCTTCCGGCGCTACATCGACCCACTCTCTCCGTAGCCGCCCGACGGAGCGGAAAAGAGGAGGCCCCGTTGCCGGGGCCCTCCTGTGACTTCGCCGCCCGGGAAGGGCTGCGGCTCCCATTCCCCTGACCGGCTCCGTCCGATGGTCGGAGCGGGCTGCGGCCCACCGCTCCTTCCGAGGAGGGAATCGGCGCCCCGCCGGCGGTCCGCGAGCCTCGTCCGAGTGAACCGATCGAGTGAACCACCCATCGAGCGATAGGAAAAGCGGCCGCCCCCGGACGATGATTCCTCGCGCGGGCCCCGATGCGGCGGGGGCTCGCAGCAAGACTCGCCGGGCGCCGGTGCGGCGGCGCCCAGCAACCCGACCGACCCGCACCCCCCGGAAGAACGACGCGGGTCACGGGGGTGGAGGGGTGGGCCACTGCGGCGGCTCACCCCCCACACACCCGGGTCGCCTGAGCAGCGGGAGTACGCGCGCGTGGGCCCGTTCAAGCACGGCCCGGGTTGTAGGCGGGGCGCCGTCTCAAGTCGGCGGAGGCCGCTGCCGATGGGATTCTCGCGAGGTAGATACCGGATGGTCATGCCTAATTCGCAGAGGGTCGTCTCGGAGCCCGGGACGCTGACCGCCTTCAGGCCGCTCTCGCGGCTCGCGCAGGCGCGTGAGCTGGTGGCCGCGATCCAGCGGCTTTCCCTCGCGCGTTCGCTCGCGGACATTCAGGAGGTCGTGCGCACGGCCGCGCGATCGCTCACGGGCGCCGATGGTGCGACGTTCGTTCTTCGCGACGGGTCGTACTGTCACTACGCCGACGAGGACGCGATCTCGCCGCTCTGGAAGGGGCAGCGCTTCCCCCTCGAGACGTGCATCAGCGGTTGGGCGATGCTCAACCGCCGGCCGGCGGTGATCGAGGACATCTACGAGGACGAGCGGATCCCGCACGAGGCGTACCGGCCGACCTTCGTCAAGAGCCTGGCCATGGTCCCGATCCGCACGGTCGCTCCCGTGGGCGCGATCGGAAACTACTGGGCGCACCGGCACGAGCCGAGCGTCCAAGAGGTCGAGCTGCTGCAAGCACTCGCCGACTCGACGGCGGTTGCCATGGAGAACGTGCGCGTCTACCAGGAGCTCGAGCAGGCGCGATTGGAGACGCTGCAACGTCTCGCCCTCGCCGTCGAGTACCGCGACGACGCGACCCAGGAGCACACCGAGCGGGTCGCCCGTACGGCGTCCCTGCTCGGGGCGCAGCTCGGGCTCTCGGAGACGGAGGTAAGCGTGCTCGCGCAGGCGGCACCGCTCCACGACATCGGCAAGCTCGCGATCTCGGACACGCTCCTACTCAAGCCGGGGAAGCTGACCGCCGCGGAGTTCGAGCAGGTGAAAGCCCACGCGGCGGCGGGTGCCGCAATGTTGTCGGGCTCGAGCTACAACGTCCTCTGCCTCGCGGAGGAGATCGCGCTCACGCACCACGAGTGGTGGGACGGAAGCGGCTATCCGGCAGGACTCAAAGGCGAAGCCATCCCGATCAGCGGGCGGATCGTCGCCGTCGCCGACGTCTTCGACGCGCTCACCCACGCGCGACCGTACAAGCATGCTTGGCCCGTCGCCGAGGCGCTCGCCGAGATTGGGCGCTTGAGCAGCCGCCAGTTCGACCCCGCCGTCGTCGATGCTTTCGCCAGGATCGACCCGGTCACGGTCGGACGCCCGATCGCGGCGCTCCCGCGCGCAGCTGCGTAAAGAGCGCGCTTGGTGACGCTGTTCGTAGTCGATCGTCCTCGGCATCACACACGCAGCGGCTTTCGGAGAGCGGATGATGGGATTCGAACCCACGACCTTCTGCATGGCAAGCAGACGCTCTAGCCAACTGAGCTACATCCGC
>JAVKST010000049.1:0-17229 GCA_039583515.1 Gaiellaceae bacterium
GGACGGGGAGCCGCTGCCCGGCGACGTGGCGCGGCTGCGCCCGCGCGTGCTCGCCGCGGCCGCCGTCGAGGCGCTGGGCATCGGCGAGCGCGTCCTCGAATTCGGGATCGAGCATGCGAAGACGCGCGAGCAGTTCGGCAAGCCGATCGGTACGTACCAGGCCGTCTCGCACAGGCTCGCGGACTCGTACGTCGATACGCAGCTCGCCCGCTCGCTCGCGTACTGGGCGGCCTGGTGCGTCGCCGTGGACGACCCGCAGGCGCCCGTCGCCGCCGCCGCGGCGAAGGCCTACGCGGCCGACGCCGCGGTCGCCGCATGCGAGCGGACGATCCAGGTGCTCGGCGGCATCGGCTTCACGTGGGAGCACGCGCTCCACCGCTACTACAAGCGCGCCCTCCAGCTCCAGTCGTTCGCCGGCTTCGGCTCCGCGCACCGCTCCGCGGTCGCGGCGAGCCTGCTCGGCATGCCTGCCGTCGTCTGAGCGGCGAGTGTCGCGTCCTCGTCACCGGCGCCTCGTCGGGGATCGGAGAGGGCGCTGCTCCGATACACTGAACCGAATGGTTCAGTCTTCGCCCGCGATCGATCGCGCCTTCGCCGCTCTCGCCGATCCGACCCGCCGCGCCGTCCTCGAGCGGCTCGGCGCCGGCAGCGCGACGATCAGCGAGCTCGCCGCGCCGTTCCGCATGTCGCTGACCGGGATGAAGAAGCACATCCGGTTGCTCGAGGAGGCCGAGCTGGTCAAGACCGAGAAGGTCGGACGCGTCCGCCGCTGCATGCTCGTTCCGTACGCCTTCGAAGGCATCGGCACGTGGCTGCAGCGGCTCGACCGCTTCGCCGACGTCGTCGACCGCACGAAAGGAGATCGATGAGCAGGAAACTCACAGCAGAGGAACGGGCCGCGATGAAGGAGACGCTGAAGGACACGGAGGGCGAGGCGGTGGTGCTCGCGAAGATCGCGGAGATGTCCGAGGCCGACCGCGCGATGGCCGAACGGATCCACGCGATCGTCAAGAAGAGCGCACCTGAGCTCACACCGAGGACGTGGTACGGGATGCCCGCCTATGCGAACAAGGCCGGCAAGGTCGTCCTCTTCTTCCGCAACGCGACCAAGTTCAAGGAGCGCTACGCGATGCTCGGCTTCAACGACAGCGCGACCCTCGACGAGGGCTCGATGTGGCCGGTCGCGTACGCGCTCACGAAGCTGACGAAGTCCGACGAGGTGAAGATCGCGAAGCTCGTCAAGCAGGCGGTCGGCGCGTGAACGAGACCACCGTGACGCAGCCGAGCCCGCTCGAGATCCGGGTGGAGCGGGTCTTCGACGCGCCGCGCTCGCACGTCTTCTCCGTCTGGACGAATCCCGAGCTGATCCCGGAGTGGTGGGGCGACGGGACGGTCGTCGAGGAGATGGACGTCCGGCCCGGCGGCCGCTGGCGCTTCCGCACCGCGTTCGGGCTCGTCGAGGGGCAGTTCCACCGCGGTTCGAGACGACCGAGGAGCGCGACACCTCGATGCAGTACGGCGTCGAGGAGGGGGCGAAGGGCGGCTTCGCGCGCGTCGAGGCGGTACTGCAGACGTTGACGTCGAGCGGCTGATCGCCACGCGCGGCGGGAACCGAGGCTCCGGCCCCGGCCTCCGTTCACACGTCTGAACGCTTCTAGGCGGAAGGACGGCTCCCAACTAGCCCCTCGTGGGGCTACCTGCGGGCGAACCGAACCTACGACGTGGTGTGGAAGAAGTCGTCGGGCCGGGAGCTGCGGCGTTCTCCGGTCCGGCCGACACCGCAGAGAAGGGGAAGAGGATGCTTCGGTTCGTCCTGCGACGGCGCCGCTCGGCGCGCGCGGAGTGATGGAGACGACGACCGCCGGGACGTCCGGCAGCAGCAGGAGGCGACTGCGGCGGCAGCGGGTGGACCTCCTTCCGACTCGCGGACCTGCGCCCTCGCGTCCACGCGCCGACGTCGACGGCGCCGTCCGGCTGGAGTCCGAACGCGTCGTCGTCGGCAGACGGCTCGTCGCGTGGTGTGCGATCGCCCTCGGCTGGCTCGGCGCCAACGTGGGCTACTGGGCGTGGTGGCTCCCGCAGTCCGGCACGGGCACCAGCTGGCTCTTCTGGCCGCAGACGCTCGCGCTGCTGTACCAGATGACGGTTCTGCCGAGCTTCTTCTTCTACTACGTGCTCAGGGCCCGTCGGCCGGTGGAGGTGGCCCCCGCCGCCGGAGTGCGCGTCGCGATGGTGACGCTGTGCGTGCCGCGGCACGAGTCGCTCGAGGTGATTCGAGCGCAGCTCGAGGCGCTCTGCGACGTTCGCATCGAGCACGACAGCTGGGTCCTCGACGAGGGAGGGCTGCCCGCGGTGCGGGCGATGGCCGAGGCGCTGGGCGTCCGCTACTTCACACGCGCCGGCGTCGACCGCTGGAATCAGCCGGGGCCCCCGTTCCAGCGCGCGACGAAGGCCGGCAACGTCAACGCCTGGCTCGACCACGTCGACGAGCTCGGGCTCGAGTACGATGTGTTCGTCCAGCTCGACATCGACCACCGGCCGGACGCGGACTACCTCGAGCGCGTGCTCGGGTACTTCCGCAGCCCCGAGATCGGCTGGGTGCAGGCGCCGAGCGTGTGCGGCAACACGGACAACTGGGCGGCACGCGGCTTGGCCGAGCAGGACATGATCTTCCAGGGCCCGCTGCAGATGGGCTTCTACGGTGCCTCCGGAACGCCCTTCATCATCGGCTCGCACACCACCTACAGGACGAGCGCGATCCGGGAGATGGGCGGCTTCCAGCCGACGCGGGCGGAGGACCACCTCGACACGGTCGTGCTCGCCGCGCACGGATACCGCGGCGTCTTCGTCCCGCAGATCATCGCGGTCGGCACCGGGCCGACGGACTTCGCTACGTACCTGCGTCAGCAATTCGCGTGGGCCCACTCGATGATCCAGATCTTCTTCCTCCACATGCCGCGGCTCCTGCGCCACTACGGCGTCCGCGAGGCCGCGCAGTTCCTGTTCTGCCAGAGCTGGTACCTGCTCTGGTCGCTGTCGCTCGGAACCCTCTGGGCGACCCCGACGATCGCGCTGCTGACGGGACATCCGATTGCCGGCGTGCACCTCGCGCGCTTCCTCGTGTACTTCCTGCCGCTGCCGCTCGTGTCGACGCTGATGTGGTTCTGGTCGCGCTTCCTGTTCCAGCCGCGGGGGATGCTGGTGTCGTGGCGCGCCCTGATCCTCGAGATCGCGCGCTGGCCGGTCGTCCTCTGGGCGTTCCTCAACGTCGTCTTCCGCATCGAGCGGTCGTACATGATCACCCCGAAAGGAGTCGGTCCTCGCCGCGGCGGGCCGAGGCTCGTCAGCGTCTACGGGCCGTACTTCGCTCTGACGATCATCCCGCTGCTCGCGCTCTGGTTCTACCACCTGCACTCGCGAGGCGCGCTTCGCGGCTACTACGGGCTTGCCCTGCTCAACGGCGTGTTCGGCGGCGCGCTGCTCGTGACGACCCTCCTGATCGAGGTCCGGTCCCGCGACCTGCTGCACGCGAGGCTCGCGATGCTCGCCGCGGCGGCGCTCGTGATGGTCATCCTCGTCGCCAGCGCCGGCATGTCCTGGCACGCCGTCTCCCACACGCTGCGATGAGAGCTTCGCGAGCCGGAGCCGTCGCGGTCTACGCCGCCCTCGTCCTCGCTCCGAGCGCGCTCGGCGCGGTCCAGCTCGGTCTCATCGGCGGCGGCGCCGGACGCACCTCGCCGCGGCCCTGGCCGGTCCCGCCGCCCGCCTCCGCGACGATCGACGTCGGCGCGACGACGCTGCCGCTGGCGCAGAACTCGTGGCGGCCGTGGACGCCGAAGGACCTCGCGACGGTGAACGCGCTCGAGCAGCAGATCCACAAGCACCTGAGCGTGGTCATGTGGTACGCGGACTGGGCGCACCGATATCCGCTGCGCCGTCAGCTCGAGGCCGTCGGCGCCCGCGGCAGCATCCCCGAGATCACCTGGGAGCCGTGGAACTCGCTCCAGGGGGGCCGCACGCAGCCGCGCTATCGCCTACGCAACATCATCGACGGCCGCTTCGACCGCTACATCCGCTCCTGGGCCAAGGTGATCGCCGCGTACGGAAAGCCCGTCCGGCTCCGCCTCGCGCAGGAGATGAACGGCAACTGGTATCCCTGGTCGGAGCAGTCCAACGGCAACCACCGTGGCCAGTTCGTCAAGGCCTGGGATCGCGTGCACCGCATCTTCGACGAGGCTGGGGCGACGAACGTCAAGTGGATCTGGAGCATCGCGAGGCTGCCGGCCGCGTCGGATCTCTATCCCGGTCCGCGTGAGGTGGACATGGTGTCGACGACGATCTTCAACGGCGGCAACCAGCTGCGCTACGAGCCGTGGAAGTCGTTCGGCAACCTGATCGCGGCGAGGGTCGCGCGCCTGCGCGCGCTCGCGCCCGGCAAGCCGATCGAGGTCAGCGAGCTCGGCTGCGCGGAACAAGGCGGAGGCAAGGCGGCCTGGATCCGCGCCCTCTTCTCGGTGCTCCGTCACCAGCCGCAGATCCGGTCGTTCATCTGGTACGACCTCGTCAAGCTGTCGGATTGGCGGATCCAGAGCTCGCCCGCCTCGGTCGACTCGTTCCGCGCCGGCGTCGACAATGCTCGCTACCGGTAAGCCGCCAACCCCTCGTCCGGGGTACTCGTTCGGGAGTGAACGGCCGCCGATGTTGGCGGTATGGGCAGGAACTCGGGTGCCGGCACGGCTCGCCGGCCTGGCCGCGTCGGTTCGCTTGCAGTGTCGGCGGCGCTGGGAGCGCTCGTCGCTTGTTCGGTCGCCGTCGCGCCGGCTGCATCGATGCCGGCGCGCTTCGCCCACTCTGTCGTGACGGCGCCGCTCGTCTTCGGCATCTATCCCGGCGGGGCGGCGGGGACTGTCGGCCCGTCGGGACCGAGGGTCGCGGACAACTTCAGGGCCGAGCTGAACGCCCTCCAGCAGCTCCGCGTGCCGGGTCGCCCCTTCGTCCTGCACCTGTACGCGTCCTACACCGGCCCCGGATCGCTGTCGGCGGAAGCGCAGGCCGGCGGCCTGATCGCCGCATACACGGCGGCCGGCTTCCAGACCGAGCTCGTCCTCGCGTATCGGCCGACTGACCGGAACCCTTCCGTCGATGCTCCCGGCTTCGTGTCGTTCGTCCGCGCCGCCGTCGCCACGCTCGGCTCGAACCCGGACTTCCTCAGCGTGCAGGTGACGAACGAGGCGAACGTCGCGGGCGCCCCCAACGCGGCCGACGGCTATTACCCCGGAGTGATCGACGCGCTGATCGACGGAGTCGTCGCGGCCAAGGCGGCGGCGGAGGAGCTCGGCTTCGGGCAGATCACGGTCGGATTCAACTGGGCGTACGCCGGCGATCAGTCCGAGCTGAGCTTCTGGAGGCGGCTGGGAAGCGCCGGGCCCCGGTTCCGCCGCGCCCTCGACTGGGTCGGGTTGGACGTCTACCCGGGGACATGGGGCCCGAGCGCCTCCGGCCGGGACCTCGCCGCCGCCGCAGCCAAGACGACGATCGACGCGCTGTCCGCGCTGCGCGGCTACCTGCGCCGTGCGGGGATCTCCGACGACGTCGCCCTTCACATCGCCGAGAACGGCTATCCCACGGGTCCGGGGCGAACGACGAAGATGCAGCAGGCGGTGATGCGGGCGGCCGTCGACGCCGTCAACTCGAGGCGGATCGTCGACAACGTCACCGACTACCGCTGGTTCGACCTGCGGGACGCCAACTCGGCGAGCGCGAGCTTCGAGGACCACTACGGCCTGATGAACGACGCGTACACGCCGAAGCCGGCCTTCGACACGTATCGCGGTCTCGTCGCGACGCTCGGAACCTAGCGCCGTCGGCTGGCTCGGGACCTGGACGGAGAGGTTTCCGCCGCCCGTCCGCTGCGCGAAGATGAGGGGGTGGAGCGGGGAGCACAGAAGGTCGTCGCCGACCATGTCACGGTGCGCTTCGGCGGCGCGCTCGCGCTCGACGACCTGAGCCTCGAGCTCGGCAGGTCCGAGTTCGTGTCGATCGTCGGACCGTCCGGGAGCGGCAAGTCCACGCTGTTCAACGTCGTCTCCGGCCTGCTGAGGCCGACGTCCGGGCACGTGCTGCTCGACGGGCGAGACGTGACCGGCGAGACAGGCCACGTCGGCTACATGCTCCAGAAGGATCTCCTGATCCCCTGGCGCACGGTCGTCGGCAACATCGTCCTCGGCGCCGCGCTCACCCGGGGCGTCACCGAGCGCGACCGGGAGGAGGCGGCGGCCCTCGCCACCCGCTACGGGCTCGGCGAGTTCCTCGACCACTACCCACATGCACTCTCGGGCGGCATGCGCCAGCGCGTCGCGCTCATGCGCACGCTCGCGCTCCACACCGACGTGCTCCTGCTCGACGAGCCGTTCGGCGCGCTCGACTCGCAGACGCGCCTGGCGATGCAGCTTTGGCTGCTCGAGGTCTACGAGGATCTCGAGGTGACGATCCTCTTCGTGACGCACGACGTCGACGAGGCGATCTTCCTCGGCGACCGCGTCGCCGTTATGAGCGGCCGCCCGGGCCGCATCCTCGCCGACCTGCCGGTCCCGCTGCCGCGCCCCCGCGACCTCGACACGCTGACCGCGCCCGCGTTCACCGGACTCAAGCGCGAGGTGATGCGTCTGCTCCACACGCCGGCGGTGGCGGCGTGACCTTCCTACGGCGCGCCGCCGTGCGCAGCGCCCTGGCGGTGCTCGCGGTCGGCCTGATCTTCGGCGTCTGGAACCTCGTGATCTTCGCGTTCGGACTGCAGCCGTACGTACTGCCGACGCCGCAGTCCTCGGTGGCGGCGATCTACGACCGTTGGTCGACGTACGAGCCGTTGACCGTGCAGACGATCGAGGAGACGGCCTTCGGGTTCCTGCTCGGGGCCGGCCTCGGCTTCCTCCTCGGGGTCGTCATGTCCCTCTCGAAGCTGGTGCAGCGCCTCGTCTACCCGGCGCTGATCACCTCGCAGGCCGTCCCTATCGTCGCCATCGCAGCGCCGCTCGCGTTCCTCTTCGGCTTCGGCTTCCTGCCGAAGCTCGTGATCGTCGCGTGGGTCGTCTTCTTCCCCGTGGCCGTGAACGTGCTCGACGGGCTCGCGCACGTCGACCGGGATCTCCTCAACCTCGCGCGCGTCATGGGCGCGAAGCGGGCGCGTGCCTTCCTCGCCATCCAGCTTCCGGCCACCTACAGCCCGCTCTTCTCCGGCTTGAAGATCGGCGCGACCTACGCGGTGACCGGGGCCGTGATCGGCGAATGGGTGGCGTCGGCGCAGCAGGGCCTCGGCACGTACATCCAGGAGGTGAACGGGACGCTCGACACGCAAGGCGTCTTCGGCGCGACGATCCTGCTCGCGGTGATCGGCATCGCGACGTTCCTGCTCGTCGTCGCGGTGGAGCACTTCGCGACGCCGTGGCGGACGCGCGCGACGGCTCGCCGCGGAGTACGGTCTCTCTTCGTCAGCGAACGGAAAGGAGCTCGACGATGGTTCGGTTCGCTTCCCGGCGCGGATCCGCGCTAGCCCTCGCGGCCACGCTGACCGCGCTCGTAGCCGCCGGGTGCGGCGGCGGCTCGTCGAGCGGCGGCGCGTCCAGCACGCAGAATCAGCCCACGACCCTCCGCGTCGTCTTCGACTGGCCGGGAATCGACTTCGAGGCCGTCCCGCTCACGGTCGGCAACGCGCGCGGCTACTACGAGCAGGCCGGGCTGAACGTCCAGATCGTGATCCCGCCGAGCACGTCGACGACGGTGAAGATGCTCGCAGCCGGCAAGGGAGACATCGGCTTCGACACCACGACCGACGTCGTGTTCGCCCAGGCGGCGGGCATCGGCGTCAAGTCGATCGCGAACTACTCGCAGGACAACGACTGGGGGCTCGTCGCCCCGCCCGGGAAGACGATCGACATCAGGAACATCAAGGGCAAGTCGATCGGGATCTTCACGGACTCGTGGACGAAGGCGATGATGCCGTACGTCCTGAAGGCGGGGCACGTAACGGCGGGCCAGGTCAGCGAGCCCATCTTCTCGAGCGACGACGTCGCACCGCTGCTCGCGGGCAAGCTCGACCTGGCGACGAACACGCTCAACTACGCGATCGCGCAGGTGCAGAGCGGGACGGGGAAGCGCCCGAGCGTGCTGCTCGCGACGAAGTTCGGCGCGCCGAACGTGCCGATCTGGGTCTACACCGCGACGAGCTCGTGGCTCGAGCAGCACGGGGCCGAGGCGAAGGCGTTCGTCTCCGCGACGCGGAAGGCGTTCGCCTGGTCGATCGCCCACCCGGCCGCGGCCGTCAAGGACTATGTCGCCGCGTATCCGAAGATCGGCGGCGGCATGAGGTACAGCCTCGCCGGCTGGGAGGCGACGATTCCGGCACTCGGCAGCGGGAGCTCGCTGCTCTCCCAGCGGGCGTCGGAGTGGACTCAGGTCGCGCACGCGCTGAAGTCCGTCGGGCTGCTGCCGAAGCCGCTCCCGGCCTCGAGCTACTTCACGAACGCCTATCTCGGGGGCTGACGCCGACGACCAGGTCGCCGCTCAGGCGGGTGAGCCTGCCGTGCTCGCCCGCTTGGGCGCGCACCCCGCCTCGGGCTCGAGTGCCGCGGCGAGGCCGCGCCGCGCCCTGAAGATCAGCATCTCCACCGCGGTCTGCGAGACGCGGAGCTCCGCGGCGATCTCGCGGTAGGAGAGACCCTGCCATTCGCGCAGGACGATCGCCCGCCGCTGATTGTGGGGCATCCGGTCGAGAGCCTCCTCGAGGGTGACCAGCTCGAGCGGGTCGCCGTCCGCCGGGGCGGGGATCAGGTCCTCCAGCACCTGGAGGTCGTTCGGCGACTCGAGCTGCAGCCGGCGGACGGACGACGTGCGCCGGTCGAGGCACTCGTTGTGCGCGATCCGGAACAGCCATGCCTGCTCGTGCTCGGGGACCGTGCCGCGCTGGAGGGCGCGAAACGCGTTCATGAACGTCGTCTGGACGGCGTCCTCGGCCTCCTCGCGCGAACGGAGCTTGTGCAGGCAGTACGCGTAGACCTCCCGCCCGTGCCTGTGGTAGAGCTCCGCCGCCTGGGCGCCGGTGCCGCCGCTCCGCTGCTCGGCGCCTCTCACGCGACGCTCCGCCCGCTGAACTGGCTCTGCACCTCGCCGACGTACGCCCCGAGCTCCCGCTCGCGGTGGTCGATCAGCTCCTCGCGCTCGGCCACGTCGCGTTCGCGCCGCTCGAGCTTGTCCTCGCGCAGCTCGACTTCGGCGACCAGCCGCGCCTCGTGGAGGCGCACTCCCTCCCTCTCCTTGGCGACCTCTTCGCTGCGTGCCGTCAGCGCCTCCTCCGTCGCGAGCAGGCGCGACTCCCGCTCGGCCACGCGTTGCTCCCGCTGCTCGAGCTCGGCGAGGAGCGCGAAGGCCTCCTGCGAGGCATGGCCGTGACCGCTCCGCTCCCGCTCCAGCCGCTCGCTCTGCTCCCGCAGCCGGGCCTCCCACTCGTTCAGGCGGGCCTGGCCGTTCTCCAGCATCCGCTCGCGCGCCGCGAGCCGGGATTCGATCGACGCCTCGCGCGCGGCGATCTCCCCCGCTCGCTGCTCGAGCTCGCGCCGTTCGCGCGCTCGCTCGGACGCCTCCGCTCGCAGTGCGAGCTCCCGCTCCTCGACCTCGCGCTCCTTGCGTGCGACCGCCTCGAGCTTCGTCTCGACGGAGCGCGAGCGCGTGGCGGCCTGCGACTCGTGCTCGCTCCGCAGCGCGTCGAGCTCCGCCCGCTCTCGCTTCAGCTCACGCTCGCGCTCGGCGATCGAGGCGAGCTGGTGGGCGAGCTGGGCGCTGGCCTGCGCCCGGTCCCGGTCGGCTGACACGAGCTCGGCCGTCCGCAGGTCGCTGTGGACGGCCAGCTCGTCGATCCGAGCCTGCTCGGCGACGAGCTCCGTGCGCAAGGACGCGACCTCCGAACGCTCGGCCTCGAGCTGCTCGCGTTGGATCGTCACGAGCAGCCTCTGCTCTTCCAGATCCGCGCCGGCGGACTCGAGCCGCGCCGCTGCCTGGTCGAGCTCCGCCTCCCGCAGCGCAAGGTCGCGACCGGCTGCGAGCTCGCGCTCGTACGCCTCGACATGGTGCTCGAGCCCTTCCCGGAGCTCCCGCTCGCGGTTGAGCGCTGCCTCGAGCTCGCGCCGAAGGGCGGCGACCTCCTCCGGATCGTCGGATACCGGGTCGGAGGTGAGGTCGAAGACGTCTGCGGACGGGACATCCTCCTGCACGGGAGGTGCGACCGCCTCGGGCTCCTCGGCGGGGCCGTTCAGGCGCTGGAGCTGGGCCCGCAGGCCGCTTCCGAAGCCGGTGTCGATGTCGGGCGTCATCGCAGGTAGTGGGTCACGTTGAGCAGGGCGGGCCCGAGGATCACGACGAAGAGCGCCGGGAAGATGAGGATGGCGGTCGGGAAGAGCATCTTGATCGGCGCCTTCATCGCCTTCTCCTCGGCGGCGGCCTGGCGCCTGAGCCGCGAGTCGGCGGCCTGGACGCGGAGGATCCTCCCCAGAGAGATTCCGAGCTGGTCGGCCTGCAGCACCGAGCGGACGAACGCGGCGACCTCGGGCGCCGGGACGCGTTCGGCGAGCTTGCGCAGGGCATCGGGGCGCGCCTCGCCGATCCGGATCTCGCCCAGCGTCAACGCGAACTCGTCCACGAGCGCTCCCTCCATGTGCTCGGTGAGCTTCGTGATCGCGCCGTCGAGGCCGAGCCCGGCCTCGACCGAGACGGCGAGGAGGTCGAGTGCGTCCGGAAGCTCGGAGCGGATCCGCTCGCGACGGGCGCGAACCCGCGAGCCGATCAGGAAGTCGGGGAGCAGGAAGCCGGCGGCGCCGACCGGTACGAGCAGCAGCGCGGCGCCCGTGCCGAATGCGATCCCCGCCACAGCTCCGGTGGCGACGCCGGCGAGCGCCAGCCCCGCCTTGAGCGCGAGGAACTGCGCGACGCTGATCCGGGCGGCGACCCCCGCAGCGATCAGGCGCGTCCCGATCGCCTCGTCCGAGATGCGCGGGTTGATCCGCAGCGCAAGGGCGGCAAGGCGCCTGACGAGCGGCGCGAGGACGCGCTCCCGGAAGCGCGGCAGCTCCGGGACGACCTGCGCGCGCGCCCGGCCGTAGAACGACGCCCGGCGGAGAGCGAGCCGGCGCCGCCGCTGCGGGGCCGTCGCGACCTCGGCGACGAGGAAGGCGGCGAACCCGAGCATCGTGGCGGCGAGGAAGAGAAGCATGCGCTACCCCCTGAACGAGACGATCTTCTTGAGGATGAGGGCGCCGGCCGCGAGCATCGAGAGCCCGGCGCCGAGCAGCTCGTGCCCCGTCGGCGAGTGCCAGAGCGGCTGCATGTACGCGGGGTTGAGCGCCGTGAGCGCGAGGCCGAGCACCACGGGCAGCCCGACGAGCACGTAGGCCGACATCCGGCCCATCGCCGTGAGGCCGCGGATCTTCCGGGCGAACTGCTGTCGCTGGCGGACGGTCTCCGCGACCATCTCGAACAACCCTGCGAGCGAGCCGCCGATCTGGCGCTGGATCGACACGGCGTTGAGCACGAACGTGAGGTTCTTCGAGCCGATGCGCTCGGCCATCTCGCCCAGCGCGTCGTCCATCGGCCTGCCGAGCCGGGTCTCGTTCAGCACCCGCCGGAACTCCTTCGCCGCCGGCTCCGCACCCTCGTCGACGACAGCCTGGATCGCGTGCCGGAAGGAGTGGCCCGCCTTCAACGACGCGGCGATCGTGATCAGGAGGTCGGGCAGCTGGTTGTCGAACGCCTTGATCCGCGTCCGTGCCTTGGCGCTCACCCAGAAGACCGGCGCCACGCCGCCGACGACCATCGCCAGCAACGAGATCGCGCCCGGCGCTCCGGCGACGGCGCTCAGCAGTCCCACCGCGACGCCGACGCCGACGCACAGGTAGAGGAGCTCCGCGGCGAGGAGCGGCAGGTCGGCCCGCGTCAGCAGCCGCTGGAGCGCGCGGAACTGCCGGATGTTCGCGAATGCCGCCTCCGTGGACACGAAGAAGCGGCGTAGGAGCGACGGCCGGTTGCGACGGGCCGCCTTCCGCGCGCGGGCCTGCTTCTGGTCGAGGTGCGGCGCCAGGCGCGAGCTCAGCCGGTCGGCGCCGCTCGACGCGAACACGACGAGAAGCGCTGCGAGCACGAGCAGCCCCACGGCAGCCGAGACGGCGAGGGCAGACGTGCCCGAGCGCCAGTCGGAGGCGGGCAGGAGCGAGGGCCGAACGGGCGCGACAGCCGGGACGTTTCCGAGGGCGACCGTTCGCGCCGCGCTCCCGCCCCTGCGAAGGGAGACGTCGAGGCGGAGGCGCTCGCCCGGCCGAGCCGCCGTCAGGTAGCGGAGCTGCCACGTCCGCGTGAGCGTCTGCGCGATCGAGTGGTAGATCGCGGTGAGCTCGCTCGTCGAGGTCGCCTCCACGAACCTGCCGCCGGTTGCGGAGGCGAGCTGGCGCAGCGGCGCCGGAGTGAAGTCGCGGCTCTCGATCCCGATCGTGTAGACCGCCGCCCGTGCGCCTTCGGCGGCGCGGATCGCGTCGGCGAGGGTCGCGGCGCTCGAGACGTCTCGGCCGTCCGTCACGAGCACGATCACGTGTCCGGGCGCGACGTCGCGCCTGAGCGCTCTCGCCGCCCGGACGACGGTGTCCCACAGCGCGGTGCCGGCGCGGCGGTCCGTTGTCAGGCCGGCGAGGGCGGAGTCCGCGTCCGCCGGCACGCTCGAGAAGCGGTCGAGCGCATCGACGGCGTTGCCGAACGCGAGCACCTCGATCCGGTCGCCGGGCGCCTTCTCCGCGACGAACGCGCGGGCCGCCGCCGTCGCAGCGGCGAGCGAGCCGCCGCGCATCGACTGCGACCGGTCGACGGCGAGGACGACGCTCTTCTCCCGCCCGAGGTTCGCCGCCCGGAAGCCCGTGACGGAGCGGCCGTTCTCGGTCAGCCGCGGCGCCGTGCCTCCCGTCGGCGTCACGACCGTGACGCGGATCTGGGGATAGCCGCTCGTGTCGACCGCGCTGATCGCGACCGGCGCGGCTGCATGCGCCGCGGGTGCGAGGGCCGCGGCGCCGAGCGCGATCAGCAGTACGCGCACGAGCCGCCTTCTCAGGCGGCGGCGCCTCATCCGCGCGCTCCGCCGTAGGCGTTGAGGGCGAAGGTCGCGGGCAGGTCCTCGCCCTCGCCGGAGAAGAACGCGGCCGGGAGGACGACGTTGCTCGCCGCGAGCTTCTCGAGGAAGTGCGGCTTGAGCCCGGTCGCGCGCAGCGGCGTCAGCAGCCGCTTCGCCCGTGCCGCCTCCTCCTCGCTCGGCGCCGACGCGACGAACAGGTCCTGGAGCGTGACGACGTCGGACTCCATGCCGACGACCTCGGAGATGCAGCTGATGCGGCGCGAGCCGTCGACGAGACGGACGATCTGCACGAGGACGTCGAACGCGCTCGCGATCTGCTCGCGGATCGCCCGGTGGGGAAGGTCGACGCCCGCGGTGAGCACGAGCGTCTCGAGCCGCGCGAGCGCGTCGCGCGGCGCGTTCGCGTGGATCGTCGTCAGCGACCCCTCGTGGCCGGTGTTCATCGCCTGGAGCATGTCCAGCGTCTCGGCGCCGCGGACCTCGCCGACGATGATGCGGTCGGGCCGCATGCGGAGCGCGTTGCGGACGAGCTCGCGGATCTTCACCTCGCCGCTGCCCTCGATGTTCGGCGGGCGGGACTCGAGCGTGATCACGTGCTCCTGCTGGAGCTGGAGCTCGGCAGCATCCTCGATCGTGACGATGCGCTCCTCGCCCGGGATGAACGCCGAGATCGCGTTCAGCGTGGTCGTCTTGCCCGTCCCGGTTCCGCCCGAGATGAGGATGTTCAGCTTGCCCTTCACGCAGGCGCCGAGGAACTGCGCGCCGGAGGGCGAGATCGTCCCGAACGAGATCAGGTCGTTGATGGTGTACGGGTCGCGGGAGAACTTGCGGATCGTCAGCGTCGGCCCCGTCAGGGAGAGCGGCGGGATGATCGCGTTGACGCGGCTGCCGTCGGGCAGGCGGGCGTCCACCATCGGCGACGACTCGTCCACGCGGCGGCCCACCTGCGAGACGATCTTGTCGATGATCCGCATCAGGTGCGACTCGTCCAGGAAGCGGGCCGTGGCGCGCTCGATCTTGCCGCCCCGCTCCACGTAGACCTGCTCCGGGCCGTTGACCATCACCTCGGTGACGCCGTCGTCGCCGAGGAACGGCTCGAGCGGCCCGTAGCCGAGGATGTCGTCGGTCAGCTGGCGGACGAGCTCGCGGCGCTCCTCCCGCGTGAGCGGCGTGTCCGCGAGCGTCAGCTCCTCGGTCACCGCCTTGTAGACGCGGTCGGCGAGATCGGAGGGATCCTCGTTGAAGAGCTCCGGCCCGAGCTTGGCGATGCACGCGTGGTGCACCGCCGCCTTGAGCTCCGCGTAGGGATCGGCCGGGTGGTGCGGCGCGGCCTCCGCGAGGGCGGCTCCGTCGAGGTTGCGCGAGAGGCGATCGTGAAGACCCATCGTCAGGCCCTCGCGAAGGACAGGCGCCGGCGCCGCTGCTGCGGTGCCGCGACGGGCGTTGGCGTCTTCGGGGCGACGTCGCGCGCGAGCGCGGCGATCGCCTTGCCGAAGTCGCTTCGCGGCTCCGAGAGGACGACGGCCTCGCCCCGGTTCACGCAGAGCTGCACGGTGCGGTCGGTCGGCAGCTCGTGGCGGACCTTGACCTTGAGGCCGTCCTCCACCTCGCGTGTCTTCAGCCCGACGTTCGCGCTCGCCCGGTTCATGACGTAGCTGATCCGGCTCGGCGGGAACGCGAGCTGCTCGAGCGTCTGCAGCGCGAGGCGGACGTTCTTCAGCGTCGGCACGTCGAGGCCGCAGAGGACGAGCAGCTCGTCGGTGCGGTCGAGCGTCGCCAGCACCGCGCCGTGGAAGAACGGGGAGGTGTCGACGACGATCGCGTCGTAGGAGCCGCGGGCGACGTCGACGAGAGCCGTCACCTTGCCCTCGACGACGAGCTCCGCGTCCTCCGGGCGGAGCGGCGCGGCCAGGACGTCGAGGCCGCACGGGTGCTTCGTGACGTAGCCGCCGAGCTTCTCGGAATCCAGCTCGCCGGGCGCGACCACGAGGTCGTAGACCGTCTTGACCGGCTCGAGGCCAAGCATGATCGCCGCGTCGCCGAACTGGAGGTCGAAGTCGAGCAGCAGCGTCCGCTTGCCCTCGTACTTCGCCAGCCGCGCGGCGAGGTTCGTCGCGACGACGGTCTTGCCCGTTCCGCCCTTGGGCGAGAAGACGGTCACCACCCGGCCGTGCCTGGCCGGCGCCTGAAGCTGGCTCCGGATGTGCGCGGCCTTGCGGATGGCGAAGACCACGTTGTGCGTGAGCTGCGGCAGCAGCAGCACGTCCGCAACGTCCTGTTCGAGCGCCTGCTCGAGCATCGACGCCGCCTCGCCGCCCGAGGCGATCAGGATGATCGGCGCCCGTGTGTACTCGCGAATGGCGGCGGCGTCGCCGGCCGGGAAGACGGCCGACCGCGTCGCATGGACGACGCAGTCGATGTGGCCGCCGGTCAGCGGCGTCGCCGCCTGGACGACCTGCGGCTGCCGGCCGACGACCTCGAGCTCGCTGCTCTCGGCGAGCGCGTTCCGAAGCGTGTCGAAGCCGTCGCAGTCGCCGGTGAAGAAAACGCGGGGCCGGTCAGTCATCGGGTTCCCTCCGTCAGGATCGAGTGGGCGGTCGCGACGCGGCCGGCGCTGTCGCTCGCATCGGTGACGGGTCGGAGCTCGAGCGACCAGTCGGCGTTCTTGAGGACGTAGAACAGTCGCTGCACCTGCGTATCGCCCACGTCGAGGATCACCGACGACGCGGCGCCCGGCGAGGAGAGCTTCGACGCGTCCGTCTGGGTCGGCGCCACGAGGACGAGCAGGTCGCGGAGGACGATCAGGCTGGCCGCGGTCGTCGAGTTGGTGTTGGTGCGGATGCTCGCGACGAGGTCGACGTGGTCGCCCGCCTGCAGCGTCCCGGCCAGGAGCTGGTTCGGGTCGCCCGCGATCTGGATCGCGCGCATCGGCCCGTGCAGCTGTGCACGGATCCCCTGCGCGGCGGCGGTCGCGAAGCGGCGGAGGGTCACCTGCTCCCCGTTGTAGAGCGGCTCGGTCAACAGCAGGTTCGAGATCTGCTGCGGACTCGAGATCGCGCCCGGAACGACGGCCCTGCGCGGCAGGCTCAGCTCGCGCAGTTCATGTCCCTTGGCGATGTCGGCGCCGGCGGTCCCGGCCGGGATGTCCCGCGCGGCGACGTACACCTGGACGGTGCCGGCGCTGTGCTGCACGGCGCGGCGGTAGTTGGTGACGTAGACGAGCGTGAGCAGCATCGCGACGAGTGCGAGCCCGACGGCGATGGCGATGTTTCGGATGCGGTAGGTCATCGGGGGCCTCGTTCCTAGTTGACGAGTGAGACGCTGTAGACGCCGAAGTCGGGCAGGTGGAGGTTGGACGAGCTCTGCAGCCCGTCCCAGATCACGCGGGTGAAGTAGCCGGTGAGGGTGGCGGAGTTGCCGTTTCCCGCCAGCGAGCAGTCGGTCGAGCTCGTGGCCAGGCCGAAGCACTCGAGGTGGAAGGCGACCCAGCCGATGACGTCGTATGCCGCGTTCGAGCCGCTGCCGGTGAGGGTGTCGTAGACCGGGAACAGGAGCTCGGTCCCGAGCCGCGCCTGCAGTGCGCTGCGGATCCCGCTCGAGTCGAACTTCGCGCCGGGGTCGGAGTCGTAGGCGCCGAGCGGCAGGTAGCCGTTGTAGCCGTACTGGATCCAGCTCGCGAGGTCGGGCGTGCCGTTGTTCGAGCCGGGGTCGAGGTTGACGAGCCCGAACGCACCGGGAGCGCCGTCCTTGCCGAGCGGGATCGTCGTCCACGAGTTGAAGCACGGGCATCCGGGGCCGGAGAGGAGCGGATGGTCCTTGTTCACCACGATCGGCGCCGCCCCGGAAACCTGCTGGGGCACGGCGGCGCGCGCCGCCGCCGACGCGTGGACGCTGACCGTGCCGAACGAGAACAACGTCGAGAAGAAGCTCGGCGAGGTCCGCGTCGCGTGCACCACGACGGTGTCGTCGGGCTCGTAGTCGCTGCGGAACGTGATGCCGGCCGCTGCGACGCCGCCTCCGTTCGAGGCGGCGTACTGCTCGGTGAGCGCGAGGGCGGTCGACGGATCGGTCGG
>JAVKST010000050.1:0-17032 GCA_039583515.1 Gaiellaceae bacterium
CCCCGGCCCGCGAGCACGCTACGCGCTGCGGCGTCCTCGGCCGTCCCGATAGCGCAACTATCGAGACGGCCTGCGTCGTTGCATCGCTTGGTGCTCGCGACCCGGAAAGCGGGCGACGTTACCGGCCACATCACTAGGCTTCCCGGGTGGGCGACGAGCAGCGGCTCGGCTACGAGGAGATGCTCGAGCGCTCGCGCGCGGCGTTCGAGGAGGTTCCCGACTTCACCGTCGCGGTGGAGGAGGAGTTCGCGCTCCTCGACCCCGACTCGCTCGACCTCGTCAACCGCTTCGAGGAGCTGCAGACGGCCGCGCGGGGGACGGAGCTCGAGCCGCACCTCGTCGGCGAGCTGATCGCCTCCGAGATCGAGACCCGCACCGGCCGCTGCGACTCGTTCGCCGACGCCGCCGCGCTCCTCGGGGAGCGGCGCGAGCAGCTGCGCGCGCTGGCGGAGCCGCTCGGCATCGGCCTCGCCGCCGTCGGGACCCATCCCTGGAGCCCGTGGCGGCAGCAGCGGATCATCGACACCCCGCACTACCGGCGCAACGACGAGATCCTTCGCTACGTCGTCTGGCGCAACAACAGCTTCGGCCTCCACGTCCACGTCGGCGTCAACGGCGCCGACCGCGCGATCCGCGTCTGCTCCGGGCTGCGCGCCTTCCTGCCGGAGCTGCTGGCCCTCTCGGCGAGCTCGCCGTTCGTCGAGGGAGTCTTCACCTACCTCCACTCGGCGCGGACGCAGATCTTCACGCGGATGTTCCCCCGCTGCGGGATCCCGGACGCGCTCGGCTCCTGGGACGAGTGGGAGCGCTACGTCCGCTTCCTCTACGAGACGCGCTCGATCACGGAGCACACGCAGATCTGGTGGAGCGTCCGCCCGCACCTCGCGTTCCCGACCGTCGAGATCCGGATCTGCGACGCCCAGCCCGAGCTCGCCGAGTCGCGCTGCCTCGCCGCGCTCTGCTACGCGCTCACCGCCCGGATCGCGCGCGCGCTCGACGAGGGCGAGCCGCTCCCCGACCTGCCGCACCGGCTGCTCGAGGAGAACCTCTGGCGGGCGATCCGACACGGCCTCTCCGGCGAGCTGATCGACTTCCGGCGCGGCGAGCCGGTGCCGGCGCGCGCGCGGCTCGAGCAGCTCGCCGAGTGGGTGCGGCCCGTGGCGGAGGAGCTCGGAGCGGCCGAGTGGCTCGCGATCCCCGAGCGGAACGCCGCCGAGCGGCAGATCGCGCGCCACGACGACGGCGCGTCGATGGAGGAGATCTACGCCGAGCAGCTCGGCAGCGGGTTAGTGACTCCACCGGCCGGGCTTTCTGGTAGAAACCAGGCCGCGCCGGGGGCCTCTCGGCGCTGACTTTGCGCGCCGCCAGGACCTGAGGAGTGAATGACTGAATGAGCTGGTTCATGCATCACGCGGTGCTGTTCGCGCTCGTGTGCGCTGCCGCCGCGGTCGTCTACGGGCTCGGCCTCACCGTCTGGCTGCTGCAGCAGCCCGCCGGCACCGAGCGGATGCAGGAGATCGCGCGCGCCGTCCAGGAGGGCGCCGCCGCGTATCTCCGGCGGCAGTACACGACGATCGCGGTCGTCGCGATCCTCCCGTTCCTGCTGCTCGGCTTCTACCACTCGCTCGGCTGGGGGACGGCCGTCGGCTTCCTGATCGGCGCCACCCTGTCCGCGGCGGCGGGCTTCATCGGCATGAACGTCGCCGTGCGCTCGAACGTTCGCACCGCCGAGGCGGCGCGGTCCGGGCTGCCGGCAGCGCTCGACGTCGCCTTTCGCGCCGGCTCCGTCACGGGGCTCCTCGTCGTCGGCCTCGGCCTCTTCGGCGTCGCCGTCTACTACTGGATCCTCACCGCCGCCATCCACGACGCGCCGCACAGGGCGATCGAGCACCTCGTCGGCCTCGCCTTCGGCGGCTCGCTCATCTCCGTCTTCGCGCGACTCGGCGGCGGCATCTACACGAAGGCCGCGGACGTGGGCGCCGACCTCGTCGGGAAGATCGAGGCGGGGATCCCGGAGGACGACCCGCGCAACCCGGCCGTGATCGCGGACAACGTCGGCGACAACGTCGGCGACTGCGCCGGGATGGCGGCCGACCTGTTCGAGACGTATGCGGTGACCGCGGTGGCCGTCATGCTCCTCGGCGTCACCGGCACGGCGGCGACGAGCGGCACGCACCTCTGGCTCTACCCGCTCACGATCGGCGGCGTCTCGATCATCGCCTCGATCATCGGCGTCCAGTTCGCACGCGTCGGGCCGGGCGGCAACGTGATGAACGCCCTCTACCGCGCAGTGATCGTCGCGACCGTGATCTCCGCGCTCATCTTCATCCCGGTCACGCAGGCGTTCGACACGAGCGGGAAGTTCTCGTTCGGGAACCTCTACGGCTCGGCGCTGATCGGGCTCGCGGTCACGGCGCTGCTCGTCGCGATCACGGAGTTCTACACGGGCACCCGCTGGAACCCCGTCAAGTCGATCTCCCGCGCCTCGCAGACCGGGCACGCGACGAACATCATCGAAGGCCTCGCCGTCGGGATGCAGGCGACCGCGCTCCCGGTGATCGTGATCGCGATCGGGATCCTGGTCGCCAATCGCTTCGCCGGCCTGTTCGGGATCGGCGTCGCCGTGATGGCGCAGCTCTCGATGACGGGCCTGATCGTCGCGCTCGACGCGTACGGGCCGGTCACCGACAACGCCGGCGGCATCGCCGAGATGGCCGACCTGCCGCCGGAGGTGCGCGCGATCACGGACCCGCTCGACGCGGTCGGCAACACGACGAAGGCGGTGACGAAGGGGTACGCGATCGGCTCGGCCGCGCTCGCCGCGCTCGTCCTCTTCGGCTCGTACGCGGACGGCGTCCACACGCAGGCGAAGGCCGGCTCGGCGCTCGCCCACCTCACCTTCGACCTCTCGAACGCCTGGGTGATCGCCGGCCTCTTCATCGGCGGCCTGATGCCGTTCCTGTTCGCCTCGCTCGCCATGCAGGCGGTCGGCCGCGTGGGCGGGGAGGTCGTGCAGGAGGTGCGCCGCCAGTTCGCGGAGAACCCGGGGATCATGGAGGGGACGTCGCGCCCCGAGTACGGCAGCGCGATCGACATCGTCACCGGCTCCGCGATCCGCTCGATGATCCTGCCCGCCCTCGTGCCGATCCTGTTCCCGATCATCGTCGGGGTGATCAACGCGCGGATGCTCGGCGGGCTGCTGATCGGCACGATCGTCACCGGCCTCTTCCTCGCGATCGCGATGACCTCGGGCGGCGGCGCCTGGGACAACGCGAAGAAGCTGATCGAGGACGGGCTCTACGGCGGCAAGGGCTCGGAGGCCCACGCCGCCGCGGTCACGGGCGACACCGTCGGGGATCCCTACAAGGACACTGCGGGCCCGGCGATCAACCCGATGATCAAGATCACCAACATCGTCGCGATCCTGATCATCCCCATCATCATCAGCATCCACGGCTAGGGCGCTCGCGTCCGAGCAGCCCGGTGGCCGCGGGTCGTGCCTCTAGAGTCCCGGCGTGGCACGGCGGAGGCGGCAGGCGCACGAGCTGGAGCGCGTCCTCGGCGCGAACGCGCTCTTCGCGACGGCCTACGGCAACGTCGGCTCCTCGATCTACTACGCCCTCGGTGTAACCGCCTTCTTCGCGCTCGGGCTGACGCCCGCGATCTTCGTCATCGCGGGCCTCTTCTTCGCCGCGACCGCGGCGACGTACGCCGAGGGGACGGTGCACTATCCGGAGGCCGGCGGCTCGTCGAGCTTCGCGCGACACGCGTTCAACGAGCTCGTGTCGTTCGGAGCGGCGTGGGCGCAGATGCTCAACTACGTGATCACGATCGCCATCTCGGCGTTCTTCGTGCCGCACTACCTCTCGATCTTCTGGCTGCCGCTGAGGCAGAACCCGTGGGACATCGTCGGCGGCGCCGTCGTGATCGCGATCCTCGTCGCGCTCAACGTCGTCGGCATCCAGGAGTCGGCGCGGATCAACGTCGTCCTCGCCGCGATCGACTTCGCCACGCAGGTCCTGCTCGTCCTGCTCGGGTTCTTCCTCGTCTTCAGCCCGCACACGCTGAAGGCGAACGTCCACTTCGGGACCGCGCCGACGTGGAGCAACTTCCTGCTCGCGATCCCGGTCGGGATGATCGCCTACACCGGGATCGAGACGGTCTCGAACCTCTCGGAGGAGGCGCGCGACCCCGTGCGCAGCATCCCGCGCTCGATCCTGATGGTGGCGATCGCGGTCTTCGCCATCTACTTCACGCTGCCGATGATCGCCCTCTCCGCGATGCCCGTGAGGCACGGCGTCACGCTGCTCGGGCTGGGCCCGGACAAGGGAGGCTTCGCCAACGACCCCGTGCTCGGCCTCGTCGAGCACCTCGGCATCCACGGGACGCTGCTGTCGGTGCTCAAGGTCTACGTCGGCCTGCTGGCGGCGACGATCCTGTTCATCGCGACGAACGCCGGCGTGATCGGCGCGTCGCGCATCACGTACGCGATGGCCGGCTACCGGCAGCTGCCGTCGCTGTTCCGGCGGCTGCATCCGAGGTTCAAGACGCCGTGGCTGTCGCTCGTCGTCTTCGCCGGCTTCGTCTCCATCCTCGTGCTGCTACCGGGCAAGACGAACTTCCTCAGCACGATGTACTCGTTCGGCGCGATGCTCTCGTTCACGGTCGCGCATCTGTCCGTGATCCAGCTCCGCCGGCGCGGCGCGGGGGAGGAGCTGCACTGGCGAGCGAGGCCCAACCTTCGCTGGCGCGGCGTCGACTGGCCGCTCTTCGCCGTGGTCGGCGCGATCGGCACCGGGCTCTCCTGGCTGGACGTCGTCATCCAGTACCCGAGCACGCGCTACGCCGGGCTCGGCTGGATCGCGCTCGGCTTCGTCGTCTACGTCGTCTACCGGCGGCGGATCCTCCACGAGCCGCTGAAGGACACCATCCGGGCGCCCGTCGAGTTCGGCCCCGCGGCCGCGCTCGAGTTCCGCAGCGTCCTCGTGCCAATCGCGCCCGGGTATGCCTGGGAGGAGGCGATGGACGTCGCCTGCCGCCTCGCCGCCGAGCGCCGCGCGTCGATCGTCGCGCTGATCGCGATCGAGGTGCCGCTCGACCTGCCGGTCGACACCGAGCTGCCGCGGGAGGTGCACGAGGCGAACAGGAGGCTCGACGAGGCGCGTGCGATCGGCGACGCGTACGGCGTGCGCGTGATCGGCCGCATCGCCCGCACGCGGAACGCCGGCCGCGCGATCGTCGACGAGGCGGTCCGGCGCGGCTCGGAGATCGTCGTGATGGCGGGCCCGCGCCGGGTGCGGCTGCAGAGCGGGCGGCGCCAGATCTTCGGCGACACGGTCGACTTCGTCCTCCGCCACGCGCCGTGCCGCGTGATGGTGGCCACGTCGGCGGACGAGGTCGCAGCATGACGTTCTACCGGCGCTCGGTCTGGGTCTTCGGCCTTCTCGCGTTGGTGCTCGGCGTCGCGCTGATCGTCCAGACCGTCCGCTCCGGCGGCGGCACGGTCGGCTACGCGCTCGGGATCCTCTTCGTCGCCCTCGGCGCGGGCCGGATCTTCCTCGTTCGCCGACGCTGACGCGAGTACGCTGCGGCGGGTCATGGCCCGCAAGCTGCCTCGGCTGCAACGGGTGCTCGACGCGCCGGCGCTCGGCTCCGTCGCGTACGGCGAGGTCGCCTCGTCCCTCTACTTCGCCCTCGGCATCGTCGCGCTGCACGCGCTCGGCCTCACGCCCGCGGTGCTCGGCCTCGTCGGGCTCCTCTTCCTCGTGATCACGCTCGCGTACGCGGAGGGGACGACGACGATCGGCGAGACGGGCGGGGCGGCGACGTTCGTTCGCGTCGCGTTCAACGATCTCGCCGGCTTCCTCACGGGCTGGGCGCTCTTCCTGGACTACCTGATCGCGATCGCGCTCTCGGCGCTGTTCTTCCCGCACTACCTCGGCCTCGCGCTCGGCGTGAAGTCGATCGCGCACCATCCGGGGGACGTCTTCGTCGCCTGCGGCGTGATCGCGGCGATCGCGGTCGCGCGCCTCGCCGCACGGACGCACCTCTACTCGTTCAGCCTGATCGTGCCGCTGCTCGACCTCGTCACGCAGCTGCTGCTCGTCGGCTTCGGCTTCGCGCTTCTCTTCTCGACGAGCGCGCTCGGCCGCGGCCTGAGCCTCGGAGTGCAGCCGTCGTGGCACGAGCTCGCCTTCGCGCTGCCGCTCGCGTTCCTCGCCTACACCGGGCTCGAGACCGTGGCGAACCTCGCGGAGGAGACACGGCAGCCGGGGCGCGACCTGCCGCGGAGCCTCTTCACGGGGATCGGACTCGTCGTCGTCGTCACCGTCCTGATCGCGCTCGTCGCCCTCTCCGCCTACCCGGCGCCGCACGGCACGACCAAGCTCGGGACGGAATGGCAGCGCGCCCCGTTGATGGGCATCGTCTACGCGCTCCAGCCGCACGTCGCCTCGTGGGTCGAGCGGATCCTCCGCGTCTATGTCGGCCTCACCGGCGCGCTCATCCTGCTGACGGCGGCCGCGACGTCCACCTCCGGCTTCGGGCGGCTCGCCTTCTCGCTGGGGGAGCACGGCCAGCTGCCGCGCGGCTTCGGCCGGCTCAGCAGGCGCAGCCTCCACTCGCCCTACGCGACGGTCGCGGCCGCGGCGATCTCGATCGTGCTCCTGCTCGCGACGGCGTTCACGACCAACCCCGTCGCGTTCCTCGCCAGTCTCTTCAGCTTCGGCGTCCTGCTCGCCTTCACCGCGGCGCAGCTCGCCGTGCTCCGGCTGCGGGTGACGAAGCCGGAGCTGCCGCGGCCGTTCCGCGTCCCGCTGTCGGTCCGGGTTCGCGGCGTCGATGTCCCGCTGCCGACCGTTCTCGGCGCCGTGTGCACCGCCGCGATCTTCGTCGCAGCGATGGACACCCACATCGGCGCCCGCTACGCCGGGCCCGCGTGGCTCGGGGTTGGCGGCGTCGTCTACCTGCTCGTGCGGCGCGGCCGCGGCACCGGCCTGCTCGAGCACGTCGAGCCCCTCCCCGAGGAGGAGTTGCCGCGGGTGCAGTTCTCCAAGATCCTCGTGCCGATGAAGCTCGGCGAGATCGGCGAGGAGATGGTCGCCACCGCCGTCAAGCTCGCGCAGGAGCGCGGCGCGACGGTCGAGGCGCTGCACGTGATCCTCGTCCCGCTGGACAAGCCGCTCGACGCAGAGCTGGTCGACGAGGAGGAGCGGGCGGCCGCGTCGCTCGCCGAGGCGGCCGTGCTCGGTCAGGACAACGGCGTGACCGTCGAGGGTCGCTCGGTGCGCGCGCGCTCGATCGGCGAGGCGATCGTCGAGGCAGCCGAGGAGACCGGCGCCGACCTGATCGTGCTCGGCTCGTCGCCGCGCTGGCGCCGCCAGTCGCGCTTCTTCTCGCCGACGGTCGACCACGTCCTGCGCAAGGCGAACGCCGAGGTGCTCATCGTCGCCTTCCCGCAAGGCGTTCTCGAAGAGGCATAACCGGACGCTCGCGCTACGCTCCGCAAACGATGAAGGCGCTCGTGATCGGCTGCGGCCGGGTCGGCTCCTCGGTCGCGCTCCAGCTCCACCAGGAAGGCTGGGACGTGACCGTCGTCGACGAGAACGAGGACGCGCTCTCCCGGCTCGGCGAAGGGTGGCCCGGCTCGTTCATCGTCGGCCACGGGATGGACGCGGAGGTGCTACGGGCGGCGGGCATCGAGGAGGCGGAGGCGGTCGTCGTCGCGACCGACGGCGACAACACGAACATCGTGATCGGCCAGGTCGCGCAGAAGCGCTTCGACATCCGTTGCGTCGTCGTCCGCGTGCTCGACCCGGCGCGCGCCCGCTTCTACCAGGAGCGCGGCCTCCGTACCGTCTGTCCGACCAGCGTCGCGATTGAGACGCTGCTGCAGGCGGCGCGGGAGTGCGCGGTCCCCGCTGAGAAGGTCGTCTAGGTGTACGCGATCGTCGCCGGAGGGGGGAAGGTCGGCGCGAACGTGGCGCGCTCGCTGCTCCGCCTCGGCCACGAGGTGACGCTGGTCGAGCAGCGTCGCGACCAGTACGAGCGGCTCGAGGACGAGTTCGAGCACCAGGTGCAGCGCGGCGACGCGACCGAGCTCTACGTCCTCGAGCGTGCGGGAATCGCGCGGCCCCCCGACGTCGTTCTCGCGCTCACCGGCGACGACGAGGACAACATGGTGATCGGGCAGATCGCGCGCGAGAAGTACGGGGTGCCGAAGGTGATCGCCCGCGTCAACGACCCGCGGAACCAGGCTCACTTCGACCTGCTCGGCATCTCGCCGACCGTCTGCGCGACCTCGAGCATCATGGCGCTCGTCGAGCACGAGGTGCCCGAGCACGACCTGATCCACCTGCTCGAGCTGCGGCGCGAGAACCTCGAGATCGTCGAGGTGCAGATCGACGGCGACTCGCCCTCCGCCGGCAAGCGGGTGGAGGGGCTCTCGCTGCCCGAGGGGTCGCGCCTCATCTCGGTGATGCGGAACGGGCGCGCGGAGATCGCGGTCGGCTCGACGATGCTCGAGGCGGGCGACCAGGTGCTGGCCATCCTCGAGCCCGGCAAGGAGGACGAGCTACGTCGCGTCCTGTTGCGGCGTTAGCCGTTGCGCTCACGGTCGGGGTCATAGTCGCGGGCTGCGGCGGCGCCGCCAGGAGCGGCGTGCGCGGCGCGAGCAAGACGATCGGGACGGCGGGGCATGACTGGCCGCGGTTCGGGCTCGACACGCGGCGGAGCAACGACGCGACGGCCCCGACCGGGATCGGCCCGGCGCAGGTGAGGGAGCTCCGGCGGCAGCAGGTGCAGCTGCCGGGGACGGTCGACTCGTCGCCGATCTACCTGCACGACGTGCAGATCGGCGGCGTGGCGCACGACGCCTTCTTCGTCACGACGACGTACGGGATCACGCTTGCGATCGACGCGTCGAGCGGCGTGATCCTCTGGCGGTGGACGCCGCCGAGCTACTCGAGGCTGGCCGGGTCGGCGCAGATCACGACGGCGACTCCCGTCGCCGACCCCGGCCGCCGGTGGATCTACGCCGCGTCGCCCGACGGCCGGATCCAGAAGCTCGCGGTCTCCGACGGGCACGCCGTCTGGCGGCGGTCGATCACGAAGCTGCCGTCGCGGGAGAAGATCGCCGCCTCGCTCAACCTCTCGGGCGGCCACGTGATTGCGACGACCGGCGGCTACGTCGGCGACCAGCCGCCGTATCAGGGGCACGTCGTGATCCTCGCGGCGGCGACGGGCCGTCTCCTCCACGTCTGGAACTCGCTCTGCTCGAACCGTCACACGCTCATCGCGCCCGCCGGCTGCGGCGCGAGCGACTCCGCGATCTGGGGACGCGCCGGCGCGGTCGTGATCCCCGGCAGCGGCGACCTGCTCGTCGCCACTGGGAACGCGCCGTGGAACGGGCACACGAACTGGGGCGACGCGGTGCTCGAGCTCTCGCCGAACGACAGGCTGATCGGCAACTACACGCCGGCGGACACGAGCCGGCTGAACGACGCCGACCTCGATCTCGGCTCGACCTCGCCCGTCTACCTGACGCGTACGCTGATCGCGCAGGGCGGCAAGGACGGGAAGATCCGCCTGCTGTCGCTGGCCCGCATGCGCGGGACGCGGCCGCACCTCGGCCACGAGCTGCAGATCGTCTCGACGCCGTCCGGATCCGACCTCTTCACGGCGCCGGCGGTCTGGCGGACGAACGGCCAGACCTGGCTGGTCGCAGCCGACGGCGGCGCCACGCAGGCGTGGCGGCTACGCAACGCCCGCCTGCACTCGGTGTGGCACAAGGACACGAACGGGACGAGCCCGGTCATCGCCGGCGGCCTCCTCTACGTCTACGACCCGAACGGCGGCCTGAACGTCTACCTGCCGGGCACGGGGCGGCTCGTCGCGACGCTCGACTGCGGAGGCGGCCACTGGAACAGCCCGATCGTCGTCGACGGCCGCATCGCACTGCCGGAGGGGAACGCGAACGACCACGCCACGAGCGGCGTGCTCGACATCTGGCGATAAGCTCGCGGGCGGTTCGCGTCCGCTCGCGGGGAGCTACTTGCGGCGTACGCGCGGCGCCTGCTGGCCGAGGGCGGCGTAGGCGAGCGCCTGCAGCGACTCGTTCAGCGTCGCGAGCTCGCGGGCGATGCGGAGGAAGTTCTCGTCGTTGTCGAGCCGCTTGTTCGTCCTCGCCAGCTCGTCCCCGATCCGGTCGAGCCGCTCGAGCAGGATCTCGAAACGGCGATCCGAGAGGTCGCGCTCCACGTCCCTCATCGTAATCCGGCGAGCTCCTCGCGCGAGCGGACGACGGCGGCCGCCTCCCCCAGCGCGGCCCGCACCTCGTCGAGCGTGCCGACGGCCTCGACGTAGCGCGCGGCGCCGGCGTGCGCGAGGGCGAGCTCGGCCAGCTCACGCGGCGCATCGGTGAAGACGCCGATTCGCGCGCCGTCCGCGGCGAGCCGCCGCAGGTGCGCGTTCGTCTCGGCACGAGGGCGGATCCAGACTGGAGCGCGGTCGGCGGCGAACCGCTCGAGTAGCGGCCGCCAGTCGCCGAGGAGGTCGTCGAGCTCGCGTGCCGCTTCGGTGCGGTCCGCGGGAACCGACAGCTCGACCCGCGCCCGCCGCGCCGCATCCTCGAGCCATGCGTCCCAGAGCGGCCGCGTGTCGGCGAGCACGCCGTCGAGGTCGAGCGCGAGCGCAGCCACGAGGGCCGATGCTAGATTCCCGCCACACACATCGGCGAGCGGTGAGGGAACTCCGGTGCGAGTCCGGGACGGTCCCGCCGCTGTAAGGGGAGACGCTCTCCCGCCACGACGCCACTGGGCTGCGGCCCGGGAAGGCGGCGGGGGAGGGAGCCCCGAGTCAGAAGACCTGCCGCCCGCCGCCAGACCCGAACCCCTCGCGGAAGGAGGATTCGTGTTTCGCCGCACCCTCGCATTCCTCGCGATCCTCGCGATCGCTCTCCTCGCCGTCTCGCTGTCGGCTGCGGCCCACCGGCGCGCGCAGCGCGGGCGGGCGTTCCCGCAGCGCATCGTCTCCCTCTCGCCGACCGTCACCGAGGACCTGTTCGCCATCGGCGCCGGCAGGCAGGTCGTCGCCGTCGACCAGGACTCGAACTTCCCGCAGCGCGCGCCGCGCACGTCGCTCTCCGGGCTGAGCCCGAACGTCGAGGCGATCGCGAGCTACCACCCCGACCTCGTCGTGATCTCGTACGGCGGCCCGTTCATCCAGCAGCTCGAGGGCCTCGGGATCCGCGTCGTCGACGAACCGGCTGCGAAGACGATCATCGGCGCATATGCCGAGATGGCGCGCCTCGGGCGGATCACGGGGCACGTCGCGCAGGCGAAAGCGCTCGTGGGCTCGCTGGCGCGCCAGCTCCGGGCGATCGTCCGGAGCGTCCCGAGGTCGCGCCGGCACCTCCGCGTCTACCACGAGCTCGACCCGACGTACTACTCGGCCACGTCCACGACGTTCATCGGCCGGATCTACAAGCTGTTCGGCTTCCGGAACATCGCAGACGCTGCCGACACCTCGCACACGGGCTATCCGCAGCTGTCGGCCGAGTACATCCTGAAGGCGGATCCGCAGATCGTCGTCCTCGCCGACGCGAACTGCTGCGGGATGAACGCGTCGAAGGTCGCCGCGCGGCCCGGCTGGAAGACCATCGCGGCGGTGAAGGGCCACCGCGTCGTCGCCGTGAACGACGACGTCGCCTCCCGCTGGGGGCCTCGGATCGTCGACTTCGCGCGCGCGATCGCGGCCGTGGCGCGGCGGCGCTGATGGCGGCGACGGCGGGAGAGGCGGGAGCGGCGCCGCGGGTCGAGGCTCGCGGCGTGGGCCTCCGCGCCGGTCTCGCCGTCACCGGCTTCCTCCTCGTCGCGCTCCTCGTCAGCCTGGCAGTCGGGCCGGTCGGGATCGGGATCGGCGCGATCGTGCGCAGCGGGCTGTCGTACGTCCCGCTCCTGCACGTCCACCAGCCGCTCGGCTGGCCCGACCGCGCCATTCTCTGGCAGGTGCGGGCGCCGCGCGTCGCGCTCGGGGCGCTCGTGGGCGGGATGCTCGCCGTGGCGGGCGCTTCCTACCAGGGCGTCTTCCGGAACCCGCTCTGCGACCCGTACCTGCTCGGCGTCGCAGGCGGTGCGGGCCTCGGCGCGACGCTCGCGATCGTCTACGGCTCCGCGACGGCCGCCGGGAGCTGGCTCGTCCCGGTCGCCGCGTTCGCGGGCGCGATCGCAGCCGTCCTCGTCACCTACGCGCTCGGACGCTCGGCCGGCGCGGCGCGTACGACCGGCGCGCTCGTCCTCGCAGGCGTGACGATGGCGACCTTCACCGCGGCCGTCCAGACGTTCGTCCAGCAGCAGCACACGCAGCAGCTGCAGAACGTGTACGCGTGGCTGCTCGGCGGCTTCGCGACCTCCACCTGGCGCGACGTCGCCATCTGCGCCCCGTACGTCGCTGCGAGCTCGCTCGTGCTCGTTCTCCACCGGCGCGTCCTCGACGTCCTGAGCCTCGGCGACGACGAGGCCACCAGCCTCGGCGTGAACGTCGCGCGGGCGCGCCTGGCGATCGTCGCGGCGGCCACGCTCGGGACGGCCGCGGCCGTGTCCGTGAGCGGGCTGATCGCGTTCGTCGGGATCATCGTGCCGCACACCGTCCGCCTGCTCGTCTCGACGAGCTACCGGGCCGTGATTCCGCTCTCGCTCGCCGCCGGCGCCGGCTTTCTCGTGCTCACGGACGTGGCTGCGCGGACGATCCTCTCGCCCGCGGAGCTGCCGATCGGCGTCGTCACCGCCTTCCTCGGCGCGCCGTTCTTCGCCCTCGTCTTGCGGAGCTCGCGGCGATGATCGAGGCGCGCGACCTCTGGGTGCGCTTCGGGCCGGTGGCCGCCGTGCGGAGCCTGTCGCTGCGGGTCGAGTCCGGCGGCTGGACCGCCCTGATCGGCCCGAACGGAGCAGGGAAGACGTCCGCGCTGCGAGCGCTCGCCGGGCTCGTGGAGTACGAGGGCGACGTGACCGTGGAGGGTCGCGACGCCCGGGCACTCGGCCGCCGCGCGCTCGCGCAGCTCGTCGCCTTCGTGCCGCAGAAGCCGGAGACGCCGCCGGAGCTGACGGTGGCGGAGTACGTCCTGCTCGGCCGCACGCCGCACATCCCCTACTTCGGCGGCGAGGGACGGCGCGACCGCGAGGCGGCGGCGCGCGCGCTGCGACGGCTCGAGCTGGAGGGGTTCGCCGACCGGCCGCTCGGCTCGCTGAGCGGCGGCGAGCTGCAGCGGACGGTGCTCGCCCGCGCGCTCGCACAGGAGGCGCCGGTGCTGCTGCTCGACGAGCCGACGACGTCCCTCGACCTCGGCCGGCAGCAGCTCGCGCTCGAGCTCGTGGACGCCCTCCGCGCGGACGGCCTCGCGGTCGTGACGACGCTGCACGACCTCACGCTCGCTGGGCAGTACGCCGACCGGCTCGTCCTGCTCGACCGTGGCACGGTCGCGGCGAAGGGCGCGGCCGACGAGGTGCTCTCCGCGGCGAACGTCGCCGTGCACTACGGCGCGAACGTCCGCGTGCTCGAGGCCGACGGCTCGGTCTTCGTCCTGCCGGTGCGGGATCGGTAGACTCGCATGCGGCGCCCAGGCGCCGTCTATGCGCGACTGACCCGCATCGAGGCCCGTCCCGCCGAGCAACAGGCTGTTGCTCGGCGCCCTTTCTGCAGCGTGGAGGTCGCGCATGTCCAGGCCCTCGGGCGCGCTCGTCGCGTCCGGAATCCACAAGTCGCACGGTCCCCAGGTCGTCCTCGCGGGCCTCGACGTCGTCGTGCCGCCCGGCGCCCGGATCGGGCTCGTCGGCCCGAACGGGGCGGGGAAGACGACGCTGCTGCGCCTGCTCGCGGGCGAGGAGGAGCCGGACCGCGGCGTCGTCCGCCGCTCGCCGCCGTCGCTCGCCGTCGGCCACCTCCCGCAGGAGCGGGACGCGCGACCAGACGAGACGTTGCTCGCGTACCTCGAGCGGCGCACGGGCGTGGCCACGGCCGCCGCGCGCATGGACGCGCTCGCCGTGCGCCTCGGCGCAGAGCCGGAGCTGGCGGCGGAGCACGGCGACGCGCTCGAGGCGTTCCTCGCGCGCGGCGGCGGCGACCTCGAGGGGCGCACGACGGCGACGCTCGGCGAGCTGGGAGTCGCCGTCCCGCTCGACCGTCCGCTGCGCGCCCTCTCCGGCGGCGAGGCCGCTCGGACGGCGCTCGCGTCGATCCTGCTCAGCCGCTTCGACGTCCTCCTGCTCGACGAGCCGACGAACGACCTGGACTTCGCGGGGCTCGCGCGGCTCGAGGCGTTCCTCGGCCGCTTCCCCGGCTCGGTGGTGGTCGTCTCCCACGACCGCGCGTTCCTCGACCGCACGGCGACCCGCATCGTCGAGATCGACGAGTGGACCCACGACGCCCGCGAGTACTCCGGCGGCTGGAGCGACTACGAAGCCGAGCGGGCGCGGCGGCGCGAGCGAGCGGAACAGCGCTGGGAGGGCTACACCGCCGAGCGCGGACGGGTCGAGGAGCAGCAGCGCCGGATGGCGGAGTGGGAGCGGCGCGGCTACGGGCAGGGCCGCAAGAAGAAGAAGTCGAAGGACGTGAAGCGGACGTACGGGGCGAAGCTCGCGCGGCTGGACCAGGTGGAGAAGCCATACGAGCCGTGGGAGCTGCGGCTGCACCTCGCCCCGACCGCACGCAGCGGCGACGTCGTCCTCCGCCTCGAGCGGGCCGTCGTCGAGCGCGGGTCGTTCCGGCTCGGGCCGCTCGACCTGGAACTGGCCTGGGGCGACCGTCTCGCAGTCGCAGGGCCGAACGGGAGCGGCAAGTCGACGCTGCTCGACGCGCTGCTCGGACGGCTGCCGCTCGCTGCCGGCGGCCGGTGGATCGGGCCCGGGGTCGAGGTGGGCGAGCTGGAACAGGATCGCGGCTCGCTCTCGGGTGCCCGGCCACTGCTCGAAGCGTTCTCCGAGCTCGACGCGGAGAGCGCGCGCTCGCTGCTGGCGAAGTTCGGGCTCGGCGACGACGACGTCCTCCGCCCGGCCTCGTCGCTTTCCCCGGGCGAGCGCACACGCGCCGGTCTCGCGCTCCTCGCCGCGCGGGGCGTCAACTGCATGGTGCTCGACGAGCCGACGAACCACCTCGACGTGGAGGCGATCGAGGAGCTCGAGCGGGCGCTCGCCGCCTACGCGGGCACCGTCGTCCTCGTGACGCACGACCGCCGCCTCCTGGAGGCCTTCGAGGCGACCCGTACGATCGAAGTGTGACCGCGACCGCGTCGATCCTCACGATCGGCAACGAGATCGTCTCGGGCGACGTGCCGAACACGAACGCGAGCTGGCTCGGGCGCCGCCTGGCGCCGCTCGGCGTCTCGATCCGGCTCGTGGCAGCCCTGCCGGACGAGATCGACGCCGTCGCCGAGCTCGTGCGCGCCGAGGCGGCGCGGGTCGACTTCCTGCTCGTCACGGGCGGCCTCGGCGGGACACCCGATGACCTCACGCGCGAGTCGATCGCCGCCGCGTACGCCGTGCCGCAGGAGGAGGTGCCGGAGATCGCCGCCGAGCTGCGCGCCCGCTTCCGCCGTGACCCCGAGTACGCGGCGCGCTGGGCGCGGCTGCCGCGCGGCAGCCGGCCGCTCGAGAACCCGCTGGGCGGCGCGCCCGGCTTCGCGATCGAGAACGTCTACGTGCTGCCCGGCCTGCCGAGCGAGATGGAGGCGATGTTCGAGACGATCGAGGACGAGCTTCGCCGCGGCAACCCGATCGGCGCCTGGCGGCGCGTCTACCGCACCCACGAGAGCGTGATCGCCGGCGCGCTCGCGGAGGCAGGCCGACGCTGGCCGCGCGTCATCGTCGGTTCCTACCCGCGCTTTTCGGTGAGCGGCTCGGAGGTCGAGGTCGTGCTCAAGTCGAGCGAAGCGGACGAGCTTGCAGCCGCGTCCGGATGGCTGGAGGACCGGCTCGCGGAGCTCACGCGCGGCTGAAGAGCGCCGCCGACGGCAGGTGAGGAAGAGCAGCGTCCGGTGGGGCGACGAGCCGGCGAGGTCGAGCACGAGCAGCGTCGCGGCGATCGAGAAGACCCCGTCGCTGAACCCCTCGAGCCGCTGCGTGCCGGACGCGCCCACGGCGAGATCCTCGCGGAGCGGCAGGACGGTGACACGACGCCTCGCATCGCTATGTATAGTGTCGCGTGGGATGAAGCCAGAAGCGCTCAAGGGGCATCTCGACGGGATGATCCTCGCCGTCGTCGCTGCCGGTCCGGCCCACGGCTACGGGATCATCGCGTCGCTGAGGCGCCGCAGCGACGGGGTCTTCGACCTTGCCGAGGGGACGGTCTACCCGGCGCTGCACCGGCTCGAGGCAGAGGGTCTTCTCAGCAGCTCGTGGGAAACGGCGAGCGGTCGGAAGCGGCGCGTCTACCGGCTGACGCGCCGCGGCCGCGGCTCCCTCGGCGAGCGGCGCTCGGAGTGGCGGACGTTCTCGCGCGCGGTGGAGGGAGTGCTCGCATGAGCTGGCTCGCGGCGCTCGAGTCCGAGCTTCGTGCCTGCGGGATTCCGCGAGCTCGCCGCCGGCGGATCCTCGCAGAGCTCGCCGACCATCTCGCTTGCGACCCCGAAGCCAGGCTCGGCGACCCGTCGGAGGTCGCGCGGCGATTCGCCGACGAGCTCGGGACGGTCTTCGCTCGTCGTGCTGCTCTCGGCTCCTTCCTGGCGCTCGTCCCCCTGGGCGTGCTCTTCGTCGCGCTGTTCGCGGTGGCGGCGCTGTACACGACCAGCGTGGCTGCCCCGATCACCGCGGGACTCGTGCTCGGGACACAGCTCGCGTTCGTGGGCGGCACGCTCGGGATGCTGCGGGCTTGGCGGACGCGCCGGGCGCGCGTCGTGACCGCCGGCGATGCTCGCGCGCTCGTTCGGCGCGCGGCGCTCGGGGTGGCCGGCGGAGCGATGACCGAGGTCGCTCTCGCCTTCGCGACCCTCCAGCCGCGCGGCGTGCAGTGGACCGTGCCGGAGCTTGCCTACGCGACCGTCGTG
>JAVKST010000051.1:0-16938 GCA_039583515.1 Gaiellaceae bacterium
TCGTGAACGAGATCGTCTTCAAGGCGCTCGCGAACCGGCTCAACCGTGCCCGGGTCAAGCCGGGCGCGCACGACGGCGTCGACGGGATCGACATCTTCGACAAGGTGATCGAGATCGACCAGAAGCCGATCGGCCGTACCCCGCGCTCGAACCCGGCGACGTACACCGACCTGTTCACGCACATCCGCGAGCTCTACTCGCTGACACCCGAGGCGAAGATCCGCGGCTACAAGCCGGGCCGCTTCTCGTTCAACGTGCGCGGCGGCCGCTGCGAGACGTGCAAGGGCGACGGCCAGATCAAGATCGAGATGCACTTCCTGCCCGACGTCTACGTGCCGTGCGAGACGTGCAAGGGCGCGCGCTACAACCGCGAGACGCTCGAGGTGCGGTTCAAGGGGAAGTCGATCGCCGACGTGCTCGAGATGTCGGTCGAGGAGGCACTCCAGTTCTTCGCCAAGATCCCCAAGATCCGGCGCCGCCTGCAGACGCTGCACGACGTCGGCCTCGACTACATCAAGCTCGGCCAGCCGGCGACGACGCTCTCGGGCGGCGAGGCGCAGCGGGTGAAGCTCGCCGCGGAGCTGTGCAAGGTCGCGACCGGGAAGACGCTGTACATCCTCGACGAGCCGACGACGGGCCTCCACTTCGCGGACATCGAGAAGCTGCTCGAGACGCTGCAGCGGCTCGTCGACGGCGGCAACACGATGCTCGTCATCGAGCACAACCTCGACGTGATCAAGCAGGCCGACTGGGTGATCGACCTCGGCCCCGAGGGCGGCGACGCGGGCGGCGAGCTCGTCGCGGTCGGAACGCCGGAGGAGGTGGCTCGGGTGGAGGAGAGCTTCACCGGCCGGTTCCTGCGGCACGTGCTGCCGGAGCGCGCAGTCGTGGCCGCGTAGGCGCAGACGATCGCCATGCCCCGAGGGCGCGGCTACCCTCCGGCTCGATGGCTGCGACGGCCGACACCGCCCCCCCGCCGGCACTGGAGCGGAACTGGTGGCTGCGCGCCGCCGCGGTGCTCGTAGCGCCGCGCGCGGTGTTCGTCTCGCTTCGGGACGAGTCGGAGGAGGCGGTCGAGGCGCGGCAGGAGCCGCTGGCCGCGATCGCAGGCCTCGCCGGCATCGCCACCGTGCTCGCGACGCCCGTCGCTCGCTCGCTCCTCAACGACGGCTCGTTCTCGCCGCTGCTGATCCCGGTCTGGGCGTTCATCGGCGGCGCGGTCTACGCCCTCGCGGTCTACTGGCTCGGCGGCGCGCTGCTCCACGGCGCCGCGCGGCGGCTCGGCGGCCTCGGCGGCTACCGCCGCGCCCGGCATCTGCTCGCGCTGTCGTCGGCGCCGCTCGCGCTGGCGCTCTTCACGCTCTGGCCGCTGCGGATCGCGGTCTACGGCGAGGACCTCTTCCGCACCGGCGGGAACGACTGGGGCCGCGGCGACCGGATCTTCGGCGGCCTGTTCTACGCGGCGATCGGCTGGGGCGTCCTGCTCCTGCTCGTCGGCATCCGCGCCGTCCACGGCTGGAGCTGGCCGCGCAGCGCAGGCACCGTCGCGCTCGCCGCGGCGCTGCCGGCGCTCATCGTGCTGGCAACCGCGCTCTGAGCCGGCCCGCGAGCTCCTCGACCTCGCCCGCGCGCCGTGCGGCGCGTCCGCCAGCTCGTCGACGCCCGTCAACGGCGTCCGGGCGGGACGCCGGAATAGCGAGGAACGAGATGCTGGTGGAAGATCACTCTCCCCACAGCGCCGCGTCGAACGCCGCCTGCTCCTCCTCCGGCATCGCGTACGCGTGCTGCTCCTCCGGGAAGGCGCCGCTGCGCACCTCCGACGCATAGGCGGTGAGCGCGTCTCTGATCTCGGCCGAGAGGTTCGCGTACCGCTTGACGAAGCGCGGCAGGTGCCCCTCCGAGAGCCCGAGCAGGTCGTGGTAGACGAGCACCTGCCCGTCGCACGCCGCTCCCGCGCCGATCCCGATCGTGGGAATCGAGAGCTCCCGCGTGACCCGGGCCGCGACAGGGGCGGGAACGGCCTCGAGGACGACGGAGCAGCAGCCGGCGGCCTCGAGCTCCTTCGCCCCGTCGACGATCCGCTGCGCCGCCTCGGCCGTCCTGCCCTGGGTCTTGAAGCCGCCGAGCATCGTCGCCGACTGCGGCGTCAGCCCGACGTGGCCCATGACGGGGATGCCGGCGGCGACGATCGCACGCGCGCGCGAGACCATCGGCCCCGCGCCCTCGAGCTTGACGATGTCCGCGCCGCCTTCCTTGACGAAGCGGACGGCGGTGCGGACGGCGTCCTCGTCGGACGTCTCGTACGAGCCGAACGGCAGGTCGCCGACGACGATCGGGCGGTGCACCTGGCGCGAGACCGTGCGCGTCAGGAAGAGCATCTCGTCGACGCTGACCGGCGTGGTGCCCGGGTGGCCGAGGACGACCATCGCGGCGGTGTCGCCGACGAGGACGACGTCGATCCCGGCGTCCTCGGCGAAGCGCGCTCCGGGGGCGTCGTAGGCGGTGACCATCACGATCTTCTCGCCGCGCCGCTTCATCGCGAGCAGCTCCGGGAGCGGCAGCTTGCCGGCGGGGATGCTCATCGGATCTCTCCTTTCAGGAGCACGTTGTCGAGCAGGCGGACGGAGCCGACCCGGACGGCGGCGGCGAGGACGGTCGCGCCGCCGAGCTCGAGCAGCTCCACGTAGTCGGGGTCGAGGCCGTTGAGCGAAGCCCGGGCGGCGCGGACGGGATCGGCGGCGCGAGCGGCCGCTTGCAGGGCGCGCGGCAGGCAGAGCGCCTGCTCCCGCTCCCCGGCCGAGAGGCGGACGTTCCGTGACGAGAGCGCGAGCCCGTCGCCGTCCCGGACGGTGGGCACGACGCGGATCGCGAGCGGCAGCGCGAGGTCGCCGACGAGCGCCTGCACGACCGCCACCTGCTGCGCGTCCTTCTGGCCGAAGTACGCGCGCGCCGGGCGGACGAGGAGGAACAGCTTGAGGCAGACGGTGGAGACGCCGCGGAAGTGGCCGGGCCGCGCCTCGCCCTCCAGCCCTCGCGACGCTTCCTCCACCTCGATCCAGGTCTGGTAGCCGGATGGGTAGAGCTCGTCCACGCCCGGCGCGAACACGACGTCGACCCCCGCCTCCCCGGCCAGCCGCAGGTCGCGCGCCTCGTCGCGCGGATAGGCGGCCAGGTCGGCCGCGTCCTCGAACTGCGCGGGGTTGACGAACAGGGACATCACGACCGCGTCGTTCTCCGCGCGCGCCGCCTCGAGCAGCGCCAGGTGGCCGCCGTGGAGCGCTCCCATCGTGGGGACGAGCCCGACCTCACCGCCGAGCGCGCCTCGCGCGGCGGCAAGCTCGCCGATCGTCCGGACGAGCTTCATGCCAGCATCACCGTCGCGCCCGCGAGCGTGTCGTAGAGGTGCTCGAGCTCCGGGCGCCGCTCGCGGATCGCCCGCTTGTGCGCGTCGACGGTCGGCCAGTCGCCGCGCGCGATCGGCCCCGTGAGCTCGAAGCCGTTCTCGATCGTCCGCGTCATCAGCGGGACGAGCGCCTCCGCCGGCACGCCGAGCCGCACCGCCGCGCGTTGCAGCGTCACGAGGTAGTTCGAGGCGAGCACGGCGCCCGCGTGGTAGAGCGTCCGGTCGGAGTCGGCGAGCTCGAACGGCCGCAGGCCCAGCAGCTCCGCCAGCTCCCGCGCCACCACGACCGCCTCTGCCGTCTCGCCGGTCGCCGCCGCCCACGCGCCGTCGAACTGCGCGGAGTCGCCGCTGCGGTCGAACGTCTGCAGCGGGTGGAGCGAGAAGCGGCGCTCGTGCGGGTCGAGCGCCGCGAGCGGCGTCGCGCCGGAGACGTGGCCGATCCACGTACGTCCCGGCGTCAGAGCCGCGGAGACCTCCGGAATGGCCGTGTCCGGGACGCAGAGCAGCACGATGTCGGGGGAGCCCCCGTCGAGCGCGACGCCGCGCTCGCGCAGGCGGGCGGCGACAGCCGAGCCGACGCGGCCCGAGCCGATGACGTTGACTCGTTCGATCACGGTCTCGCTCCAGCTCCCTACCGGATGCCGGGCGACACGCATTCTAATCTCGCGGCCCTAGGCTGAGGGCACCGGTGCGCCCGGCCCTCTTCATCCTCGCCGTCGCGGCTGCGGTGGCGGCCGCAGGCTGCGGCGGCGCCGGCCGTCCCGCGACGACGACGCACGCGAAGTCGCCGGTGCGGCATCGGAGGCACCACCGGCGGGGGGCCCCGGCGCCCTTCTCGCACCCGCTCGGCGCGCCTCATCTGGCGCCGGGCTCGACGCAGTCGGCGCTACCCGCGGACGTCCTCATCGCCGACCGCTCGAACAACCGCCTCCTCATCGTCGACCCCCGCGGCCGGATCGTGTGGCGCTTCCCCCGGCGCGGCGACCTCCGGCCGGGCCAGACGTTCCCGGTGCCCGACGACGCCTTCTTCACGCCGTCCGGCACGCAGATCGTCGCGACCGAGGAGGACGCCTTCGTGATCAGCGTCATCGACGTCGCGACGCACCGGATCGTCTATCGCTACGGCCGCGCCGGGGTCGCGGGCAGCGGCCCCGACCGGCTCTGGAATCCAGACGACGGGCTGATGCTGCCCGGCCACCGGCTGCTGGCGGCGGACATCAAGAACTGCCGCGTCGTCCTGATCCGGCCGCCTTCCCACCGCGTCGCGCGCGCCTTCGGCAGCCCGGCGCTCGGCTGTGTCCACGAGCCGCCGCGGGCGTTCGGGAGCCCAAACGGCGCGTTCCCGCTGCGGAACGGGCACGTCCTCGTGACGGAGATCGACGGCGACTGGGTGGACGAGCTCACGCTCTCCGGCCACGTCGTCCGCTCCTGGCATGCTCCCGGCGTCGCCTATCCCTCCGACACCAACGAGGTGCGGCGCGGCCTCTACCTGACCGCCGGCTACGAGAGTCCCGGGATCGTGGAGACGTTCGACCGCCGCGGCAGCCTGCGCTGGCGCTACCGTCCGCGGTCGTCGGGCGGCATCCTCGACCACCCGTCGCTCGCCCTCCCGCTGCCGAACGGAGACGTCCTCGCCACCGATGACTACCACGACCGCGTGATCGTGATCGACCCGCACACGAACCGCATCGTCTGGCAGTACGGCCACACGGGCGTGCCGGGGAGCGCACCGGGCTACCTGAGCCGCCCGGACGGGGCCGACCTCGTGCCGCCCGACTCGCTGCTAGCAGGCCTTCGTGCGAGGATGGGCAGGCCGTGACGTCCGCCGCCGCGAGCTATGCGGCCGAGGTGCCGCTCCTCGACCGCCGCCGCGAGCTCCTGCTCGCGGCTGTCCTGACCGCCGTCGTCGCGGCAGTCGTGCTCGGGATCGGGCCTGCGCCCGGCGACGCGGCCGTCCACCTCTACCGGACGTTCCTCGTCCGCCACGGCGCGCTCGTCTGGGACAACTTCTGGTACGCCGGCACGTACCCGCTGGCCTCGTACAGTCTCCTCTACTACCTGCCCGCCGCGCTCGTCGGAAACCTGCCGCTCGTGTTCGCGGCGGCGGTCGCGGCGACCGTCCTCTTCAGCTCGCTCGCGATCCGGGAGTGGGGGCGGGACGCGCTCTGGCCCTCGCGCGTCTTCGGCGTTCTCGCGGCGGCGCCGATGTTCACGGGCCTCTACGCGTACTCGCTCGGGTTCGCGGCGATGCTGGGCGCCCTCAAGGCGCTGCAGGCGCGGCGGCACCGGCTCGCGATCGTGCTCGCCCTGCTCACCGTCGGCTTCAGCCCGCTCGCCTTCGTCTTCCTCTGCCTGATCGTCGCCGCCTACGCGCTCGCGCACCGCCCGACGGCGCGCCCCCATGTCTGGTTCGCCGCGGGGCTGGCCGTCGCCGCGGGAATCGAGGGCCTCGCGCTCGTGGTCTTCCCGACGAACACGGGCGTCTACCCGTTCCACTGGATCGACTTCGGCGGCGTGATGCTGGTCACCCTGCTCGGCGCGCTCCTCGCCCGCCGCGCACGCGGGGCGTCCGCCCTGACCGCCTTCTACGCACTCTGGGGACTCGGCAGCGTCCTCGTCTACGTCATCCCGTCGCCGCTCGGCGACAACTGGACCCGCCTGAGCGCGTTCGTCTTCCCGGTCATGCTCCTGACGGCGAGCCTCGCCGCCTTCCGGCCACGCCGTCTCGTGGTGCTCGCCCTGGCGGTCGCCTTCGCCTACAACGTCGTCCCGTACCTGCTGCTGATCCCGTCGCGGATCGACAACTCGACGCAGCAGGCGAGCTTCTGGTCGCCGGCGATCTCGTTCCTGCGCGCGCACGATCGGCCGGGCTTCCGCGTCGAGGTCGTGCCGACGGCCGAGCACTGGGAGGCGGACTGGATCCCGCGTTCGGGCTTCCCGCTCGCGCGCGGCTGGTACCGCCAGCTCGACGAGGTCGACAACCCCGTTCTCTACTCGAGGCGGCTCGACGGTTCGTCGTACCGCCGGTGGCTGCGCTCGGCGGCCGTCCGCTATGTCCTCCTCAGCACGACTGCCCCGCTCGACTGGGACGGCGGCCCACGGGAGGCGCGGATCGTCCGTTCGCCGGGCTCAGGGTTGAAGGTCGTCTTCAGGAGCAAGAACTGGACGATCTACGAGCTGCCGCACGCCACCCCGCTGCTGACCGGCCCGGCCCACCCGGTCGTGACCAAGTTCGGGCACACGGTGATCCGCGGTCGCGTCTTCGCGCCGGGACGCTATCTCCTGCGCGCGCACTACACGCCCTACTGGCACCTCGAGGGGGCGGGCTGCGTCGCCCGCGGCCCGAGGAAGATGACGATGCTCGACCTGACGCGGCCGCAGACGTTCGCCCTGGTCGTCCCCGGGACGCCCGAGGCGCTCGTCGGACAGCTCGTCGACGAGCGGCACACGACCTGCTAGCGGTGGCAGGCGTGGCGCGCTCGCGGCTGCTGCGCGCGACGCTCGTCCTCGTCGCCGCGGCAGGCGTCGCGGTGCTCTTCGTCTTCCACGGGCCGAACTGGGGGAAGGTCGGCCACGCGCTCGCGCAGATGAGCTGGTGGTGGGCGCTCGCCGCGGTCGGGATCAACCTCGCCTCGGCGCTCGTCCGCGCCCTCTCCTGGCGCACGGTGCTCGTCCAGGCGGTGCCGGAGCCGCACCCGCGGCTGATCGACATCTTCTCCGCCTTCTTCGTCGGGATCTTCGCGAACGGGGTGCTTCCCGGCCGGATCGGCGAGGTGGCCCGCGTCGGCGTGCTCGTCCGCCACATGGAGCGGCGGAGGGGCCTCTGGCCGGCGCTGCTCGGGAGCGTCCTCGCGCACCGGCTGCTCGAGGTGTTCCCGTCGATCGGGCTGATCATCTGGGTGCTGATCGCGGCCAAGATCCCCGTCTGGGCGCGCACGTCGCTGTGGGCGGTGCTCGCGCTCGGCTGCGCGCTCGTCATCTTCGGCGTCGCCGTGGCCACGAGGCACGAGAGCGGGCGCGCCGAGGGGCGGAGCCGGATGCGCGCCACGCTGGAGCGCGCCCGGGAGGGGCTCGGCGTGCTGCGGCGGCCCGGCCCGGCGCTCGTGGCGGCGGGGTTCCAGACGGCTGCGTGGGCGCTCCAGCTCGCGGCGGTGTGGGTCGCCCTCCTCGCCTTCCACCTCCACGAGCCGCTGGCCGCCGCGGGAGCCGTCCTCGCGCTGATGAACGTCGCGCTGATCCTGCCGCTCTGGCCGGGGAACGTTGGCCTGCAGCAGGCGGCGATCGCGTTCCCGCTCACGCTCTACGGCGTCGCGTACGCGCGCGGCTTCGCGTACGGGATCGCGCTGCAGGCGATCGAGTCGTCCGTCGGCTACGTCGGCGGCGTCGCCTTCCTGCTGCGGGAGGGCATCTCGCTCGGCGGCCTGCGCCGCCTCGGCGCCGGCCCCGCCGAGAGCGCCTAGCGCGGGCCCGCACGCCGCCTTGTTCTCGATAAGCTCGAGACGCATGCCGATCTACGAGTACGTCTGCATGGACTGCGAGTCGCACTTCGAGGAGCTCGTCCGCGGCGACGAGCAGGTGGCGTGCCCGGACTGCGCCGCGACGAACCTCTCCCGCCAGTTCTCCTCGTTCGCCGTCCACGGCGCGACGAAGCCGGTCCGCGCCGGCGGCGGCGGATGCTGCGGCGGCTCCTGCGGCTGCGGCCACTAGGCCGTGGTCGGGGGGGACGACGGCCAGCAGCTGACGCGCGCCGACTACGAGCGACTGCGGGCCGAGCTCGCCGAGCTCGAGGGGCCGAAGCGGCGCGAGATCGTCGACGCGATCGCGCACGCCCGCAGTCTCGGCGACCTGTCGGAGAACTTCGAGTACCACGCTGCGAAGAACGAGCAAGGCCTGCTCGAGCGGCGGATCACGATCCTCCGCCACCGGCTCCAGCACGCGACGGTCGTGGACGAGGCGGCGGCCGCGGCGAGCGGCGTCGTCACCGTCGGCTCGCGCGTCGAGCTCGAGCGGGACGACGGCGAGCGGATGGAGGTCGAGATCACGAGCGTCGGCGGCGTGTCGCCGGACTCGCCGGTCGGCCAGGCGCTGCTCGGCAAGGGCCCCGGCGACGAGATCGAAGTCGACGCGCCGCGCGGCCGCTGGCGGGCGCGCGTCGTGTCCGTCGGCCGCGCATCGTAGACTCGGCCCCCATGAGTGCGGTACCGGTTGAGCCGCTCGACGCGCTCGAGGCGTACGCCGCCGTCACTGCCGGTTGCACGCGCTGCCGCCTCGCACAGGGCCGCACGCAGGTCGTCTTCGGCTCCGGGAATCCGCGCGCCGATCTGATGTTCGTCGGCGAGGCGCCCGGCTTCCACGAGGACAAGCAGGGCGTCCCGTTCGTCGGCCAGGCCGGGAAGCTGCTCGAGCGGCTGCTCGCGGGTGTCGGGCTGCGGCGGGAGGACGTCTATATCGCGAACGTGTTGAAGTGCTTGAGGTACAACGCTCGCGTCCAGCTGGGCGACGGCTCGTGGGAGCGCATCGGCCGACTCGTCCGCTCGAGATACGCCGGCGAAGTCATGTCCGTGGACGCTGAAGGGAACCTTGTCCGCCGACGCGTTGTCGGCTGGCACGCGACTCCCCTGGCCGGCCGCCGTGTCTACCGGATGACGTATGCGTCCGCGAAGCGAGCCGGCGCGAATCGGGTCGGGATCCACATCACCGGCGACCACCCCGTCCTGACCGAACGAGGCTACGTGCAGGTCGAAGAGCTGGCGTCTTCGGATCGAGTTGCTGTAGGCGTCGGCCTGAGTCGGTTGCACTTCGATGTTGTCTGCGGCACCGTCCTCGGCGACGGCTCGCTGAACCGCGGAAGCTCCTACTTGCAGTTCGCGCATTCGGAAAGGCAGAAGGACTACGCGCTCTTCAAGGCGTCGCTCCTCGGGACGCTAGATACCGATGTGTCGGAGCTGAGGGTGGCTGCCGTGGCGGGCGGGTCCGCGGCATACGGCGCCATCCACGTACGAACCCGCGCGCATCGCTCCCTGCGCATTCTCCGCGCCGACTTCTACTCCGACCGGAAGCGCGTGCCCGGATGGATTGCCGACCAGATGAATGACCGAATGCTCGCCATCTGGTTCATGGAAGATGGATACCTCCGTGTCCGGGCGGGCGGCCGAAGGCCCCTCGCGGAGATTGCGACCAACGCCTTCGACGATGCTGACATTCAAGTCCTGTTGCGCGGGCTCAAGAGGCTCGGATTGCCGGCGAAGACTTTGCGGAGGCGCATCTTCTTCGACGTCTCGACTTCGCGGCAGTTGTGCGAGCGGATCGCTCCGTACGTTCCACTGTCGATGCGTTACAAGCTAGATCCAGACGTCGAAGTCGAGATTCCCTTTGATCCTGATCGCTTAGCGTATGGGCCGGCGCAGGTGATGTACGACCGCGTCGAGATCGAGGATGTGACAGACGAGGAGCGGACCGACCAAACCTTCTTCTGCATCGACGTGGAGGAGACGCACAACTTCGTGACCTCAGGTGGCGTCGTCCACAACTGCCGCCCGCCCGGCAACCGCGACCCCCAGCCGGACGAGATCGAGGCGTGCGAGCCGCACCTCTTCCGCCAGATCGAGCTGATCGAGCCGAAGGTGGTCGCGACGCTCGGCAACTTCGCGACGAAGCTCCTGTCGGGCCGTCCGCTCGGGATCACGCGCGTCCACGGCCAGGAGCAGGAGCTCGCGATCGCCGGCCGAAGCGTCCTCCTCTACCCGCTCTACCACCCCGCGGCCGCGCTCTACACGCCGCGGATGCTCGAGGTGCTCGAGTCGGACTTCGCGCGGCTGCCCGGCCTGCTCGGCACCGTCGCGCCGCCGTCCGTCGCGGCGGTGCCGGAGCCCGGGCCGGAGCCGGCGGTCGCCGCACCGGCCGAGCAGCTCGGCCTGTTCTAGGGCGTCCTCGCCTGAGCGGCTACTCGTCGCTCTCGTCGTAGCCAGGGTAGATCCGATAGCCGGGCTAAGTGCGATGGCGGAACGAGCGGTAGAAGCCCTCGCTGCCGTCGAGTGCGAGCAGATCAACGCGCTGCGCACCCGACCGCGCGAAGGCGTTCTCGACCACTCCTTGCCGACTCCCTGTCCGCGCGCCGCCGTCGCCACGGCCACGTCGCACAGATACGCCTGGATCTCGCCGTCCGGGAGCATCTGCGCGAAGCCGACGACCTCGCCGGCCTCGACTGCGACCACGCTGATCACACCGGGCGCCGTCAGCGCGCGGACGGTTCGCGCCGGATCAGCCGGCAAGGACGGCCATTCCTCGGCCTCGCAGAGGCGGATGACGCCCGACAAGTGTTCCTCGCTGAAGGGAGGTACTCCATCGAACCGCGCGGCGCGTCTACGCGGCGGTCGTTTTCACTCAACCCCCTGCACGGCGACCATGCGGAGGTGCGCCGCGCCCTCGCGCAGCCTCCGCGCCTCGACGTACTCCGGCGAGTCGTACCAGCGCTTCGCGGACTCGAGGTCGGGGAACTCGAGGATGACGAGCCGCGACGGCTCCCAGTCGCCCTCGAGCACCGCGAGCTCTCCGCCGCGCGCGACGAAGCGGCCGCCGCCCGCATGGACGGCGTCGGGCGACGCCGCCTTGTAGCGCTCGTACCGCTCGGCGTCGTGGACGTCCGTCTCGATCACGACATAGGCCGGCACGTGGCGGAATCGTAGTCTTCCGGCCGTGCCGGAGACGGTCACCCATTCGCCGGAGGAGACGGAGGCGCTCGCAGCCGCCCTCGCGCACCGCCTGGCGGCCGGCGACGTCGTCACGGTGGCGGGCGAGCTCGGCTCCGGCAAGACGACCTTCGTCCGTGGCGCGTGCGCGGCGCTCGGCGTCCGCGAGCGCGTCACGAGCCCGACCTACACGATCGGGCACCGCTACCACGGCGACCGCGTCGCGATCTCGCACCTCGACCTCTACCGCTTCAGGGGCGTCTCGGCGGCCGAGTGGGGCGACCTCGAGCCGTACTTCGAGCACGCGATCGCCTTCGTCGAGTGGCCGGAGGCGGGAGAGGGTGTCCTGCCGGCGCCCCGGTTCAGCGTCCGTTTGCGGCATGCTCAGGGCGGGAGAGCGGTGGAGATCGAGGAGTGCTGACGCTGGCGTTCGATACGGCGACGGGGGAGTCTACGAGTGCGCTCCTCGACGACGCCGAGGTGCTCGGCGAGCGCGTCTCGCGCGCGCAGACGCTCCTCGAGGACGTCGACGCGCTCCTCCGGCAGGCCGGCGCGCACCCGGCCGACCTCGACCGGCTCGCGGTCGGGATCGGGCCGGGCAGCTTCACCGGCGTCCGGATCGGCCTCGCCGTCGCGCGCGGCCTCGCCCTCTCGCTCGACCTGCCCGGCGCGGGCGTCTCGACGCTGGTCGCCCTCGCCGCGGGCGCTCCGGGCGCACTGCCGGTGATCGACGCGAAGCGGCGGGAGGTGTTCACCCTGCTGGACGGCGAGCCACGGGTCCTCGCCCCGGCCGACCTGCCGCTCGAGCGCGGCGCCGTCTGCGTCGGCGACGGTGCGCGCCGCTACAGGGGCCTGCTCGAGCAGCGCGGCGCGGAGGTCCCGCCCGACGACGACGAGCGCCACCTGCCGCGCGCCCGCTTCCATGCCGAGCTCGCCCGCGGGTTCCGGCCCGTCGACGAGCTCGAGCCGCTCTATCTCCGGGTGCCGGACGCGGAGAGGAACGTCCGGTGACGACGATCGAGCTTCGCCGCCTCGGCCTCGCCGACCTGCGGGCGATCGAGGCGATCGAGCATCGCTCCTACCCGACGCCGTGGTCGCGGTCGATGTTCGCGGGCGAGCTGGCGAAGCCGAGCTCGATCTGCCTCGGCGCCTTCGAGGCGGAGGGAGAAGACGGGGCGCTCGTCGGCTACCTGATCGTCTCGCGTTACGTCGACGCGTGGCACGTCATGAACGTGGCCGTGGACCCCAAGCACCGCGGCCGCGGTATCGCGACGATGCTGCTCGAGCGGCTCTTCGAGCTGACGTCGGACGACGCTCGCCGCGGCTACACGCTGGAGGTGCGGGTCTCGAACACGACCGCGACCGCCCTCTACGAGCGGCTCGGCTTCCGGGCGCGCGGCGTCCGGCGCGGCTACTACACCGACAACCGCGAGGACGCCCTGATCATGTGGCGCGACTCCGTCGCGCCCGACCGCGCGTGATCCTCGGGATCGAGACCTCGTGCGACGAGACCGCCGCCGCGCTCGTGACGGTCGACGGCGAGATCCGCGCCAGCGTCGTCTCGAGCCAGGCCGACCTGCACGCCCGCTACGGAGGCGTCGTCCCGGAGGTCGCCTCGCGGCGGCACCTCGAGCTCGTGACGCCCGTCATCCGCGAGGCGCTGTTCGAGGCGGGCGCTGCCCTCGACGGCGTCGACTCCGTGGCGGTCACGCAGGGGCCGGGGCTGATCGGTGCGCTCCTGGTCGGCCTGGCCGCGGCGAAGGCCCTCGCCTGGTCGCGGCGGCTGCCGCTCTTCGCGGTCGACCACCTCGACGGCCACGTCGCATCGCTCTACCTGCGTCCCGAGCCGCTCGAGCCGCCGTTCCTCTGCCTGCTGGCGAGCGGCGGCCACACGATGCTGCTCGACGTCCGCTCGCACACCGAGAAGACGCTGCTCGGCTCGACCCTCGACGACGCGGCCGGGGAGGCGTTCGACAAGGGCGCGCGCCTGCTCGGGCTCGGCTATCCCGGCGGTCTCGAGATCGACCGCCTGGCGCGTGAGGGCGACTCGGGCGCCTACGAGTTCCCGGTCGCGCGAGTCCCGGGGCTCGACTTCTCCTTCTCCGGCCTGAAGACGGCGCTCCTCTACGCCGTCCGCGACCTGGCGCCGGACGAGCTCGCAGGCCGCCGTGCCGACCTCGCCGCGTCGTACCAGCACGCGATCGTCCGGGCGCTCGTCGAGCGGACGCGCGCGGCCGCGGAGCAGACGGGATGCGACCGCGTCGCGATCGTCGGCGGCGTCGCGGCCAACTCCGAGCTCCGCGCGGCGCTGCCCGAGGCGAGGGCCGCGCCGCTCGCGCTCTGCACCGACAACGCCGCGATGATCGCCTCGGCCGCGCGGTGGGCGGAGGCGGTGCCCTACCCCGGGTACCTGGCCCTCGACGCGTACGCATCGCGGTAAGCTCGCCCCGCACGCTTTTCCCCTGTTTGCTCGACAAAAGGAGCGAAAGGTGACCGCAGTCGACGTATCGGCCTCCCACCTGCGCGAGAACCCGTTCGAGCTCGCCCGGGAGCAGCTCCGCCGGGTCGCCGCGACCTTCGAGATCGACCCGAACCTCGTCTCCGTGCTCGGCGAGTGCAAGAAGGCGATCGAGGTCTCGATTCCAGTCAGCATGGACGAGGGCACGACGCAGGTCTTCAAGGGCTACCGCGTCACCCACAACATCGCGCGCGGCCCGTCGAAGGGCGGCATCCGCTACCACCCGGACGTCACCGCGGACGAGGTCAAGGCGCTCGCGATGTGGATGACGTGGAAGTGCGCGCTGATGGGGATCCCGTTCGGCGGCGCGAAGGGCGGCATCGTCTGCGACCCGAAGCGGATGTCGCGCAGCGAGCTCGAGCGCATGACCCGCCGCTACACGAGCGAGATCATCAACGAGATCGGCCCGGAGAAGGACATCCCGGCGCCGGACGTCGGCACCGACGGCAACGTGATGGCCTGGATCTTCGACACGTACTCGATGAACAAGGGCCACTCCGTCCTCGGCGTCGTCACCGGCAAGCCGCTGACGATCGGCGGCTCGCTCGGGCGGATCGAGGCGACCTCGCGCGGGGCGCTCTTCTGCATCCGCGACGCCGTCGCGAAGCTCGACAGGCGCCTCGCCGGGATGAAGGTCGCCGTGCAGGGCTTCGGCAACGTCGGCAGCTACCTCGCGCAGTTCCTGCACCAGGAGGGCGCGATCGTCGTCGCGATCTCCGACTCGACCACGGGGCTCCACAACCCGAAGGGCATCGACATCCCGGCCGCGGTCGCGCACAAGGAGGAGAACCGCACCCTCGCCGGCCTCAAGGACGCGGAGGAGATCACGAACGAGGAGCTGCTGCTTCTCGACTGCGACATCCTCGCCCCCTGCGCGCTCGAGCAGGTGATCACCGAGCAGAACGCCGACAGGGTCAGGGCGTCGATCATCTGCGAGGGCGCCAACGGTCCGGTCACACCGGCGGCCGACGCGATCCTCGAGGACAGGGGCGTTCTCGTCCTGCCCGACGTGCTCGCGAACGCCGGCGGGGTCGTGGTGTCGTACTTCGAGTGGGTCCAGGGCCTCCAGGAGTACTTCTGGAAGGAGGTCGAGGTGAACGCGAAGCTGAACGACATCATGAGCCGCGCGTTCGACCAGACGTGGGAGACGGCGCAGGAGCGGAAGCTGCCGATGCGGGTGTCGGCGTACGGGATCGCCGTGCAGCGCGTCGCCGAGGCGACCGTGACGCGGGGGATCTATCCCTAGCGGGCCGGCCGTCGTCGTCTACCACGCCGCGGGCTGCCACCTCTGCGAGCGCGCGCTCGCAATCGTGAAGGCGGCGCAGGAGGAGCTCGGCTTCGAGCTGCGCGAGATCGCCATCGACGGCGACGCCGAGCTCGAACATGCCTACCGAGAGTGGATCCCCGTCGTCGTGATCGACGGCCGGCGCCGGTTCGTCTACCACGTCGACCCCGCGGCGCTGCGCCGCGCGGTTGCACGAGCGGCGTCGTAGGCCGCGCTGCTACAACAGGCCGGCTGCAACGGAATGCGACTTTGTGGAGGGTCTGAGTGGCCGATCGCCTCACCGTCGGCGTCGCCGCGCGCCTGTCGCGGTACCTCCAGGTGCTGACGCAGGCGCGAAAGATGGGCAAGACGCGGATCTCCTCGCAGGAGATGGCCGAGTACACGAACATCAACGCGACCCAGATCCGTCGCGACCTTTCGGCGTTCGGGAAGTTCGGGAAGCGCGGCGTCGGCTACTCGATCGACTCGCTGCTCGACGAGATCCGCAAGATCCTCCGCACCCAGGGCCAGCACAACATCGCGCTCGTCGGCGCGGGACGGCTCGGACAGGCGATCGCGTCGTCCCCGATCTTCGCCGAGCACGGGATCAACATCGCCGCCGTCGTCGACACCGATCCGGCGAAGGCCGGACAGCCGATCGGCAACGTCAGCGTTCAGGCGTACGACCGCCTCGGCGAGCTCGTCCGCGAGCACAACGTCGTCGTCGGCGTCCTCGCGGTGCCGGCGGACTCGGCGCAGCGGGCGGCGGACGACCTCGTCGCGGCGGGGGTCAAGATCGTCTTCAACTACTCCGAGGCGCTGCTCGAGACGCCCTCGGACGTGACCGTGCACACGTCGAACCCGGCCGTCGAGCTGCTCTACGCGCTCTACTTTCACCTGACCTAGATAGCGTCCGGCCGTGCGGATCCTGTTGTGGCACGGGTACCTCCTCGGCGGGACCGGGTCGAACGTCTACACGCGCGCGCTTGCCCGCGAGTGGGGCCGCGCGGGGCACGAGGTCGTCGTGGTCTGCCAGGAGCGCAGTCCGGAGCGGTACGACCTCGGCGGCGCGCGGGTCGTCGTGCCCGAGCTTCCGGACCGCGTCCTGCCGGTGTTCGTGCTCGACCGGTACGAAGGGCTCGAGGCGAGGCTGCTGTCGGACCTCGCGCCCGCGCAGCGCGAGGCGTTCGTCGAGGCGAATGCGGCCGCGCTCCGCGAGCTCGCGCCGGCCGACCTCGTCTTCGCGAACCACGTGCTGCTCGGCGCGCCGGTCGGCGCCGCGAGCGGCCTCCGCTACCGCGTGAAGGCGCACGGGTCGGAGCTGGAGTACGCGATGCGCGGCAACGAGGAGCTGTCGCGCTGGGGGGCGGAGACGCTCGCCGGCGCCGATGCCGTCTATGTCGGCTCGGAACACATCCGCGACGTGCTCGAGGAGGTGGCCGGTCACGTCGACCGCGTCGAGGTCGTGCCGCCGGGCGTCGACGTGGACGAGTTCCGGCCGGAGCCGCGCGGGGAGGCGCTCGCGGCGCTGCTCGCCGAGGCGCGCGCCGATCCGCCCAACGCCGAGAGCCGTGACGAGCGCCTCCCGGACGAGACCAACGCGGAGCGCTTCGCGCGCTTCTTCGCCGACGAGCGCCCCACCGTCCTCTACTTCGGGAAGCTGATCGAGAACAAGGGCGTTCACGTGCTGCTCGAGGCGCTCGACGGGCTGGGAGCGCGGGCGGTCGTCGTCGGCTTCGGCGATTTCCGCGACCGGCTCGAAGAGCTCGCGCCGGGCGGCACCCTCTTCACGGGCGCGCTCGAGCATCGGCACCTCGTCCACCTGCTGCCGCTCTGCGACGTGGCCGTCGTCCCCTCGGTCTTCCCGGAGGCGTTCGGCATGGTCGCCGCCGAGGCCGCGGCCGCCGGCGTGCTGCCGATCGTGTCCGCGCACTCGGGTCTCGCGGAGGTCGCCGCGGGGATCGGCGAGGAGGTCGGCCCCGACGCTGACAAGCTCCTGTCCTTCCCCGCCGGAGACGCCGCCGCGCTGCGCGACCGGCTCGCCGCCGTGCTCGCGCTGCCGGCG
>JAVKST010000052.1:0-16638 GCA_039583515.1 Gaiellaceae bacterium
CTGGGCAGCCGCGAGCGCGAGCTCCTCTCGCTGCGGCTGAGCGCCGCCGACGGCGAGCTGGCTCGCCTGCGCGCGCTGCTCCGGACGCTGCAGGAACGCGCTCGCGCCCGCCGCAGCTCGCGCCGCTGACGGCCGCGTCTAGACGATGCCGCTCCGGACCGCGTAGACCGCGGCTTGGATGCGGTTGTCGATCTGGAGCTTCATCAGGATGTTCGAGATGTGGTTCTTCACGGTCTTCGGGCTGATGTGCAGCTCCGCGGCGATGACGGCGTTGTCCTTGCCGTTCGCGATCAGCTTCAGCACCTCGATCTCCCGCTCCGACAGCTCCGCGCGGATCAGCTGCTCGATCTCCGGCTGCGCGCTGGTGGCGCGGATCCGCTGCAGCACCTTGGCCGCGATGTGCGGCGAGATCAGCGACTCGCCGCGCGCGGCCGAGCGGATGCCCGCGACGAGGTCCTGGATCGACGCGTCCTTGAGCAGGTAGCCGCAGGCGCCGGCGAGGATCGCGTCCATCACGTCGCTGTCCTCGTCGGAGATCGTCAGCATCACCACGCGGGTGAGCGGCGACACTTCGGCGATGTGGCGCGTCGCCTCGACGCCGCCCATCGACGGCATGTTCAGGTCCATCACGACGACGTCCGGCGTCAGCTCGCGCACGTGGCGGATCGCCTCGCCGCCGGTCGCGGCCTCGCCGACGATCTCGAGTCCCTGCTCCTCGAGCAGGTTGCGCAGGCCGGTGCGGAAGAGGTCGTGGTCGTCCACGAGCAGCACGCGGAGCGAATCGGTCTGCCGCCCCTCTCGCGTCTGGACGAGCTCTGTCACCGCCGGTTCCCCCCTTCCGCGGCCCAGTGTAGAGGCTGTCAGTAGACGGTGATCGTGATGCTGTGCCGGCCCCACGCCGCGCACTTGGCGTAGGGCATCCAGAGGTCGATGACCGCGCCGCTGATCCCGCCGCCGACGTCGGCGGCGACCCCGTCGCCGTACCCCGGGACGTAGAGCTTGCTCCCGAGTGGGATCACGTTCGGATCGACTGCGACGACGCCCCACCCGACCGGCATCCCGGTCGCCGTCCGGCCGGAGAGGTCGTAGCAGGTCGCGCTGACCGCGAGCCGGCGTCCGCCGCTCGCCGGCTGAGGGGCGATGCTGCCATCGCCGCCGCTGCTCGTCGCCGGCGGCTGGAGCGTCCGCGATTTGCGCTCGATCTGCTTGGCCTGCTTCACGAGCGCGTCGACCCGCGTCGGCCGGCGCCGCGCGCGCAGCCGGGCGATGGAGGCGAGGCGGACCGTACGCGTCCGCTCGAGCGCCGCCTGTGCCGCGCGGGCGGAGCCGAGCGCGGCAGCGAGCCGCCGCTGCTCGCGCGCGAGGGCGGTCCGGGCGCTGGAGAGCCGCGCGCGGGCCGCAGTCGTGGCCGCGACGACGTACCGGCTCTGCTGTGCGACGCTCGTGAGCGCGTCGAGCCGGCTGACGGCGTCCTGGACCGAGGTGGCTCCGAGCATCACCGCGAGCGGGTCCACGGTCCCACCCTCGTAGAGGCCGCGCAGGTGGAGCCCGAGATCGTGCTGCGAGACCGTCAGCGTCGTCCGGTCGGCCGCGAGCTCCTGCCGTAGCGCCGCCCGTTCCCGCTGCAGACGTCCCGAAGCAGCCTCGAGCGCGGCGACGCGGGACCGCGCCTGCGCCAGCTCCGCGTCGAGCGAGTAGAGGTCGAGCAGTGCCTGGTGCGTCCGGCCGTCCAGCCGCTGTGCGGCGGCCGTGAAACGGTGATTCGCGGCCGCGAACGCGGCGGATGCGGCGGTGAGGCCGACGGCCCCCGCAAGGCTCGCCACCACCTGGACCGTCGGGCGTGTCCGGCGCCTGCGCACGACGCGGGACCGTACCACGGCACTTTGTGCACGGCCCCGGACGCTGCTGCAGGCAACCCATTGGGACGAATTGCAGCATCTTTCGCGACACACCCCGTTTGCGAGTATCCGCCGGGGCTGTTACGGTCTCGTGCTTGTGACGGGCGGGAGGACGTCATGCGTGCGCTGAGACGGCCGGCGCTGCTCTCAGCGGCTGCTGTTTGCGTGCTGATTGCGGCCTCGGCCGCGGCACACGCGGGGCCGTCGATCCGCGAAAAGCGGAGCGAGGCCCAGCGCGTCGAGGTCGAGCTCCAGCAGCTCGATGCCGCCGCCCAGCGCGCGACGAGCCGCTATCACCAGGCCGCCCAGCGGCTCCACCAGCTCGACCGGGCGCTGCAGGTGAACAGACAGGCGCTCGGCGTGGCGCGCGGCAACCTGCACCTGGCTCAGCGGACGCTCGCACAGCGGCTGGTCGCCATCTACACCTCGCCCGAGTCGCAGGCCAGCCTCGCCGTCATCCTCGGCGCGCACAGCCTCGACGACCTCGTCGCGCGGATCGAGGCCGCGGATTCGGTCTCGCACCAGGATGCGGCGATCATCGGCCAGGTCATCTCCTTCCAGCGCCAGATCGTCCGCCGCCGCGCCTTCCTGCGGCACACGCGCGTCGAGCAGCGGCAGCTCGTGGCGGTGCGTGCCGCCTCGCTCCAAAGCGCGAACGGACGACTGGCCGCGGAGCGCAGGCTCTACGCGTCCGTCAAGTCCCAGATCGCGCAGCTCGTGTCGCAGCAGCAGGCGCGGCAGCTCGCAGCCGCCCACCAGGCGCAGCTGGCGTTGAAGCCGAACACCACGTTCGGGCAGGTCGGCGGACCCGCCGCCACCGTCCCGCAGGGCTCGGTCCCGGGCGGCCGGTTCGGGCAGGTCGCGTCGATCGCGATGCAGTACCTGGGCGTCCCGTACGTCTGGGGCGGGTCGAGCCCGAGCGGGTTCGACTGCTCGGGGCTCGTGATGTACGTCTACGCGCAGGTCGGCATCTCGCTTCCGCACTACACCGTCGCGCAGTGGGACTACCCGAACGCGGTCTCGGTGCCGCGCGACCAGCTTCAGCCGGGCGACCTCGTCTTCTTCGACGGGCTCGGCCACGTCGGCATCTACATCGGCAACGGGGAGTTCGTCCACGCGCCGCACACGGGAGCCGTCGTGAGCATCGACAGCCTCAGCGGCTGGTACGCGAGCGAGTTCGACGGCGCTCGGCGAATCCTGGGCTAGGCGGACGAGTAGAGCGCCTCGATCTCGGAGGCGAAGTGCTCTTCGATCACGCGGCGGCGCAGCTTCAGCGTCGGCGTCACCTCGCCGGCCTCCAGCGAGAAGTCGCGCGGCAGGACGACGAAGCGCCTGATCTGCTCTGCACGCATCCGCTCGCGATTCACCTCGTCGACGAGCTCGCGGGCGAGCTCGTCGCGGTCGCGTCCGGTCGCCGCCACCTCTGACTCGTCGAGCGTCAGCAGCGCCGCGACGTACGGCCGGCGGTCGCCGACCACGATCGCCTGAGAGACGAAGCGGGACGCCCTGAGCGCGTTCTCGAGGTTCTGCGGCGCGACGTTCTTCCCGCCCGCCGTGATGATCAGATCCTTCTTGCGGTCGGTGATCCGGACGAAGCCGCCGGACTCGATCTCGCCGACGTCGCCGGTGCGGAACCAGCCGTCCTCGGTGAAGGCAGCCGCCGTGGCCTCGGGATCCTTGTAGTAGCCCGCGAAGACGGTGTCGCTGCGGACGAGGATCTCGCCGTCGCCCGCAACCCGGATCTCCGTTCCGGGGACGGCACGGCCGACCGTGCCGATGCGGAAGTCGTCCGGGTCGTTGACCGTGGTGGAGCTGGATGTCTCCGTCAACCCGTAGCCCTCGATCACGGGCACGCCGAGCGCGTGGAAGAACTCCATCACGTCGCGGCGGAGCGGAGCTGCCCCGGAGACGCCGAGCCGCAACCGGCCGCCGAGGCGCTCCCGAACCTTGGCGAAGACGAGCCGGTCGGCGACCCGCTCCTTCGCCGCCAGCGCCGCCGGAACCGGCTTGCCCTCGCGGCGGAGGCGGCTCGCCTGGGCGCCGACGCGGAGCGCCCACAGGCCGATAGCTCGCCGTGCGCCGCCGGCACGATCTATCTCGCCGAGGGCCTTCGCGTGCACCTTCTCGTAGACGCGCGGCACCGCCGGGAGCATGGTCGGCCGCACCTGCTGGAGCGCCTCCGGGATGCGCGCGGGCTCGGCCGCGAACGCCAGCGTCGTACGGTGCACCGCCGCGCCCTGATGGACGAGGCGGCCGAAGCTGTGCGCGAGCGGCAGGAAGAGGAGCACGATGTCGTCCGGCCGTTCCACGTGGTTCTCGACCCGCATGGCGGCCGTCGCGAGATTCCGGTGCGTGAGCATGACCCCCTTCGGCGGGCCGGTGGTGCCCGACGTGTAGATCAACGTCGCGAGATCGTCCTCGGCGACGTCGTCCGGCGGGAGGGCGACGGCGGCCCGGCCCTCTGCCTCGAGCTTCGGGAGTAGGTCGAACGGCACGATCTCGCGCAGCGCCGGGAGCGACCGTCGCACGGACACGAGCTTCCGCGTCTGCTCCTCGTCCTCCGCGAACGCGAGCACGGCCTCCGAGTGGCCGAGCACGTAGGCGCACTCGCCGGCCGAGCTGGTCGGATACAGCCCGACGACGACGGCGCCGACCGACATGACGGCCCAGTCGAGCAGCACCCACTCGAGCCGCGTGCGCGACAGGACGGCGACGGCGTCTCCCTTGCGCACGCCGCGGGCGAGCAGCGCGCCGGCGAGCGCCTCGACCCGCTCCCCCGCCTCCGGCCACGACACCGGCCGCCATCCGTCCGCTTGCTCCTCGAGGTAGGCGGGTGTCGCCGGCGCGTCCGCGACCGCCCGGCGCCAGAGCTCGAGGGTCGTGCGCCGCGCCATCTCCAGATCGTATGCAGGAGGGAACCGGCCGAAAAGCGGGAAAGACGCAGGCTCCGCGACTAGACTGGAACGAGCAAATGCGCACCATCTGGAACGGATCGATCAGCTTCGGGCTCGTCAACATCCCGGTCGGGCTGGCCCTCGCGACCCAGCGAAACGACGTGTCCTTCCGGACGCTGCACCGCGAGTGCGGCACGCCGATCAAGCAGAAGCGGTGGTGCACCGTCCACGAGCGCGATGTCGAGCCGGACGAGCTCGTCAAGGGCTGGGAGTTCGCGAAGGGCCAGTATGTGCTCGTCGAGGAAGCCGATCTCGAGGCGGTGGCGCTCCAGCGCTCGCAGGCGATCGAGATCCTTCGCTTCGTGCGCCTCGAGGACGTCGACCCGGTCTACTTCGATCGCACCTACTTCCTCGCGCCCGCCGGCGCCGACGCGCAGCGGCGGCCGTACGTCCTCCTCCTGCAGGCAATGGAGCAGTCGGGGATGGCGGCGGTCGGGAAGTTCGTGCTCTGGGGCAAGGAGAACCTCTGCCTGATCCGCGCGCAGGCTGGGGCGCTGGCGCTCGAGACCCTCTTCTTCGCCGACGACGTGCGCTCGAAGGCGGAGATCGAGGAGGCCGTCGCGGCGACAGAGGTGCGCGAGCCCGAGCTCCAGCTGGCGGCGCAGGTGATCGCGAGCCTGAGTGGCGAGTGGGCGCCCGAGGAATTCGAGAACGAGTACCGGCGCGACCTCGCGAACATGCTCGCGGCGAAGCTCGCCGGCGAGGAGATCGTGGCTCCCGAGCCCGTCGCCGAGACGCCGGTGATCGACCTGATGGAGGCCCTGCGCCAGAGCGTGGCCGACGCGCAGGGGCGGCGGTCGGCGACGAGCGGGAAGAGCTCCGAGAACGGGAAAGGCGCCGCGAAGGGCGCCTCCCGGGCTCGCAGGGCGCCGGCGCGCAAGAGCGCCTGACGCGTTCCCTCCTCAGTGCTGGGGCTGCGTCGCCCCGAGCGCCTGCAGCTGCGCCTGGAAGAGGTACTTGTCGATCTTCCCCTGGTAGATCGGCACCCCCTCCTCCATGCACACCCGGATCACCTCCTGCCGGTCGAGACCGAGCTCCTTCGAAAGTTCTTCGGGCGTGAGGTGATTCGCCATCCTCGCTTGCTCCTCCCTGGAACGAAAAAACCCGCCGCGCGCATCGCGCTGGCGGGCTAGATCGCACCCTCGCTTGTCGTCTTCGCGGGCTTCACTCGGCCCGCCCCGCGGAAGCATCCATCGATACGAAGAATATGCCTCCTTGGTGACGGACGGCAAACACCGGCTGGAGGGGTTCGAGGAACGCGAGCTCTCGTGGCAGGGCGCCCGACTTCGCTACGTCGTACGCGGCGACGGGCCGCCGCTCCTGCTCGTGCACGGGCTCGGCGGGACGATCGAGAACTGGCGCGCGGTGGCGCCGCAGCTCGCGCAGCGGCACCGCGTCGTCGTCCCCGACCTTCCGGGGCACGGTGGCTCCCCACGGCTCGCGGGCACGCCGGAGATCGACGACTTCGCCGCGGCGGTTCTCGCGGTCGCGGCGGAAGAGCGCGCGGAAGCCGCGGTCTGGATCGGCCACTCGCTCGGCGGTCTCGTCGGCCTGCGGGCGGCGGTGCTGCAGCCGGAAGCGGTTCGGGGGCTCGTCCTCGCGGCCGCCGCAGGCGCCAGCTCCACCTCACGTGCCGCACAGGTCGCCCTCACGGCGCTCGGGCTGCTCAAGCCGGGGAAGCTGATCGCGCCGTACCGGCGTTCCTGGGTGCGCTCGCGTGCAGGCAGACGGGCAGCATTCGGCTGGTGGGGCGTCGCCGACCCCGACGGCCTCGAGCCCGACCTCGCGGAGGCGTTCCTCGTCGGGCCCGCGCGCCACACCGATACACGCCAGGCGCGCCGCGCGCTGCTGGGGTCGGATCCCGGCGCGGAGCTCGAACGCGTCGGCTGCCGGGTCCTCCTGCTCTGGGGCGCGACCGACAACTGGGTGCCGCTCACGGACGGGATGGAGTACGCGCGGCGCCTGCACGCGCCGCTGCGCGCGATCGCCGGCTGCGGGCACCTCCTGATCGGCGAGCGGCCGGACGCCTGCCTCGCCGCGATCGAGGAGTTCCTCGCGGAGCTGGGCTACGCCTAGCCGGCTGCGAGCGGGGCCTCGAAGGGGATCACGTCGGCTCCTTCCTCGTCGTGCCGCGGGCCGCCGCCGAGGAACTCGACGCGCCGGGCCACGACCTCAACTGCCGTCCGCCGCTTGCCCTCGTCCTCCCACGTGCGGGAACGGAGCCGGCCGTCGATCGCCACGCGCTGGCCCTTGCCGAGGTACTCCGCGCAGAGCTCCGCCTGCCGGTCCCAGGCCGACACGCCGACAAAGTCCGCGCCGCCCTCGCGTCCCAGGCGGTCGATCGCGAGCAGGAAGCTCGCCACCTTCTTCTCCGGGCCCACCTCGCGGAGCTCCACGTCGGTCGCGAGGTTCCCGATCAGCGTCACGATGTTCATGCGCCAGACACTAGTCCGGAAGCCGTGTCGGGACCGTGTCTCCTTCGTGGGGCCTTGCTGACTTTGCGGCTATGCTCGGGGCGGTCTATGGGGCTCTTCTCGGGACTCACCGGCTTCGGTGGCCGCGACATGGCGGTCGACCTCGGCACGGCGAACACGCTCGTCTATGTCCGCGGCCGCGGGATCGTCCTCTCGGAGCCGTCGGTCGTCGCGATCGACCAGCGCTCGGGCGAGGTGCATGCGGTCGGCGTGGAGGCGAAGCGGATGCTCGGCCGGACGCCGGGGACGATCCAGGCGATCCGCCCGCTCAAGGACGGCGTGATCGCCGACTTCGACGTGACCGAGCAGATGCTGCGCCACTTCATCCATAAGGTGCACCAGCACCGCTTCGCGCACCCGCGCGTCGTGGTCTGCGTCCCGTCCGGCGTCACCGGCGTCGAGAAGCGCGCGGTGGAGGAAGCGACGCTGTCGGCCGGCGCGCGGCAGGCGTACCTGATCGAGGAGCCGATGGCGGCCGCGATCGGGGCGGGGCTGCCCGTCGCCGAGCCGACCGGGAACATGATCGTGGACATCGGCGGCGGCACGACAGAGGTCGCCGTGATCTCGCTGGGCGGGATCGTCGTCTCCCAGTCGCTGCGCGTCGGCGGCGACGAGATGGACGAGGCGATCATCAATCACATCAAGCGCGACTACAAGCTCCTGATCGGCCAGCAGACGGCCGAGGAGATCAAGCTCGAGATCGGTTCCGCCTGGGACATGAAGGAGGAGTTGCAGGCCGAAGTGCGCGGCCGCGACATGCTCACCGGCCTGCCGAAGACGGTCATCCTCACGAGCGAGGAGATCCGCCGGGCCCTCGACGAGCCCGTGACCCAGATCATCGAGGCGATCAAGTCGACGCTCGACAAGACGCCGCCCGAGCTGGCCGCGGACATCATGGACCGCGGGATCGTCCTCGCCGGCGGTGGCTCGCTGCTCACGGGGCTGGACGAGCGGCTGCGCCACGAGACGCAGATGCCCGTCCATCTCGCCGAGAGCCCGCTCACGTGCGTCGCGGTCGGTTCCGGGCGCAGCCTCGAGGAGTTCGAGGCGATCCACCGCTCGAACCGCGCCCGCAGCCGCAACGGCCGTCGCTAGCTCGCGAAGCCTTCGGCTTCGCTCGCTGCTGACGGAACTCCGGCCGCGCGAGAGCGTGGTCTCGCGCGGCCTCCGTGCTGAAGGTGCGGTTGGGCTGACGCTGAGGTCGAAGCCCCGCTCTCGTCGCTCGCGCGCAGGCTGCGTGTGCGCGCTCGTTGGCACGGCCTCCGGCTAATCCCGCTGCGCGGGAGTCTTAGCCTCCGGCCTTAGTCGTGCGTCGGCTCGGGGCGTGGGGGATTCTCGCCCACCAGAGCGACCTCTGGTCGGAACGTTCGGCAAGCGCTAGGTGTTCTGGCACCGCGACGCCCAGAGACTCAGGATCGAGTCGAACGTCGAGAAGGCGAGCGCGTCACCCCGTGGGCGCTCCTCGACGCCGAACCACCGAAGCTCGACGAGATCGTCTCCGGGACGCTCAACACAGCCGACGACGCGCGCGAGCCAAGTGAGGCATAACACCGTGCGATTCCAGTAGGCGTCATTCCACGTGCCCAGGAACTCGGCGGGTTCGACCTCCAACCCCGTCTCCTCCACTACCTCCCGCCGCAGCGCGTCAAGGGCATCCTCGCCCTCATCCAGGAACCCGCCGGGAATATCCCAGCGCCCCGCCCCGGGATCCTCCCGCCGCCGCCCGAGGAGCACACGGCCGTCGCGTTCGATCACCGCCTGCGCTCCGCGGAGAAACTCTAAGGCGTACTCAGGCTTCATTCCGGAACTGGCCCATGCGAGTGTCCCCGCTGCTCCAACCCGGCCGCCTGACGGCCGCGATACCCTAAGGCCGTGGCCCCTCCTTCCCGCAGCGCGCGCGCGGCGGTCCTGGCCTCGTCGGTCCAGCGCTCGAAGCCGACCCCGTACCCGTCGAAGGCGCGGAGCGCGCTCATCCGTCGCGCCGTCGTCGTAACGCTCGTGCTTCTCGCGCTCGTGCTCGTCACGATCTCCTTCCGCTCCCCGACCTCGGGCGCTCTGCACGACCTGCAGGGAGCCGGGAGCAGCGTCCTGCGGCCGTTCCAGGTCGCCGGTGCCCGCATCGCCAAGCCGTTCCGCGACGCCTACAACTATGTCGACGGGTTGACCTCGGCGAAGGCGGAGAACGCGAAGCTGAAACGGGAGGTGGCCCAGTACCGCTCTGCCTATCTCGACGAGCGCGCCAAGGCCGCGCAAACGCCGGATCTCGAGAGGCTCCTGCACTACGAGCAGGGACCCGCGTACCCGCACGACTTCCGCGCGGTCAACGTTGCAGTCACCTCGTTCCCCGACGGCCCGTTCGCGCACACGCTGACGATCGAGGCCGGATCGAACGACGGGCTGCAGCTCAACACGCCGGTCGTCAGCGGCGACGGCCTGGTCGGCCGGGTCACGAACGTCTTCCCCGACGCCGCCACCGTCACGGTGCTCACGGCGCCGGACAGCTTCGTCGCGGCGCGAGACCTCGACACGGGCGTCCGCGGCACCGTCCACCGCGGGCCGGGTGGGACGCTGATCCTCGACTACGTCCAGAAGCAGCTCGTCGTCCGCCCCGGCGACACCATCGTCACCGACGGCACCCGGGATCCGCGCTACCCGTCGCTGTACCCGCGCGGGATCCCGATCGGGAAGGTGCCCGTCGGCGGCGTCGGCGTCACCGACACCGCGACGTTCCTCCAGGTGCAGGTGCAGCCGTTCGCGAACGTCGGGTCGCTCGACTCGGTGGCGGCGCTCGTCCGGACGTCGCACGGCCGATGAGCCTCGTCGACGGCGTCAAGGCCGCCGTCCTGCTCTTCGCAGCGGCGATCGCGCAGGTCTCGATCTTCTCGCAGCTGCACGTCTACGGCGCCGTGCCCGGCCTGCTGCTCGTGACGCTCGTCGCCGTCGCGCTCCTCCGCGGCAGCGTCGCCGGTGCGGTCGCCGGTTTCTTCGCCGGCCTCGTCGTCGACACGGCGACGCTCGGCACGCTCGGCCTCACCTCGCTCGTCCTGACGCTCGCCGGGTACTGGATCGGCCGCTACGGCGAGACCACCGGCCGCGACCGCGCGCACGCGCCGTTCCTGTCCGTCGCGGTGGTCACCGTCCTCTACGAGGTCGGCCTGCTCGTCGTCCACTTCGTGCTCGGAGAGAGTGCGCCGGCCGGCGCCGTCGTCCGGGCCCTCCTACCCGCGATCGTGCTCAACCTGATCCTGACGCGGCCGCTCTACGCGCTCGCGAAGCGGCTCCTCCGGCCGGTGGAGCGGCAGGAGCTGACGACGGAGGTGCAGCTGCTTGGCTAGCACGACGACGGCGCCTCCGTCCCCTCCGCCCCGCGGCAAGCAGCCGGACGAGCGCGGCGAGACGGTCGTCCAGCCGTACCGGCTGACGCCGAAGCTCGCGCGCCGGGTGGGGCTGCTCGGCGGCGTCGTCCTCATCGGCTTCGCCGCGCTCCTCCTGCGTCTCTGGGCGCTGCAGGTGCTCTCCGGCTCGCAGTACGTCGCGCGCGCGCAGGCGAACCAGTTCCGGGCCGTGCGCGTGCAGGCGCCGCGGGGGCCGATCCTCGACAGCAGTGGTCGCGTGCTGGTCACGAACCAGCCCGTGACGTCGGTCGAGCTCTGGTGGGCCGACCTGCCGAAGGCGTACTCGCGCCGCGTCTCCGAGCTCCGCGAGCTCGCCCACGTCACGCGTGTGCCGCTGTACGAGATCGCGGGGATGATCAAGCGGCGCAAGCTGGCGGGCGACCTGCTCACGCCGATCGTGATCCGCGACGAGGCCCCCCGCCCGATGGCGACGTATCTCCAGGAGCGCGCCGGCGGCTTTCCGGGCGTGGTGCTCGAGCCGACCTACATCCGCCACTACCCGAACGGCTCGCTGGCGGCGCAGCTGCTCGGCTACGTGAGCGAGGTCTCGCCGGAGGAGCTGCGGACGCTTGCCGCCCAGGGCTACCGGCCGGGCGACGAGATCGGCCAGACGGGCGTCGAGGGGCAGTTCGACACCTACCTGCGCGGCATCGCCGGCTCGGGACGCGTGCGCGTCGACTCGCTCGGCCGTCCGCTCGGCGGCCGGACGCTGGTCACGCCGCCGCAGCCGGGAGCGGCCGTGCGGCTGACGATCAGCCTCCCGCTGCAGCGGGCCGCGGAGGGCGCGCTGCAGTACGGGATCCAGCTCGCCAGGAACAACGGCCAGTGGGCGGCGAACGGCGGCGCGATCGTGGCGCTGAGCCCGAAGGACGGGTCCATCCTCGCACTCGCGTCGGCGCCCTCGTACCGGCCTTCCGTCTTCACCGGGCCCGTCAGCAGCAACGCACTCGCCGCGCAGGGTCTCACGTCGCATACCGCGCTCGACAAGAACTACCCGGCGCTCAACCGCGCGCTCGACGTCACCTATCCGCCGGGCTCGACGTTCAAGCCGGTCACCGCGCTCGCGGCGCTCGAGGAGCACCTGATCAAGCCGAGCGCCTTCTACCCGTGTACCGGGACGTTCACGGCCCCGGAGGACCGGTCGCACCACGTGTTCCACAACTGGGATCCGAACGTCTACCAGGGAATGGACCTGCCGACGGCGCTCGCGCAGTCGTGCGACACGTACTTCTACCGGGTCGGCAACGCGTTCTACGAGCTGCCGGGCAGCCGGGGTCAGCCGCTGCAGAAGTGGGCCGGGAGGTTCGGCTTCGGCAAGCCGACCGGCGTCGACGTCGGCCCCGAGCAGCCCGGGCTCGTCCCGACGATCGGCTGGAAGCACCGGATGTACACCCCCGCCACCGACTCGAAGGAGTGGCAGGTCGACCGGCTCTGGAAGCCCGGCGACTCGATCACGCTCGCGATCGGCCAGGGCGACCTGCTCGTGACGCCGATCCAGATGGCGCGCTTCTACGCGGCGCTCGCGAACGGCGGCAAGCTCGTCACACCGCACGTCCTGATGGACGTCCAGAACCCGAACGGGACGATCGTGCCGACGCCGGCGCCGCCCGCGGCGAAGCGGATCCCGGGGCTGAACCCCGCCTACCTGCGGGTCGTGCAGCAGGGCCTGTACGAGGCGACGCACCTGACGAACGGCACGTCGTACGGCGTCTTCGGCGGCTTTCCGGTGCCGATCGCCGGCAAGACCGGCACCGCGCAGAAGGTCGTGCAGCTGCCGGGGCTGACGCGGGAGGAGGATCAGTCCTGGTGGTGCGGCTATGGTCCGGTGAACGATCCGGAGCTCGTCGTCTGCGCCGTGATCGAGAACGGCGGCGAGGGCGGCAGCGCCGCCGCGCCGGCGGCTGAGCGGGTGTTCGGGAGCTTCTTCCACGTGCAGGCGAATCTGACCGGCCCCATCCACAGCGACTGATGAACGACTGATGCTCGAGTACGCCGGATCGCAAAGGAGTGGCCTGCGCGCCGAGCGGGAGGGCATCCGCCTGCTCGCGGTCGTCCGCTCGCTCGACTGGATCCTGCTCGGCGGCGTGGCGGCGCTCGTAGCCGTCGGCCTGTGGGGCGTGGCCGGCGTGACGAAGTTCGCGGTCCCGAACGATCCGTCCTATTACCTGAACCGGCAGATCCTCTACGTGGCCGCCGGCGGCGCGATCCTCGTCCTGGCGGCGCTCGTGGATCCCGACCTCTACCGCCGCTACTGGCGCGGCATCTTCGCCGTGACGGCGAGCCTGATCGCGATCGTCTTCGTGATCGGCCACGCCGCGCGCGGCTCCACGCGCTGGATCAGCCTCGGCTTCTTCACCTTCCAGCCCTCGGAGTTCGGGAAGCTCCTCTTCGTGCTCGCGCTCGCCGGGATGCTGGCCGAGCGCCAGCGCGTGCTCGGCTCGTGGACGAGCACGCTCCGCGTGCTCGGGCTCGGTCTCGTTCCCGTGGTGCTCGTGTTCATCCAGCCGGATCTCGGGACGGCGCTCGTCTACATGGCCGCGCTCGCCGCGATGCTCTTCGTCGCCGGCGTGCCGTGGCGGCACCTGGCGGTGCTCGGCGGCGTCGCGCTGCTGATCCTCGTCGGCGTTCTCTGGGCCGGGCCGGCCGTCGGCGTCAGCGCGCTCAAGGGCTACCAGCAGCAGCGCCTGACCTGCTTCACGCATCCGTCGACGTGTCCCGCCGCGGCCGGTTACAACCTCGAGCAGTCGCTGGCCGCGATCGGCTCGGGTCAGGTGCGCGGCCGCGGGCCGAACGGCTCGACGCAGGTCAACCTCGGGTTCCTGCCGGCGAGCCCGACCGACTTCGTGTTCGCCGGCTTCGCGGAGCAGCGCGGCTTCGTCGGCGCGGCGCTGCTGCTCTGCCTCTACCTGCTCGTGCTCTGGCGAGGGTTGCGCGTGGTGACGGTCGCGCGGGACCTGTTCTCCGCGGTCGTCGCGGGCGGGATCGTCGTCGCGCTCCTCTTCCAGACGTTCGTCAACGTCGGGATGACGATGGGGATCGCGCCGATCACCGGGATCCCGCTGCCGTTCGTCAGCGTCGGCGGCTCGTCGATGATCGCGAACCTTGCCGCCATGGGCGTCTTGCTCGCGATCCACGCGCGGGGACGCGCCTCGCGGTACGCCCGCCGCCGCGCGTGAGCGTGGCGCTTCCGATCTCGGTCGGCGCTCTCCGCAGCCTGTTGAAGGAGGTAGAGGTATCGGCGCAGACGCACGGCACGCTTGCCGTCGGCGGTGCGCGCGAGCTCGCCGCCGTGCTCCGGCGCGACCTTGCGGCCGGCGCGGCGGAGGGTGCCGTCCGGGCCGGCGATTCGCCCGAAGGCGCCGACGTGCTCCTCTACGTGCTCGGCCACGAGCCGGCGGAGGCGGACGAGGCGGCGCTGCGGCGGTCACGGCGCGCTCGGGTGCCGGTGATCGTCGTCGCGGCGGGGCCCGTGCCCGGCGACCTCTCGATTCCGTACGTCCTCGCCACCGACGTCGTGCGCGTCGGAGCGGGGCAGGGCTTCCCGCTCGGCGCGATCGCGGAGGCGATCGCGGGGCGGCTCGGGGAGGATGCTGCGCCGCTCGCGGGACGGGTCCCCGTCCTGCGCGAGGCGGTCGCGCGGCGCCTCGTGTCATCCTTCGCGCGCAAGAACGGCGTCTTCGCGGCGGCGGTCTTCGTGCCCGGCGCGGATCTGCCCGTGCTCGCGCTCAACCAGTTGCGGCTCGTGCTCCGGCTCGCCCAGGTCTACGGGCAGGATGCGGGCCGCGAGCGACTGCCCGAGCTCGCCGCGACGCTCGGAGCGGGGCTGGGGCTCCGCGCCGCGGCGTGCGAGCTCCTCGACCTCGTGCCGTTCGCGGGCTGGGCGCTCAAGGGCGCCGTGGCCTACGCGGGGACGCGGGCGGTCGGAGAGGCCGCCATCTGCAGATTCGGCTTCGCCGCTACGCCGCAGCCGGCCGCAGCCGCGCCCGTCGGGCCCTGATCGCCCGCAGGCGCTGGCTCAGCCGCGCCCATGCCCACGGCTCGATCTCGCGGTAACGCGGCTCGGACTGGCTCCGGGTGGCCTCGAGGTATTCGAACCAGGCGTCCGCCTCTTCGATCATCAGGAGCTCCTCGGCCTCGCGCTTCCCCGCCACCCTTCACCTCCTGGTCGTGGATGCGCGGATCGTAGGACCAGTGTCGGACGACAGCATTGCTACGCTGGGAACGCAGGCAATGCCCATGCTTTCCATCCACGACATCGAGCGCGCGCGCACCCTCTCGACGCGTGCCGGCGCGCGCTCCGGCGAAGGAGTTTTTTCTTGCCCTGGTTCCGCTTCCGCAAGAAGCCATCCCACGATGACCGCGCGGACGACGCGCGCGAACTTGAGCTCGAGCCGAGGCCCGAGCTCGAGTTGACCGAGCCGGCCGCCGACACAGCGGCGGCCGCGACAACCGATCCGACCAAGCCCAAGCGCCGCCGCGGCACCCGCGGCGGGCGGGGACGGAAGAAGACCGGTGCGGCCGCGAGCGCGGAGAGCACCGGCGAGAGCGGCGACAAGCCGACTCGCACCGAGCCGCGGAAGCAGCTCTCGCAGCGGCAGGAGCGGCGTCGCGACCCGTCGAGCCGCCGCCGCCGGGAGCCGCCGCGCCGCGCGCCGCTGCCCGAGGCGAAGCGCGAGCTGCTCGTGTCCGTCGACGTGGGCGAGCGTCGTGCCGCGGTCCTCGAGGACGGGCGCGTGGCCGAGGTGTACCTCGAGCGGCCGGAGCGCCACTCGATCGCGGGCAACATCTACCTCGGAGTCGTCGACAACGTCCTGCCCGGCATGGAGGCGGCGTTCGTCGAGATCGGCCTCGACAAGAACGGCTTCCTCTACGTGGACGAGATCGTCAGCCCCGAGCTCGAGAAGGGCCACGGCCGGAAGATCCAGGACCTGATCTCGCGCGGGCAGACGATCCTCGTCCAGGCGGTCAAGGACCCGATGAAGACGAAGGGCGCCCGCCTCACGACGCAGATCTCGCTCCCCGGCCGCTTCGTCGTCCTCGTCCCGCAGGGCGAGGGGCTCGGGGTCTCGCGCAGGCTCGACGACGACGAGCGCACGCGGCTGAAGGACATCCTCAAGCGCCTGGACGTCAAGGAGGGCGGCGTCATCGTCCGCACCGCGGCCGAGGGCGCGTCCGAGGAGGACATCGAGCGCGACCTCGTCTTCCTCCAGCGCCTCTGGAAGTCGATCCAGGCGAAGGCGAAGGAGGCGAAGGCTCCCGAGCTCGTCTACCAGGAGGCCGAACTGCCGCTCCGCGTCACCCGCGACCTCTTCACCGGCGACTTCGCGAAGGCGTACGTCGACGACGAGCGGACGTACAAGCGCGTCGTCGGCTACCTGAAGAAGACGTCGCCGCACATGGTCGAGCGCGTCGTCCGCTACAAGGAGCCTGCTCCGCTGATGGAGGCGTTCGGCGTCGAGCAGGAGATCAAGTCCACGCTCAGCCGCCGCGTCGACCTCCCGTCGGGCGGCTATCTCATCTTCGACTACGCCGAGGCGTTCACCGTCATCGACGTCAACACCGGCCGCTTCGTCGGCGGGCGCGGCAAGAACTCCGGAGGGCGGCTCGAGGACACGATCACGAAGAACAACCTCGAGGCGGTGAAGGAGGTCGTCCGCCAGCTGCGGCTGCGCGACATCGGCGGGATCATCGTCATCGACTTCATCGACATGGCGAATCCGAAGAACCGCGCCACGGTGGAGGAGGCGCTGCGGACGGAGCTCGAGCGCGACCGGACGAAGACGTACGTCGTCGAGATCTCGCCGCTCGGCCTCGTGGAGATGACGCGCCAGAACGTCACGGACGGCCCGCGCGAGGTGATGACGCGCAAATGCCCAACGTGCGGCGGCGACGGGATCGTCTACTCCGAGGCCTCGGC
>JAVKST010000053.1:0-16405 GCA_039583515.1 Gaiellaceae bacterium
GCCGACGAGGTCCAGGAGACGCTTGATCCGGCGTGAGTAGCGGCGCTGGTAGAGGTGCAGCACGCTCATGAACCACTCGTACGGAAGATCCTCGATCGGCACACGGCCGAAGGCGTACTCGTAGAACTCGGGGAGCTCGACCACCCGGAACCCGGCTCGAGCGGCGTCGACCAGCCGCGAAAGTGTCTGGGGCCGCTTACGGCCGACCGTGAGAACGACGAGGTCCGGCCGGTACAGCGCGATGAGGGAATCCAGGTCCTCGGCCCGACCCACCACCGGCGCATCCGGATCGTGCTCGACCCCGGGATCGCCGTCCTCGACCACTCCGATCAGCTCGTAGCCCCCGCCGCGACCGCGGCGCAGGTCGTGGAGCAGGGTGGTCGCATCGGCGGCGCTCCCCACCACGAGCAGGCGTACGGCAGGCGCAACCTTCCGCAGGACGAACGTCTCCCAGGCCGCGCCGGCCGCGAAGACGCTCACGGCAAGGAACAGGATCGCGGGCGTGGACAGACGTGCCTCGGGCAGCCACGCGGAGGCCGCGGCGGAGCTGACGACGGCGATCAGGACGCCGCGTCCTACTGCTACCCGCGGCCCGAGCGCCGTCAGGGCCGGGCCGCCGAGACCGTGCCCGATCGCGATCGACAGGGCCCAGATCGCCGGTTGGACGCATACAGCGACGAGCCGCGCCTGCCAGAAATCAATGGGTGCGGCCAGAACGACGGCAGCAACAGGCCCGACGGCGACGACGATCCGCCCCGTCTCACGAACCGCCGCAGCGCGGTCGGGAGGCAGCCGACGCGGCGGCGCGCTATCCGCTTCGCGAGCGCGCACGCTAGTTGCGATTCTTCGCGGTTTCGCTCCAGCCGAAACCCCCGCCTGTTCGGGCGCCGGACCGCCTACGCCGTCGGTGCAAGTCGATGCCAGCGCGGGCGCCGTACCCGGAAGGCGGCCTTGCGCACGAGCGCGACCGCGCCGGGCGCGGGCGCGTGTGCCGCCCGGGCCCACTCCGCGGCGACAACCGCCAGGCGCGCGTCAGGGAGGAGCTCCTGCTGCCGCAGGAGCTGCTCGACGTGGAGCCGGTGGTAGAAGGGGCTCGCGACGTTCGGCAGCGGGTGGGGGTAGAGGTCGTACAGCGACCAGTGCAGCGCGGTTCGGTAGCGGTGGATCCTCGACCCGAGCGCCGACGCGCCGGCAGCGTAGGCGTCGGCCGCCGCGGCCGCAGCCGGCGTGGACGGGCGGACGGCGCGCGCGAGGTCGTACAGGCCCCAGAGCGAGAAGAGCCAGCCGTTCAGGACGTGCGACGGCGGGTCCGTCGGATACTCCTGCAACACCGGCCCTTCCGGGGTCGAGGCGACGAGCGGCGAGTCCGGCGCGAGGAGAGGCTCCGCGATTCGTTCGGCGAGCTCGAAGAGATCGCGGCGATCGAGGGTGGGGGCTGCGCGCACGAGCAGGCTCACGGCTTCCCCCTGTGCGAGGGACGAGTACCAGGGCGGGTCGAGCGCGAACGTGTGCGGCATCGGGAAGCGGTAGGCAAGACGCCCCTGCTCGTCGACCGTCCGCTCGATCCAGGCGACGACGGCTGCTACGAGCGGGAGCTGCGCCGGGTCGCGCAGCTGGACCGCTCCGAGCCCCAGCTGGATGATCGAGACGGGATTCGCGCGGGTCGCATCGCTCGTGAGCCGGGCCAGCAGCTCGAGACGCGCCTCGGGCGTCGCTCCCGCCCGGAGCGCGTTCTCCCGGAGATCGACGTGGTAGTCGGCCGGATCGGGCGCCGCATCGGCCCCGCTCAACGCGCCGCTTCCGCGCACAGACGCTCGTAGAGGCTCGTCAGCAGGGCGAGCGTGTGCTCGAGGCGGAACTCCGCCCGCTGTCGCCGCTGCGCGGCCCGGCCCAGTCTCCGCCGCTCGGCCGGGTCGTCGAGCAGACGGTCGACGTGCTCCGCGAGTGCCACGTGATCGCGCGGGGGTACGAGCAACGCCTGACGGCCGTCCTCGAGGATCGAGGGAATGCCGCCGACGCGCGTGGCCACGATCGCCTTGCCGGCGGCCATCCACTCGAGCACGGCGAGCGGCATCCCCTCGAAGCGGGAGGAGCACACGAGGATGTCCATCGCGGCGAGTAGGTCGGGCACCTCGCCGTTGGGACGGTGGCCGAGAAACATCGCCGGCGCGCCGAGCTCACGCGCGACGCGCTCGAGCCGCGCACGCTCGGGACCGTCCCCCACGACGAGAAAGCGGAGGTCCGTGCGGCGCCGGGCAAGGTTGGCGACGGCCCGGAGGATCGTGTCGAGCTCCTTTTCGGGCCGGAGGCCGCACACGGTTCCCAGCACCGGCGCGCCCAGGGGAATGCCGAGCTCCCGCCGGGCGCGGCGGCGGTCACCCGCGGGAGCGTCCGGAACCCCGTTCGGGACGAACACGACCTTCTGCGGCGGAATCCGCTCGAGCTCGATCATCCGCATGCGGTCGGCCGGCGACACGGCGACGATGGCGTCGGCCTGCCGGGCGATGAGCCGGCGGTCCGCCAGTCGCCGCAGCTTCCCCTCGTACGACCACGAATGCTCATGTGCGACGAACACGGGCACGTGCGCCAACCGCGTGAGCAGTGCCAGCCAGAGGTTCGAGCCGAACTTGTGGGCGTGGACGACGTCGACCCTGCCGCTCCGCAGCAGCCGCAGCAGTGGCAGCCAGCGCCAGACGTCGAGCCTCGAGCGGCGGTCCAGCTCGAGCACCTCTGCACCCGCCGAGCGAGCGGCCTCGACCTCGCGGCGAGGCGACGGCCGGGTCGAGCAGATGATGCGCTCGAACCGGTCGGGGTCGAGACCGAGCGCGAACCGCGTCGCGACGGTCTCGGCTCCGGCGGCCATGAGCGTGTCCACCACCGTCAGCACGCACAGCCGCGGCCGTCTGGCCTGTTGAGGCGTCTCCGCGGGAGACGAGCCGCCAAGGGGGCGGGTGTAGTCGGTAAATAGAGCTACGTGGGAGGTCGCGCCTCGATCAGGCCGCTGGCTGCCGGTGGATTGCTGCTCGTCCTCGTCGGCCTCGCGCTGTTCCTCGTCTACTGGTCGACCCGTCCAGCGACGCCGAGCTTCGCGTCCGAGACGGCGTACCTCGACACGCCCCCTCCGAGGCCGCGCGACGCCGTTCGTGTCGGTGGAGCGCCCGCATTCGAGCGCGCGCTCGCGACGGCCAGGGCGGGCGAGACGATCCTCGTCACGGGAAACGTTCGCATCGGCGGCGAGTTCACCGGTTTCGATCGGATCATCAAGGGCGGCGAGGTCGACGTCGTCCTCGGCCCGGGCGTGCGCTTCGTCGGCGGCGGGGCGAGAGGGCTGCCCGCCGTCTGGGTTCGTCGGTCCGGAGGTTGGCGGATCTGGGGCGGCACGATCACCAACACGAGCGGCAGCGGGATCCTCTTCTACTCGCTGCCGGGCCCGGTCACGTGGACCGGCTTCCGCGTCCTCGACACGGCCGGCGGCTGCGTCGGCGTGTTGCCGGTCGGCGGGAACATCGACCGGCTGGTGCTCGAGGGGATGACAGGCTCGGCGAGGCCGAACCTCGCCCTCGACCCGCATCGCGAGAAGGGAACGGGCATCCAGGCGTGGAACATCGCGGACGCCGACGGGGGGCTCGTCGAGCGATCCACCTTCGCTGCCGACGTCGTCGATCAGGCCACGGGAGCCGCCGTCGAGATCGAAACCGACCGGATCGGCCCGGGCGTCACCGTCTATGCCCGCGCTCGCCATCTCGGGCTTCCGCTGCCGGGGACGAACTGGGACGGCGACGCGCACACGCAGGTGGCGGGAAACGTCATCGAGCTCTGGGGTGGGACGCCGAAAGGCGCGCTCGACCTCCGCTACGTCGAGGGCGCGTACATCCAGGGGCGACTGCTCGACACGACCGGCGTCTACCCGGGTGCGGATCTCGCCCGGGTCAGGCTCGATTCCGCGCGCGCTAGTGGGCCAGTCCTCCAGAACCCTCTCCTCTCGGGTCCGGCCGTGTCTGCGGCCGACGGGCTGCAGGTTGGCATGGTCGACCGAAAACTTATCGTGCCCTGAGCTGCGACTTGTTTCTCGGTCGGGCGAACCGGCAACAACCAAGCAGGCGTCAGCCCCGCTCGGGCGGCTTTCAGGCAAGGGGGAAAGGAGTAGGTGAGCGAGCAATCGGCCGTGCCGCTGGTGGCCCCGCCGCCGTCCCACGACGCCTCCGACGGCGTCATCTCCGAAGCTGTCAGGCGTAGCGCACGCACGCGCCTGAGCGGGTTCTGCTTCCTCGCCGCCGTGCTTCTCGCCCAGGTGTCGTGGCTGGGCGTGCTCGCGTACCTCGCGGTTCGATTCTTCTAGGAGGCGCGGTCTTCTTCGGCGGCGTCCTCGCGGAGGAGCGCAGGAACGCTGGCAAGCAGCGCGAGCACGAGCCATAGCTGCTTCTCGAACTCGGCCGACAGAAAGACGTAGGCGACCAGCATCCCCACTGCGCCTGCGAGCAGCCCGCGCACCTGGAACTCGAGCGTGTCGAAGCGGCGCCCGAGGCTCGCGAGGGCGCCCGCGGCGATCCGCAGCGGAAGCGCGAGGATGGCCAGGAACAGGGCGAGGCCGACGAGACCGAGCTCGGCCGCTATCTGGAGATACGTATTGTGCGTCGCTTGGCGGTAGTTGACGATGTAGCGGACGTAGCTGAGGTTGAGCGTCTGCATTGCGATCGACGGCTCGACCACCTGATAGTTGCCGAGGCCGACGCCGGCGAGTGGATGCCGGCCGAAGATCCGAAGCGCTACCCGCCACTCGTCGAGCCGTCCCGAGCTCGTCGCCGTGAGCCCCCCGGGCGCGCCGTTCTCGAAGACGTGCGCCGGCTTGTAGCCGAGGTAGTAGCCGAGCGCGGCAGCGACGAGGACGAGCACGAGCGCCAGCACGCGCGGCCGCGCGCGGCCGGCGAGCGCGGCCGCCGCAACCAGGGCGACCGCAAGGCCGACGATCCCGCCGCGCGACTGAGTCAGCAGGAATGCGGCGAGGTCGACGCCTGCCACGGCCGCCGAGAGGAAGCGCGTTCGCGGCGACTGGGTGGTCGCGAACAGAAAGAGCGCGATGAGGATGGCCGGGATGAGCTCCGCCGCGAAGTAGTTCGGATCGAACAGCCCCGCCAGCCGGCCCGTGGCCAGGTAGGTGCCCGTGGCGATGCTGTAGAGGGAGGTGATCGCGCTGGCGAGCAGGTAGCCGTGGACGATCGTGCGAAACCCCGCGCGGGTGGACGCCGCGGTGTAGGTGACGAGCAGAAGGGCGGCGACCTGCAGGAAGCGCCCCAGCGCGTATCGCGTCTCGCCGGCGTTCGCCGCCCAGAGCGCCGAAGCGCCACCGAAGAGCAGCAGTCCCGCGGTTGCCCAGAAGAGCAGCGGCCGCGCCCGCGGCAGCAGCGGAAGCATCCCGCGGTGCGTCAGAACCGCCCCTGCCCAGGCAACCACGATCAGCGCGCCGACGGGCTTCGCGAGGGTCGCGCCTGCGCCGAACGACCCCGGCAGGTGTTCCGGGAACGTCAGGAGCACGAAGAGGGCGACCGCCAGCGGCAAGCGGGAGATCGCGACCGCGACGAAGGCCGCTCCCAGCAATACGAGCACGGCCGCCTTCGGCGAGTAGACCGCGACGGCGCCGAGCACGGCAGCTGTCGCGGCGGCCGCCGTGACGACCGCGCTACCGGCCGTGAAGTCGGGTAGCGCGCTACCGGCTGTGAAGTCGGGCAGCAGGCGCGACCGAGCCTCGCCGTTCACGGCGGAATCAGGAGCTCTCGGCGGACGGCAGCGGATCCTGCGGCGTCAACAGGTAATCGCCCGGGATCACCGGCAGCTCGCCCGGATACCCCTGGTAGCCGTGGCTCCCGTCCCCGCCCGGCCGGTGACGAGAGGTGACGAAGAACCCGAGCGGGGTCACGCCCCGCCGGCCGAGGAGCTCACGCAGCTCGGCAAGCTTGTCGCGACGCGTGTGCCCGATCCGGACACAGACGATCGCCGCCTCGCACGCGTCGGCGAGCGCCACCGCCTCTGCAACCTCGGGCAGCGGCGGCGCGTCGACTACGACGACGTCGCTCTCTTGCCCCAGGCGCTTGAGCAACCGTCTCACCCGCGGCGCCTCGAAGAGGTGGAGCTCGTGCATCTGCTCCTCGCTCGCGAGCAGCAGCTTCAGGCGCGCGTGCAGTGGCGCCTCGACGCTGCCGGTCTGCGTCGCCTCGGGGTTGTTCAGCAGGTGCACGACGCCGTCGCGGTGGCCGACGATGTTGAAGATCGTGCCGACCATCGGTCGCGGGAGGTCGGCGTCCACCAGCGTGACGCTCAGGCCGGCGCTGCTGAGCGCGACCGCGAGGTTCACGGCCGTCAGGGTCTTTCCGTCGCCAGGGGCGGCACTCGTCACGAGCACCGACGCCGGGAAGCGGTCGCCGCTTCCACCCGCATTCGACAGCACCGCCCGCAATGTCCGGTACGCCTTCCATGCCTCACGCGGAAGCGGCGCGCGGCCCAGGAAATAGCTCTCGATCGTCCGCGACGGTAGACGCGGCATCCGTGCCAGGACGGGCAGCCGATGCGCGAGCGTGAGCTCCTCCTCGCGGGTGAACCGCGGACTCACGACTTCGAGCGTGACCGCGGCGGCGATCCCGAGCAGCAGACCGATCGCGAAAGCGACGGCAAGGGTCGTCTTCGGACGCGGCCAGGACGCAGCGTCGGGAACCGTCGCCGGCGTGAGCCGCTGGACCGTGGGGTCGCCGCTCCCGGCGTAGGATCTCAGCCCCGCCTGGATGGCGACGAACTGCGCGTAGACGGCGCTGTTCGCTCGCTCCTTGACCGGAATCGCCGCCTTCTCGCTCCTGACCGTCGCGAGCCTCTGCGACAGGTACTTCTGGAAGACGGCCTTCCGCTGCGCGAGCACGAACGAGACGAACCGGTTGGCGACCGCCGCGGCGAGCCTGGCACTGGGGGCGCTGACCCCGACGCTGACGATGTCGCCCTGCGAGAGCGGGGTTACCGTGATCGTCGCCTGGTCGGCGCGCGGTCCCATCCGCCGGCGCAGGGCGCCGAGATAGGCCGGCGACGCGAAGACGCGGGCCGCGGCCACCGCGGCGGAGGAGCCGTCGGCGGGTTGGCGGAAGACGGGGAACCCCTGCAGCGGGTCGTTCTGGGTGTACGCGGGCAGCGCCTGGATCTGCAGGTCGGCGCTCGCGTCGTAGCGCCTCGTCGCGGTGAGTACCACGAGCAGCGCAACCAGCAGCGCCACGGCGGTGATGGCGACGATCAGCAGGCGATGCGCTCGCAACGCATGCCAGTAGTGCACACCCCCCGCGGCTGTGTCGAAGCTCCCGCTCACACCCCCTTCTCCACGACTCGAACTGAATTCTCGACCGGAAGCGGCTCGCCCAAACCTGCCTCGGGCTCGGAGCGGTCAGCTACTCAGAGTCGCTTCGGGCGCCGAGCGCGATGCCGTGCCCGACGATCGTACCCACTAGGAGCGCGACTGCAAGCCAGCTGAGGAGGACGGCAGCGAGAAGTGATAGCCAGTGCATGCGCGCGGATGGTCGCTCACCATGATCACGGCCGCATCGGCCGGAAGGGGCATGTGGAACTGGGCGGACTTCGTCAACCTCCGGAGCGCGCTCGCCAGCGGCCCTGGCCGGTCCGGCGGTCGTGTGCCGACTTCGGGGCCAACGGATGGCGAAGCGCATGCGACATCCTCCGCCTCTTCGCCCCCCACCCCTCGGGCGAAGAGGGCCGCAGGTCGCGCAGCACCGCTGCCGTCGACAACCGAGCCGCAGTCCGGGGCGGGGCGAGCGAGAACGGAGAGAGCCACTCCTGCGCGTGCATCTCGAACACCGTCGGTTCGCGCAACTGCCGCAGGTAGCGCGCCCAGTAGCGGACGAAGCGCGGTTCCGCATCGTCCCGCAGGAGCCAGTCCGCGGTCGCGAGCACCGTCGACCAGCCGCGCTCCAAGCCCCAGCCACGCGCGATACGGGCGAGCTCATCCCGTTCGTCGTCGTCCGCCAGCGCGAGGACGTCGACAAGGTCGCGCAACCTCCGCATCGGCACCTCGCCCCAGGAATGCGCAGCGACCAGGACGGCGTGGTGGCGTGACTCCGGGACGAGGATCCCGTCGACGGAGAGACTCGAGGGCAGCGCCGCCTCGAACAGCTCCTCGTTGCGCGGCCCTGCGAGCCCGGCCGGCCACATCACCTGCCGGTGGATCTCGACCGGCAGGGGAAGCCCGGGCCACTCCAGAGGATGCAGGTGATGGTGCAGGTCGTAGTCCAGAAGCGACTTGTCCGGCTGCGAACGCCAGCCCGCGGCGAGCAGCGCGCTCTGCGCGCCTTCGGCGTCTCGAGCGACGAGATCGAGGTCGGCGATCCGCCGCGCTCCATCGGGGTACAGACGGCTCAGCTCGGGCCCCTTCACGAGCAGGAGCGTCCCGTCGTAGGCCTCGCGTACGCGCGCGAGCACCGCCTTCGCGGCGAGCGCACCCGCTCGAGCCGCGCGCTCCTCCCGCCCGAGCCGCTCGGGGACGGGTTCCCCGCGCAGGCGAAGTCGGCGACCTGCGAGCGGGCCGAGACCGTGCTCGCAGACGAGCTCGGGCTCGAGCCGCTCGATCACGCGGTCGACCCCGTGCCACAGTCCGTCGGCGGCCACGGCCTAGAGCTCTCCCGCGCACGGGGCTGCAAGACTCTCGTCCTCGTGCGCGTGCTCGTAACAGGCGCTTCTGGGCTGATCGGCGGCGTCCTCTGGACGGGCCTGAGCGGAGAGCACGCGCTCAGCGGCATCGACCTCCGCCGTGACCGGCACCGCGGCATCGGCCGAGGCAACGTCCGCCGTCCGCGGTCCATCCAGCGCGCGTTTAGGGGCGTCGAGGCGGTCGTCGACCTCGCGACCGGGGCTGCGGTCGACCTGCCTTGGTACGAGGTGGAGAAGGACATCAGGGGGCGCGTGAACGTGCTCGAAGCAGCGCGCGCTCACGGCGTCCGGCGGTACATCTTCGCGAGCTCCAACCACGTCACCGGGCTGTACGAGCTCGACCCGCCCTACGCGTCGATCGTCGCCGGCGCATACGAAGGGGTCGACCCCGCTGCGATCCCGCTCATCGGACCCGAATGGCCGGTCCGGCCCGACAGCCCCTACGGCGTCGGCAAGGCGTTCGCCGAGATCGCGAGCCGACACTACGCCGAGCGATACGGCATGGCATGCGTCTGCCTGCGGATCGGGACGGTGCGCCGCGACGATCGGCCGCACGCGGTGCGCGACTATGCGACGCTCCTGACCCATTCCGATCTCGTCCGGCTCGTCGACTGCGCGCTGCGGGCTCCGCCGACAGTCCGCCACGGCGTCTACTACGGCGTCTCGGCGAACCGGTGGCGGTTCTGGGATATCGCGAACGCACGCGAGGAGCTGGGCTTCGAGCCTCACGACGATGCTGAGCGGTTTCGCCGCGACGCACCTGCCTGAGCCTCCGGCCGGAGCAGCCGAGCCGTCTTCCTCAACGCGAGCGCCGATACCTCGAGCAGACCACGGGCGCCCCACCTCTCCTCCAGGCTGCGCGGGAAGTGCGTCGCGACGCCGAGAAGCGGCTCGTCCGCGGTCGCCTGCAGGTGCGCCGCCAGCGTCTGGGCCGGCCCGGCGGCTCGCTTTCCGCCCCTACCGGCGAGAAGGAATGCCGCCCGGTCTCGCCGTGAGGTCGGCTCCGTCTCCAGCGCGGCGAGGTGCTCCTCCAAGCCGGTCCGGCCGAGCAGCTCGGCGAGATAGAGGACCGTGGTGCGCAGCGGTTCGACCAGGTGGAAGCGACGCGCCCGGCCCACGAGCTCGTCAGCCGGGGGCAGCTGCCCCGAGCGGATGATCTGGTATGCGTCGACCAGCCACTGGCAGCTCGGCGGTACCGCGGTTCTCGCGCCGACCGCGCAGACGAGAAGGAGCTCGTCACCGGCGTCGAGTACGAGCGGCGAACCTTCCACCGCCTCGAGCTCGACCGCGCGAGCCCGCAGAATCCGGTAGGCACCGGCGCGCCCCGCGGGCCCGGCCACCGACGGTGGGACGCCGGCGTGGACGACGAGCACCCTTTCGTCCGCGTCGCGCATCCGGACGAACGGGCGCTGCGTGCGGCCCGGCTGCCACCCGGCGCGCCCTGCCGCAGCCACGGCTCGTTCGAGGCTTCCGGGCTCGACGGCCAGCTCCAGCTCGCCCACCGGCCGCAGGCCGAGCCTCGGATACCAGCGCAGGAGCGCGGATGCCCCCCCGACCAGCAGCCCGTCGATCCCCTCCCGGCGCAGGTGCGGAAGCAGCGTGGCGAGGCGGTCGAGCAGGAGCCGGTTCCGGTACCAGATGCTTCGGTAGGTGCCGGCCAGTCGTCCGAGCTGTGGGTCGCCGGGCGCGGCTTCGCTCAGGCCCTCGTGGAGGAGCGGGAGCAGGCTGAAGCTGCCGGGCTCGAGTGTCGTCACGTCGAGCGGTTGGAGCGACTGCCAGCGCACTGCCGCGTGCTCGGCCGGTCCGAGGGCGAGTTGCAGTAGCGCCCGTTGCGCCGTGTTCGGCCAGAAGGAGCCGCGCCCGGTGATGCGGCTCAAGGAGCCTCCGATCGGGCTGCCTCGGCCGCTGCGCGGCGCCGTTCCATCGCCTGCCGGATCACTTCGAGGTACTGGGAACGCGAGGCGCGTTCGCGGAGACCGTTGTTCTGCGTGTGCAGGCGGCGTTCGAGCACCACTTCGGGCAGGACGGCGTAGCGGAGGCCGGTCTCGGCCGCGCGTGCGAACCAGTCGACGGTGACGCCGACCCGCACGGCCACCGTGAACGGGCCGACGCGCTGGAACGACTCCCGCCGGATCAGCATCAGATTCGGCGCCGTCCAGGGCATCGGCTCCGGCGCCGGCGGCCGGAGCATCGCGCGCGCCTGCTCGTCGAGCTCCGGGCTCAGGAACTCCCGCACGTGCCCGAAGACCATGTCGAGACCGGGATCAGCGTCGAGCGCAGCCTTCTGAAGGCTCAGCTTCCCCGGAGTGAAGCGGTCGTCGGCGTCGAGGAACGCGTACAGCGCGCCCGAGGCGTTTTCGACGGCGCGGTTGCGGGCCGCACCGTTCCCGGCGTTCTCCTGCCGGATCACCCGCAAGTGCGAAAAGCCGCGCGCGACGTCGGCGCTGGCGTCGGTCGAGCCGTCGTCGACGACGATCAACTCGAGGGGCCGGTAGTCCTGCGCGAGGACGCTCTCGATCGCCTCGCCGAGGTAGGCGGCGGCGTTGTAGACGCCGATCATCACGCTGATCAGCGGGTTCACCGCGCCGTCTCCCGGCGCGACTGGTCGCGCTCGAGCTTCGCGCGGAGGGAGCGGAGGAGCGGCTCTGCCGGCGGCTGGCCTCCGGTGAGGCTCGACTCGTGGTAGCGGCGGTAGAGCACGAGGTCGGGAAGCACAGAGTACGAGATCCCCCGCTCGCGCATCCTGATCACGAGGTCCATGTCCTCCGACGGCTCGAAGCGGCTGTCGTAGCCGCCGAGGAGATCGAGCACCTCGCGGCGGAACATCGCCGACGAGAGCGGGATCCCGTCGAGATCGCCGTAGACGGGATCGCGCCCGAGCCAGGGGGGAGCGTCGAGCCCCTGCTGCCGCCCGAAGACGCACCCGACCTCCGGGTGGGCCAGCAGGCACTCCGCCTGTACGCGCAGACGTCCGGGGGGCAAGATGTCGTCCGAGTCGAAGTTGGCGATCAGCGAGCCGCGCGACTCCCGGATCGCCGCGTTGCGGGCAGCGGCCGGTCCCCCGTTATCGCGGCGGAAGTAACGGATCTCTTCGAACGACTGCGCGATCTCGGGCGTCGCGTCGGTGGAGCCGTCGTCCACGACGACGACCTCGAACGGGCTCCAGTCCTGCGCGAGCACGCTCTCGAGTGCCTCGCGGAGGTGCCGCTCCGCGTTGTAGGCAGCCATGATCACGCTGATCAGCGGCCGATCCTGCGCCCTGCCTGTCACCCGGCGACCTCGCGGAGGAGACGCTGGAGCGTCGCGGGCAGCGCGTCGACCGGGCCGCCGACGTCGAGGCGGAAGGCCGGGATCCGGTGCAGCAGCCCGGCCATCGCGGACAGCGCTTCCTGCCGTGCGGGAACGAGTTGCAGCAGCGTGCTCGGGGCGAGCGCAGCCAGCGCCTGTGCGGGCGACAGTGGTGCGACCCGCGGGGACTCGCCGTGCACGCGCGGCGCGACGATCGCGCGAAGCGGGAATCCCCGGCACATCCGCTGCGGAAAGCGCTCCGCGACATAGAACACGGACTTCTCCTCGACGGCGCCGTCGCCGGCGAAGCTCGGCGCCGGGAGATGCCCGAACAGCTCGGCGTGGCCGGGGTCGAGCTTCCCCGAGGAGAAGAGGCTGACGACGCGCGCCGGATCGCCTCCGAGGTCGACGGCCACGTAGTCGTCGCCGGCGTACAGCAGCTCGGAGCCGAGGGACGAGAGAGCGCAGGTCGACTTCCCGGAGCCGCCGCCGCCTACGAGCAGCACCCCGCCCGCCGCGAAGCCGACGGCGGCGCCGTGGACGAGCAGCATTCGCCGCTCCGGCAGCCACCAGTGCAGGATCTGCCGAAACGGTGCTGCACGCTCCCAGAACGGAAGCTCCCGACCGTCGCGACACCAGAACCAGGCGCTGGCCGTGTCGCGGTCGTACCCGCTCAGCTGGCCGAGCGACGGCCTGCACACGACCTGTCGCCCGTCGGCCGCGGCGTACACGGTCGTCCCACGGGGGCTGCCGGGGTCGAGAGCCGGAAGCGGCGGCTGCGCGGCTCGCGACTCGCCGGAGTCCCAGGCGTGGATCGTCAGCTGCGGTTCGTCCTCCGCCGGCGAGACGAGGTGATCGAAGGCGCGGCCGAGCTGCGAGCTCAAGTAGCCGCCCGCGAAGGACAGGCGGACGGAGGCGTCGGCCAGCCGGACGGTGCGGTCGACTCTGCCGGCGTGTTCGGTCGCGAGCGCGAAGCTCGCCCGCAGGTCGTCGATCAAAGCCGATAGAGACGCCGCGCCGGGCAGAGCCTGCGCGGGCGCGACCGGTTTGTCCGCTGCTTCAGGCGCCCGCAGGGGCATGTGGCCACCCGCGCGCGTCCACCTCGTGGACGGGGTCGAGGAGGATGATGTCCTGCATGTCGGTGAACGTCGTGACGCTCGGCGCCACGAACGGAACCCGCTCGCCGGCGGGCCGGGGCGCAGCAGACCGCGAGTCCTCGCCGTGGTCGCCGTCGGCAGCCACGAGCTCGGCTGCGACGAAGTCGTCGAGCAGCTTGCGCACCGCCGCGTCGATCTCGCCGGCTTCGGCTTCGTAGCGCTCCTCGAGGTCGAGCACGATGCTCTCCACGTCGTCGCCGCGCTCGAGGCCGTGCCAGACGTCGACGGCCGCGCCCTGCAGGTCGTAGTAGTGCCCGCTCGCGAGGTTGACGATGATCGTCTCGCCTCCCACGGTCTCGGAGATCACGTGCGGGCTGTTCAGCCGGTACCTCACAGGCCTTTCCCCCTTTTCCTTACCCGATGCTTTCACCCTCGACCCGAACAGCCATCGGCCGACAGCGCATAACCTTTCCCTCGCAGCGGGAAATACAACACTAGCTCCAGTGCGCAGGCTCGCTCGCATCTCGGGGATCGTCCTCGCCTCTGCCGGGCTTCTCGCTCTGGTCTGGGTGTTGGTCGTCTGGCGCTGGCAAGACCCCTTCACGGCCCTCTACACCACGTGGCAGCAGCACAAGCTCGCCGAGCAGCTCCAGCACGAGCTCGCCGCGCAACCGGCGCCCCAGCTCGTGCGCCACGAGTCGGCCGGGGCGGAGATGCGGCAGATCGAGCTCACCGCGGCGCGCTTCCGCCGGAGCGCCCGCGTCGGGCAGGCGATCGGGCGCATCGTCATCCCGCGCCTGGGATTGAACATGGTCCTCGTCAACGGCACGGACGAGGCATCGCTGGAGCGGGGGCCCGGACGAGACGCCCGCACCTACATGCCCGGCCAGGACCGGCTCGTCTACATCGCGGGGCACCGGACGACGTTCCTCGCGCCGTTCTCGCACATCGACGCGATCCGGCCGGGTGACCCGATCCGGCTGGAGATGCCGTACGGCACGTTCCGCTATCGGGCAGTGCGCCATGTGATCGTGCCTGCGACGGACCTCGCGGTGCTGAGGTCGCCGCACCACGAGCTGCTCGCGCTGCAGGCGTGCAATCCACGCTTCTTCGCCACCCAGCGCTACATCGTCTACGCGCACCTCGTCGCCGTCGTGCCGCGCAGCGGGCGGCCGCTCGGTCCCACGGTGCTCGCGGCCGCGGGGCGCGCCACGCGCCGCTGACGGGCCAGCCCAGGCGCCGCTTTCTGGTGCGCCGGCACGACGTTCTTCGACACGGTGCCGCCGTGGCGATCTCGATCCCGGTCAGGAAGACGCCGCCGCCGCCGTCGTCGTCGTCGTGAACGGTGAACCTCCGCCAGGACAGGTAGGTCGAGTCGTAGACGAGGATCCCGGTGCCCGCCATCCCGCCGGAGGCGGCATCGGAAACGGCGCCTCCGTGGAAGCGGATGTGGCTGTCGTCGTCCAGCCAGACGGCGGACCGTCCGGACCTCGACCGTCCGGATCGGCCGGAAGCGGGGTTGGCGGAGGCGCGTCGCCGCGGGCCAGCCGGGCGGCGGCAGACCGGTGCACCCTCGCTCGAGGGGTCGAGGAGGAGGCCCGGCGGCCGATCTCAGCCATGTGCACTCGCCGCACTGGCACCTCCTGAGGTCGCTGCCCCTTCTGCTCGCGGGGTTCTTCACCGCGAGCGCCGTCGCGCATACGACGCCCCGGTGCCCGAGATCGCCGACGAAGGTTTGCCGGACGTGGTCGACGACCCGCAGGGCCGAGAGGACGACCCTTCCGGCGACGGCGCCGTCGACGACGGCCACAACCGCCGCCGCCGCCACCACGCCTACGACTGCCACGACTGCCACGACCGCCACGACCGCGACCACGCCGACGACCACGATCGCCAAGACGACCGACACGACGACCACGACGTCGAGCTCGCCCACCTACACGTCGGAGACGAGCTATCCGGCGCCATCGTTCGCACCGACCCGGACGATCGACGTCTACAGCCAGTCGGCGTTCAACCAGGCATGGTCGACGCTTCAGCCCGGCGAGGAGATCGACGTCCACGGCGTCACGTTCACGGGCGAGGTCGTGCTCGCGAACAAGGAGCTGCCGGACTGGGCAGAGGTTCACTTCGACTCGGCGACGAGGTTCGTCGGCTATCCGAGCGCTCAGGCCTACCCGGCGGTCTGGATCAACGACGACTCGCACATCCGCTTCTACGGAGGCGACATCTCCGATGCAGCCTCGGGAGGCACGGCGGGAACGGGAATCGACGTGTACGACTCCACGTACGTCTCGTGGTGGGGGTTCGTCGTCCACGACGTCGGCGGCGGCGGCGTCTTCCTGACCGGGATCAAGAAGGCATGCAGTCACCTCGACTTCAAGGGCGAGGTCTACGACTGGGGTCACGACCTGGCCTGGGACCCGCACGCCGAGAAGGGGACGGGGCTCCAGGGCGTCACCGTCGCCGACTCGAACTACGGCGTCGAGGACTCGCGCCTCGCCTTCTACGTGCACGACGGCAACGTCGGCTCCGGCTTCGAGATCGGTGGCAGCAGGTCCACCGACGGCGCGTGGGACAACACGATCTACCTCTGGTGCCGGAACCTGGCGATGGTCGCGACCAGTCAGGTGGCGGGCAACTGCGCGCAGGTGTGGGGGGAGAACGTCACCGGCAACGACTTCAGGTACATCGAGGCCGAGAACCTTCAAGGCCGTCCCTACGACGCGAGCGGGTTGTACCGCGGCCAGTCGCTCGCGACGGACACCGTGGACTACGGGCGTGCGTCGAGCACCAACTTGAACTCGCATCTCGGGAGCACCGAGTCGGCGATCCGGGCATCGGCGGCCTGGGACACACGCGGTGGCACCAGCTTCGTCGACGTCGCTCCGCAGCCCTAGAAACGTGACGTAGCCGAACGCGGCCGGGTACTGTCGGGCGGCAGCCGTGGACGCGGGTACGACAACCAATCGCCTCGCGCCTGAGCGGCGGCCCAAGCTCGTCTATGTCGCGTCGTCCTTCCCGTACGGGCGGAACGACACGTTCTTCGCGCCGGAGGTGCGGGAGCTCGTCCGTCAGGGGGTGGACGTCCTCGTGGTTCCTCTCCGGCCTCGGGGGGCACTGACGACGGCGGATGCCGCCGCTTTCACGGTGCGGAAGCCGCTGCTCGATGGGGAGATCGCGCGGGACGCCGTGGCCGAGCTCCTGCGGGCCCCACGGCGTACCGTTGCGCTCCTCGCCGGTCTCCTCCGTGCGCCTGCGCCGCCCGTGCTCGTGCGCAATCTCGCCGCCTTCCCGAAGGCGCTCTGGCTGGCACGGCTGGCCAGGGC
>JAVKST010000054.1:0-16371 GCA_039583515.1 Gaiellaceae bacterium
GCAGGCGTACTCGCCGGGATCTTCGCCGCCGGCGGCCAGTCCTGCATCGCCGGCTCGCGGCTGCTCGTCGAGCGCGTGGTGCACGACGAGCTCGTCGAGCGGCTCGCGACGCGTGCTCGGACCATCCGGCTGGGCAACCCACTCGACCCCGAGACGCAGATGGGGCCGGTCGCGAACGCGCCGCAGCTGGAGCGGATCGCCTCGCTCGTCGAGGGTGCGCGGTTCGATGGGGCGGCAGTGCTCGCCGGCGGCTCGCGCGCTGCCGTCGCCGAGCTGCCGAACGGGTTCTTCTACGAGCCGACGATCGTCACCGGCCTCGACAACGAGAGCTCGCTCTGCCAGGAAGAGGTGTTCGGGCCCGTGCTCACCGTGCTCCCGTTCTCGGGCGAGGAAGAGGCGGCGAGGATCGCCAACGCCTCCCGTTACGGGCTCGCCGCTGGCGTCTGGACGCGTGACGTGAAGCGGGCGCACCGCATCGCACGGGCGCTCCGGGCGGGCACGGTCTGGATCAACCTCTACCGGAGGCTGACGTACAACTCGCCGTTCGGGGGCTACAAAGAAAGCGGCGTGGGCCGCGCAAACGGGCGCGCTGCGGTCCTGGAATATCTCCAGACCAAGAGTGTCTGGGTCGAGCTCGGCGAGGAGATCCAGGATCCGTTCGTGCTGAGGATCTGATGGCGGCTGCGGAGCGGGAGCAGGTGGGCGAGGTCACCTCGCTTGCGTGGCAGCAGGAGATCGCGGATCCGAGCGGCCGGAGTCGACGCGGTGACATACGTGCCCGATGCGCGCCTGCGCGGGATCGTCGCCACCCTCGAGACGGAGCCGCCGCCGCTCGTCCGAGCGCTCGTACGGGAGGAGGAGTGCGTCGCGTACGCCGCCGGTTTTGTCGCTGCCGGCGGGCGCGCCGTTGTTTTGATGCAGTGCTCAGGGCTCGGCAACTCGCTCAATGCGCTTCGCTCGCTGGCGATCCCGTACAGACTCGGGATCCCGCTCGTCCTCTCGATGCGGGGAACCCTCGGAGAGCGCAACCCGGTTCAGGTGCCGATGGGTCGCGCGACGGTACAGCTCCTGGATGCACTTGGCATCCAGTCGTTCCCACTCGCCGACGCCGGGAGGGCGCGGACGGTGGCCGATGGAGTGTTGGAGCTGGCGTTTTCGACAGGTGCCCCGGCGGCGGTCATCCTCGAGCCGGAGCTGGGAGGCCAGCGTGATAGCGGCTGACGCGGTCGCCTCCGCCGTCGCCGCGGCGGGTGACGCTCTCTTCATCTCTTCGCTCGGATCGGCCACCTCGGCGCTGCGGCTGGCGTCCGAGGACGGGGCGCACCTCTACCTCGGAGGTGCGATGGGCTGCGGGCTCGCCACAGCGCTCGGCGTGGCCGAGCGCTGCCCGGAGAGGAGCGTCATCGGCGTCATCGGTGACGGCGACCTGCTGATGGGCGCAGGCTCGCTCTGGTCGTTCTCAGGCCTAGGCCCTAGAAATCTACTCGCGCTTGTGCTGAACGACGGCAGTTGCTCGATCACGGGCGGCCAACCGGTCGTCGCATCCGACGCGCTGCGGAGCGTCGTGCCCATGTTCCCCGGGCTCGCGGCGGCCGAGGCGACCACGCCAGCTGAGGTCCGGGAGTTAGTCGGAGTGCTCGATCGGCCGGGTATCGTCCTCGCGCACATCGATGAGGCGGCGTGGCCGGGGCCGAGTCCATTCGTGGACCCCGCGTGGGTGCGCTCCCGCTTTCTCACTAATGCTCTAGGAACGGGCGGGTGAACGGCGAAGGCTCCACCGTCGCCGAGGCTATCGCGGAGGTCCTTGCGAGCGATGCTGCCGACCGAGTGTTCGCCTTCCCCGGCGGTGGAACGAATCTCGACCTGATCGATGGACTCTCGCGCCGCGGCGTCCACGTCGTGCTCGCGCGCTCGGAGGGCGGCGCAGCACTCATGGCCGCGACGTACGCCGACCTGACAGGCCGGCCGGCAGGGCTCCTTGTCGGCCTCGGGCCCGGCGTGGCAAGTGTCGTCAACGGAATGGCGCACGCACTCCTCGACCAGAGTCCGATCGTGCTGGTAACCGATCGCTTCTCAGCCGCCGAGCTCGCTACCTCGGGCCACCAGGTGCTCGACCAGCGAGCTCTGCTCGCGCCGGTGATGAAGTGGCAGGAGACGGTGACACCAGCGGGCGCGGTCGCCGCAGCGCGACATGCCCTCGAGGCGGCCGCGGAGCCACCGGCTGGCCCGGTCCACCTCGAGCTTGCCCACGACGTCGCCGACGCGATGGCGGCTGCCGTGCAGGACTCTGCTTATCCGGTGTCGTCCCCTACGGCGCCTGTGCTGCCGCCGCCGGCACTCGAGGCGCTGGAGGCGGCACACCGACCGGTGCTCCTCGTCGGGGACGAGGCGGCCGCCGCCGACCCGTGCGACCTCGTGACGCTCGCCGAGCGTCTCTCGACCCCCGTCCTGACCTCCTACAAGGGCAAGGGCGCCTTCCCGGAGACGCACGAGCTCTGGTGCGGGATCGTGACAAATGCTGCGCTGGAGGCGCCGCTGCTCGACGAAGCCGACCTGCTTCTCGCCATCGGGCTCGATCCGGTTGAACTGCTGCCGCGCCCTTGGACCGCGACAGCACCTGTCCTCGCACTGCGGGCGCACACCGAAGACGCGCCCGGCTACCGGCCGAAGTGGCTTGCGGTCGGGGACGTAGGGGGGCTCGTTAGCTCGCTTCTCGCAGGCCTGCGCCGGACTACCTCCACCTGTACTCCAGCCGACGCAGCCGAGCGGCGGGACGCCATGCTCGACGTGCTGCGGCGAGCGTGCGCGCAGGTCGAGGCGCCGACGGCGATCGAGGTCGTCGAGACGGTCCTCGAGGAGGCCGCTCCGGCGACGACGGTCACGGTCGACGCCGGTGCGCACATGTTCGCCGTCACCTGCTTCTGGCGCGCGACCGCGCCGCGCAGGTTCCTCGTCTCGAACGGTCTCGCGACGATGGGACATGCCGTGCCTGCCGCCGTCGCAGCGTCCCTCGCGCGCCCCGGCGAGCCGGTAGTCGCTTTCACCGGTGACGGCGGGTTCCTCTTGCACGCCGCGGAACTAGAGACCGCCGCCCGCCTCGGGGCGCGCATTATCGTCGTCATCCTGAACGATGCGAGCCTGAGTCTCATCCGCGTCAAGCAGGAGGATCGCGCCTTTGGGCGAGAGGGCGTGGACTTTGCAGACGCGCACCTCGCCAAGGTTGGTGTGGCCCTCGGCGCGCACGGCGAGCGGGTCGCCGATCGTGAAGGCCTGCGGGAAGCCTTTCGTGGGGCGCTGTCGCGCGGCGGGAGCAGCGTGATCGAGGTTGTCCTGAGCGGCGCCGAGTACCGCTCGCTCCAACACGTAATCCGCGGCGGGAGATGATCGGACGGAGCATGCGCGCGGCAGTCGCACAGTCGAACCCGAGGCTCGCCGATGTCGCGGGCAATCTCCGCGAGTGCCTCAAGCGACTGGAGGAAGCCTCAGCGCAGGGCTGTGACCTCGTCGTCTTCACCGAGTGTGCCCTCAGCGGCTACATGCTCCAGACCCGGGAAGAGGCCGCTCGCTGCGCCGAGCAATTACCGGGACCTAGCACCGACGCATTGGCCGACGCCTGCGCACGGCACGGACTCCACTGCGTCCTCGGCCTGCTCGAGCTCGACGGCGACGTCCTCCGAAACACTGCCGTCCTGGTCGGCCCGAACGGGCTAGTCGGGCGCTACCGCAAGTCACACATCGCGTGCATCGGCGCCGACTGCTTCACGATCCCCGGTGACGATCAGTACGAGGTCTACGAGACGCCGATCGGAAGGATCGGCCTGCAGATCTGCTACGACTGGCGCTTCCCCGAGATCACTCGGATGCTCGCTCTGCAGGGCGCAGACGTCATCGCCCACCCGACGAACTCGCCGGTCGCCGCCCGCGCACTTGCTGATTTCCTGCCGCGAGCGCGCGCGGTCGAAAATGCCGTCTTCTTCCTGATGTCCAACCGCATCGGCACCGAGAACGGGACGACCTTCTTCGGGCGCAGCCAGGCGGTCGACCCGCTCGGCCGCGTGGTCTGCGCGGCCGGCGAGACCGAGGAGGAACTCGTCGTCGCGGACCTCGACCTTGAGCTCGCCCGCGAGAAGACGAAAGAGCCCGGTGACGGCGAATACGCCGTCCGCCTGTTCGCGGACCGGCGGCCAGAGCTCTACGGTGCAATTGCCGATCTCTCCCCCCGAGGATAGCTCGCGGACCTCGACCTCGAGCTCTCCCGCGAGAAGCAAAGAAGCCGGGGGAGGGCCATTACGCCTTCGTCTCTTCGCCGACCGTCAGCCGAGCTGTACGCTCCTGTCACGGGCCGGTGGTTAGACTACGGCACGGTGGCACCACCTAAGCCGTTGGCCGACGCACGGTTCGCGACGGCGCGAAGGAGCAGCCCGACCATGATTGGCGCGATGCAAATTGTCGCCTCGGACGAGGCTCGGAGGATGATCGTCGATCGCGGTGGGCGGCTGTACGTCGGGATCAGGACAGAGCGCTGCTGCAAAGGCGCCCGACCAGTGCGAACGCTTGTCGCCTCGACAGACCCAGGCGGCGCGTCGGATTGGCAGGATGCCGGTCGCGGGGAGGGTTTCGAGGTCTTCCTGCCGCGAGAGATTCGCCAGCTGCCCGAGGAGCTCCACCTTGAGGCACGCCGTTTTCCACGGCGCGTGGAGGCGTACTGGAACGGCTGCCCGTGGATTCCCTAACCACGATCAAGCCCGCGGGTCCATCCGCATGCGCCTGTTGTGGCGCACTGGGCGCCGGTTATGGCGTTTGTAATGGTTGGAGGTCGTGGAGGTAGCGGCGGAGGAGTGGGTCGGCAATGTGCCATTGGCCGCGGCCGCGTGTTTCGATGATGGCGGTTGTTTCGAGGTGTTCGAGGGCGCGGCGGACGGCGCCGCGGGCAAGGCCGGGGTAGGCAGGTTCGTCGCGGGCGATTCGGCGTGCGATCTCGAGGCCGAGCTTGTGTGTCTGTCGGATCCGCTCGACGGTTTGCTCGTGGTTGATGAGTTCGCCTTGCAGGGCGGTGAGGTAGCCCTGCTCGACGAGGGCGAGGTCGATCTGGTGGGTTTCGAGGAGGACGGCGGTGAGGTGCGTCTTCTGGGCGATCAGCATGGTCGCGCGCGGGTGGCCCTCGCCAAGTTCGAGCAGCCGGGCGAGCGCAGGCTCGTCGATCGTGCAGTCGTCGGCAGCGAAGCGTTCGCTCAAGCCGGCGGCCCACTGCTCGGGTTGGATGGGGCGGAGCTGGTGGAAGCTTCCGAACTGGCTGAGCGCGCGCCCGCGCGGGATGAAGAGGTCGCGCATCAGGTGCTCGATCGAGCCCGCGAACAAGTAGCTGGCCCCGCTTTGGCGTTGGAAGATCGCGCGCATGCGTTTGGTCAGCTGGTCGGGGTCGCCGTAGGGGGCGTTCGGGCTCGCGATCTCCTGGAACTCGTCGAAGAAGACGACGACCTGCTTGTCGTCGGCTTGGGCGATACGGCCGGGAAGGGCGAGCGCGTAGTCGAGGTAGCGCTTCGGGTCGCGAGCGGCAAGGCCGGGCTGGAAGGCGATCTCGAGCTCCTCGCCGAGCTGCGTCTTCGACTTGACGACGGCGGCGACACCGGCCGTGTCGGCGACAAGCCGTCCGGCGCGGCGCGCCTGGTGGAGGATGCGGCGCAGCGGCGAGCGGTTGGCGATCGTCTGCGCGACCAGCACCTCGGCGAGTTCGGCAGCGTTCGCGATCCGAAAGAGATCGACGGAAACCGTGTAAGCGCTCTTGCGCTGGCAGAGGCCGAGGGCGGCGTCGCAGACGCTCGTCTTGCCGGTGCGGCGCGGGCCTGCGATCACGAGGCTGCCGCCGCCGCCGAGGGTGGCGGCGATCTCGCGTACGTCCTCGCGGCGGCCGATCAGCTGGCTGGACGGCAGAGGCTGATCGGTCGGGAAAAGGTCTGCGCTTCGCTGTCTGGGCACGGCAGTACGTTAGCAGTGATACGCCACACTGGGCGCATAATGCGCCAAACTCGGCGCAAACACGTAACTCGTAATGATGGGGTCCGGGGTTCGAGTCCCCGCGTCGGCTCTCCGGATTTGCAGGGATTTCTTCTCGGAGCGGCTCTCATCGGAGGGCCGCTTTTGCGTCGAGGGGTCTACGCGGGGTCTACGGGCGGCGGCGGCGCGTGCCGTCCGGATCGCCTGCGCGATCGGGACGCGGCGGCGTGACCAAACAAACCTCCTTCGATCCCTACGCCCTCCTGGGGGCGCTGAACGGCGAGCGAGTCAGCTACGTCGTCGTCGGTGGCTTCGCCCGCGTCGTCCACGGAAGCGGCGAGACCACGGCCGGCCTCGACATCGTCCCGTCTCTCCGGGAGGAGAACCTCCGCCGCCTCGGACGTGTCCTCGAGCAGCTCGAGGCGCCGTTGACTGTCGAGCAGCTCGCCTCGTCCGAACCGACGACCGTGGCAACGCGTGCGGGCGAGCTCCGCATCGTGTCGACGCCGTGGGGGACGCGCGGCTACGACGACCTGCGCATCCGGGCCGTCCGCGAGAACCTCGGCCGCAGCGTGCGGCCCGCCATCGCGTCGGTCGTCGACTGCGCCCGCATGCTCAAGGCGAGTAACCGCGCTGTAGACGCGGACCGGCTGCTGCGCCTGCGACGGATGATGGAGCTCGAGCGCGGGCTCGGTCGGCAGCGCGGACTCAGATCGAGCGTTGACCGCTCAGCGAGGCGGATCAGGAATCCCGAGCTGCCGGCAAATCGCCCGCGCGGTTCCGAACGGGATCTCGCGGCGTCGCGGCACCGTCACCGGCCGCTCCCGCCTCCGGGCTGCGCCAGACGTCGTGACGCGACCCGTGGCGGACGCGCTCGCAGCCGTTGGCGAGCAGGTGGCGCTCGAGCTCGCGAATCGACGTGACGCGCCGGAGTATCCCGCGGCGGCAAGGTGCGAAGTACCCTATGCGCATGGAGCTGCACGTCGTCTTCGAGCCGGACGAGCAGGGCTGGGTGCGCGCGACGATCGAGAAGCTGCCCGGCGTGATCACGTGCGCGCCGACGACCGAGGAAGCGCGCGAGCTCGTCCGCGATGCCCTCGCCGAGTGGCTCGCCGCCCTCACGAGCGAGGAACGAGCGTCTAACGGCTCGGACGCCACCCGTGAGACGCTAACGCTCAGCGTCGCGTAGCTGCCTCCGCACGACCCGGCGAAAGCGGCTGCGAGAAGTGCTGAAAGGCGAGACGTTGGGCACTTCTGAAGACCCGCGACCGGAACAGTTCGAGGCGCTCAACCGAATCGTTCCGATCGCCCTCGACGCGTCGGTGCTGGAGCTCGAGCATCCAAGGGATGCATCTGCGTCTCGCCGACTTCTCGGGGCATACTGGCGACGGGTCGGGGCGCTGGGCGCAGCCGGGTGGCGGTGCGCGCGCAGGGTGTAGACGTCGACCGCTAGACCAGCGTTGACTTTCTGTGACACAGGCGCTACGGTCGGCTCGGTGGTGTAGCGAGCGAGTCGATTCGGGGGCCACGGGTGCAGAGACTGCTCTCCGTCACGGCATCGACCTTGAACTGTCGAGCGCCCCTGCTGTGTCGGACGGCTCTAGGGGTTCCCGCATGAGTCTGCTTCTCGCGATCTTGCAGGTCTTTCTCGCTGCCACCTTTGCCACCGCAGCGGTGGGAAAGACGTTCGAACTGCAGCGCTTCGTCGGGACCCTACGACTGAGTGGGCTGGGGCCGGCGGCCGCGAGGTGCGTTGCGCTCGCCGTTCCAGCGGTTGAACTCCTTATCGCGGGCGCGCTCATAGCGGCCCGTGGTCAGTTCTTGACAATCGCTTTCGCAGCATGCGGGGGCGCTCTGCTTCTCTTCACCGGCTGGCTCATGAGCATGCTTCTCCGGAAGCTCAACGCCCCGTGTGGATGCTTTGGCCATCCAAGCGCTCCGATTAGCTGGCGCGCCTTTAGTCGGAACGTACTTCTCGTTGCGTGGGCAGTTGCCGGTTACTTCCTTTCGCAGACGTTCTCGACCCGTCTGCCGATTTTGTCTTTTCCGCTGATCGTGTTGGCGACATCGCTTTTTGCATGCGCTGCGCTGGCCGTCTACGTCCGCGAGTCAGCGCCGTATCTGGTTCTGACCCGGCGCGGCGCTACCGACCTCGCCAAGCGGCAGACGATGTCACGGGGAGACTACGCCGGAGAGCATTGAGGTGTTTTTCGCGTCGTACGTCGCGCTTTGGCTCCTCCTCTTGGTCACGGCTTTGCTTGTTCTTCTGCTCTACCGTCACTTCGGACTCATGAGCATGGAGACTCTTCCTGGCGTCCAGCGGGATGGGATCCCAGTGGGCGATCGGGCGCCTGTTATTGAGGGCATTACTTCTTCAGGGGAGATGTTGGAGATCGTCCCCGGGACGACCTCGCCCCTTCTGCTCCTCTTTGCCTCGCCCGAGTGCGGGCCGTGTAAGGTCGTGGCGCCATTTGTCTCCACGCTTAGTCGGGAGGCGCTCCAGGGGCATCTTTCGCTCGAGGTTGCTGTCGTTGCTGCCGGTGACGCGGATGTCGCCGCGCGGATGAGCGAAAGCTTCACGAGCGCAGTGGCAACACTGGGAGATTCCGGGCGCGTCGTCTTCGACGCCTACCGCGTGCGAGTGACCCCGTTCGCCTTCCTCGTCGATGAGCAAGGACGTGTGCGTTCGAAGGGTCTCTGCGGAGATTCGCGGCGTTTGCATGACCTCTTGGCGGCCGCGGGGTTGTCGGAGGCAGCGCTGACTGTCGCCTTGGCAGCAGGGGAGCGGCCACACGCTCGCGAGGTTTCTGCGACTGAAGAGTTATCGATATGAGTGTCGAGCGAGCTGGTGAAAATGTTGCGCGCCTGATTTCGCGCCGCGCCTTCCTCAATCGCGCCGCTGCCTTCGTGTTCGGAGCCACCGCTGCTGCCACCGTAGCCGGCATGCGAGCGCCATGGGCTCGCGCTGACGGCACCTGCCCGAATGACGGAAAGACTTGGCCGTCCTGCAGCTGCGGCCCGGAAAACGGGATTTACTGCACAAGCTGGAGTTCGAGCTACTGCAACGGCGCAGCGTGCGCTGGTGGTTGCACACCCGACAGGAACGGCCCGTGGAGTTCGACAGGCTGCTGGTGCACGCTCGAATGCACCTATGGATGCCCATCATGCTTCGCGTACGCCGGTTACTACCAGTGCTGCGACTGTCAGTGTCCCAGGGGTGGTTGTACCTGCCGCACGTTCGTCTACACCTGCCAGCCTGCGTCAGCTCCAGCGACAGCGCACGATCCCGAGTGTGTCTCATTGTGCTGCTGAGTCCGTCACCGTTATTTGTCGCTGCTAGCTCAGGTCTCACTGTCGCGTGTGGGGTTGTGGTTGCCCACGCACCTTGAACGGCGAATGTCGCCATGCGACTCGGCTGCCCCGGTCGGGGGAGGCGTGAGGAGGTCGTGGGCCGTGTAGCTCACTCAGTCGGCTCCCTAGTCGGCGGAGGCATCTCCGGTGCGCTAATCGGCTCGGTAGGAAGTCTTCTCGCGCTTTCTCACCTTCGAGTCTGGGTAATTGGCGTGGTTTCAGTGGCAGCTGTCACTCACGCGGTTCGTCGATCACGATTTCCAATCGCTCGGCGCCGGCAGGTTCCGCGGGAATGGGAGCGACGCATGTCTCCTGCCATTGTCCTCCTACTTTGGGGGATGCTACTTGGGACTGGGTTCGCGACATACACGTCGTACGCCGTAATCCTGCTAGTGATTGGGGCGCAATTGACATCGCCAATCTGGCTCGCCGCTGCGCTCGGCGCGCTCCTTGGGCTGAGCAGGAGCCTCGTAACTCTCACCGCGTCCTTCAGGCTTTCCGATCCGGTCGCGATGATGAACGCGGTCCCGCGTTTCGCACATGTCGCGCGTCGCCTCAACCTTCTCGTCATCCTGGTTGGCGCGCTGGCTCTCATTGCCGGAGCGATTTGACGTGGCTGGTACGTCGGCGCGATCCGGACGTCGAGCGCTGGGTGGCGTTTGCCTGGTCGGCGTTGCAACCGCCATCGGCTGGTTAGCTACCGCGAATGCTGCGGGCGCGCGCACCTCGGGCGTTCTAGTCGACGTTTTTCCGACGGTGCCGGGGGTACGGCAGCCTGCAACGCTCCAGCTTTGGCCGTTTCGGGATCCTGGCGGGGAGAAACGTCCGATCGTACTCAGCTCGAGTACGAACTTGAAAGTCCTTCTAGCGTCGGTGCGAAGCGGACGGACGTCCATCGTCGTTCACCCATCGCGCAGTCGGGAGGATCCCTACCGGTGGTCAGCGGTCTTCAGGTTTCCCGCGCCAGGCCATTGGATGGTCCGTGTGCAGGGCTACGCTCGGGCGGCAATCGGCGTCGACGTTGCGCCGCGGTCGCGGCCGGACGGCACCTGGAATCGTCTAGAGCGTCCACTGCGGATGCCCACTATCGCTCCGGGCCGGACGTGCCCAGTGAGCCAGAGCAATCCCGCTCATGACCTTGGCCCGTTCGGCGACTCAGGAGAGCCTGCTTGGGGCTCCGGCCCGGCATACCCGGCGCTCGGCCATGGGGCCGAGCCAGCGCTCTCGTATGAATATCCAGCCGCGCCTGGAAGTCTTTTCTATGGCATGAAATGGTCCGGCAACAAGACAGTTTGGTTCTTCGATCGGGGCCTATACCGAGGCCCATTACTAATTCGTGGAATGCAACTTGACGGAATACGCGAGCTCCGATTCGGCCTCGGAGCCTCCCCTCCCCGCGCGCTCCGCGTGGGCTCGTCGACGCCGGTAGCGATGGCCTATACCCGGATCGCCGGACCGGGTGGATGCTACGGCTTCCAGATCGATGGTCGGTCATTCACCTCGACGGTGATCTTTCACGCCATCTCGCAGCGGCCAAAGGGTTAGTGACACGCTTACCTGACCGGTCGTTGGGGCGGCCAGTCGCGAACGACCGTCCCAATTCCTTCCGGCTCGCCGGCTTCGTATCCCATAGCGCAGGTTCGATTCCCGCAACTCGCGCGCCGGGGGTCTAGGCGGGGTCTACGCTCTGTCGTTTTGCGTCTTCGGCCGCCACCGCCTCGGCCCCGATCCCGCGGAGCTATGCGGCTTAGCGCGACTGGGCGCGTCTCCGGACGACGCCTGATCAGCCCTCGTAGTGATGGGGTCCTCGGTTCGAGTCCGAGCGTCGGCTTCGATCCGCGTCGAGCGGAGTCGGACAGTTGCGCCCGGGCGCGCTCTAGGTGTAGTACTCCGCCGGCCGCGGCTCGGGCTGCGCCGTGATCACGCCGGCGCCGTCCCGCTCCGGCGCATGCGAGAGCGCGCGCGCCTCCGCGCTGAGCGCGGCGTCGAGGTCGAGCGCCGACGGCTCGATCGCGGTCGCGCAGTAGGGGCACATCTGCCAGAGCGGCTCGAGCGGTGCGGCACACGCCGAGCAAGCCTTCCGCAGCTGCGTCGTGCAGACGGGGCAGACCAGGTACTCGGTCTCGACCGCGGTGCTGCAGACGGGGCAGGTCGACCGGCCGCGCCCGAGGTTCTGCTCCAGGGCCCGAAGCTCGGCGCGCCGCGCGCGAACCTCCTCGAGCGTCTCGGCCGGCCGGAAGAGCAGGTAGACGACCGGGCCGAGATACGGCGGGACGAGGCCCAGCATGCTCGCGACGCCGACGAGCCACGGGTCGCCGATCCGCCGCCGCGCGTCCTTGTAGACCCAGTATGCGAGTGCGAGCCAGAAGACGACGGCGAGGAAGATCGCGAGATTGCGCGCGACCACGAACGCCGTCGAGTGGAAGACGTCGTGGATCGAGGAGAACATCGAGAGGAGCGGGAGCGTATTCACCGAGCCAAAGTTCCCCGCGGCCGGAACCGCGCAAACGCCGCGGACGTGAAGATCACGGAATCTGTATGTTCCCTCGCCTGCGGATGGGGGGCGGCCCGATCACCTGCGTCTATCACGCGTACGCCGACGGCGAGCTCGTCGCCACGGGACGCCTCACGCTCGACGCCGAGCCGCAGGTCGGGGCCGAGGTGCGGCTGAACGGCCGCGTGCTCGTCGTCCGGGACGTCGCGTTCAGCGAGGGCCTCCCGCTGCTCACGCTCGAGCCAGGCTAGGCCGGAGCCGGGCGCACCGGAGTGCGAAGTACGATCGCGGCGTGGTCGAGCTGCGCACGGAGCGCGTCCTCCTCCGCCAGTGGCGTCTCGCCGACCTCGTGCCGTTCGCCGCGCTCAACGCCGATCCGGAGACGATGCGCTTCTTCCCCGCGCCGCTGACGCGCGAGGAGAGCGACGCGTTGGCCGAGCGGGCGCGGCGGGAGCTCGAGGTGCAGGGCTGGGGGCTCTGGGGCGTCGAGGTGCCGGGACAGGCGGAGTTCATCGGCTTCGTCGGGCTCTCGAGGCCCGGCTTCGAGGCGCACTTCACGCCGGCGGTGGAGGTCGGCTGGCGGCTCGCCCGCGAGCACTGGGGCAACGGATATGCGACGGAGGCGGCCCGAGCCGCGGTGGCCCACGGCTTCGACGAGCTGGGCCTCGACGAGATCGTCTCCTTCACGTCCGAGTTGAACGAGCCTTCGATCCGCGTGATGCAGCGGATCGGCATGCGGCGCGATCCCGCGGACGACTTCGACCATCCGCGGCTGCCGGCGGGCCATCCGCTGCGGCGCCACGTGCTCTACCGGCTCGCGTCGGGCGCGGCCTGAGGAATGCACTTCGACGTCGAGACGGCGCTGCTCCTGGTGCTGCTCGGCGTCGCGGTCGGCGCGTTCGGCACGGTCGTCGGAGCCGGGGGCGGCTTCGTCCTCACGCCGATCCTGCTCCTGATCTACCCGCACGACTCGCCGCAGACGATCACGACGATCAGCCTCACCGCCGTCTTCTTCAACGCCGCCTCCGGGACGACGGCCTACCTGCGGCAGCGGCGCGTGGACGTGCGGAGCGGCTCCGTCTTCGCCGCGGCCACGATCCCCGGCGCGATCGGCGGCGCGCTCCTGACCGGCGTCGTCTCGCGCCGGCTCTTCGACGGGCTGATGGGAGCGGTGCTGGCGCTGCTCGCGGTCTGGCTCCTCTCCGGCGACCGCTGGCGCCCGCGGCCGCCCCGGCAGGGCGTCCGCCACCGCGTGTTCCACGACCGTCAGGGGCTCCTCTACGACTACGACGTCCCGATCCTGCGGGGCGCCCTGTACAGCCTCGGCGTCGGCTTCGTCTCGAGCTTCCTCGGGATCGGCGGTGGCGTGATCCACGTGCCGCTGCTCGTGCGCGCCCTCGGCTTCCCGACGCACGTCGCCACGGCGACCTCCCACTTCGTGCTCGCGTGGATGGCCGGCGTCGGAACGATCACGCACGCGCTGGTCGGCGGGTTCGCGGGCGGCGTCGGCGTGCGCCGGGCCGCGGCGCTCTCCGTCGGCGTCGTCGCGGGCGCGCAAGCCGGCGCGCATCTCTCCCGCCGGCTGCGCGGCACGTACATCGAGTGGGCGCTCGCGGTCGCGCTCGCGGCGCTCGCCGTGCGGCTCCTCGCGGGCGCGATCTGAACGGGCCGTTTTCGGATCCGGCGCGAGGTGCACAATTACGGGAGTGGGAGACGACCGCGGTCGTTACGGGCGTGGGGGCCGGGGCCCGCGGGGGCAGCGCCTGCGCGGCGACGTCGAGCTGGAGCGGCTCTTCGCCCTGCGGCACGCACGCCTCCGCCGCCAGACGCGGCGGCGGCGCAGCGTCCTCGTCGTGGTGACGCTCCTGCTCGCGGCTGTCGTGGCGCTCGTGCTCGCCACCGTCGCCTTCACCGGGTCGCAGCTGCTGCTCTCGTCCTGCAGCCTCTCCGACCTGCGGCCGCTCTCGCTCGGGGAGAACTCGTTCGTCTACAACGCCGACGGCGGCATGCTCGGCGTCGTCCCGTCCGCGACCAACCGGCAGCCGCTGCCGCTCTCGCAGATGTCGCCCTGGCTGCCCGAGGCGACGGTCGCGATCGAGGACAGCCGCTTCTGGCAGCACGGGGCGCTCGACTACCACGGCATCTTCCGCGCCTTCTACCAGGACGTCTCGCAGGGGAAGATCCTCCAGGGCGGCTCGACGATCACCCAGGAGCTCGTCCGCAACCTCTACATCGGCAACCCGCAGCGGACGCTCGGGCGCAAGCTGCGCGAGGCGTGCCTGGCGGGGAAGCTCTTCCAGCGGATGACGAGAAAGCAGATCCTCTCCGCCTATCTGAACGAGGTCTTCTACGGCCGGCATGCGTTCGGCGCCGAGGCGGCCGCGCAGACCTACTTCTCGAAGAGCGCGACGAAGCTGACGCTGCCGCAGGCCGCCCTCCTCGCGGGGCTGCCGCAGGCGCCGACGACGTACGACCCGCTCGTCAACCCGCGGCTGGCCCGGATCCGGCGCAACCAGGTGCTCTCGGCCATGTGGCGGAACGGGTACATATCCGAGGCCCGCTATCTGCTCGCGCGGCAGAAGCCGCTCGAGCTCCACCCCGGCACGCTGTACACCTCGCTGCGCGAGCCGAACTTCTTCGGCTGGGCGACGCAGCAGCTCGCGCAACGCTTCGGCGAGCGCCGCGTCGAGGCCGGCGGCCTCACCGTGAAGACGACGCTCGACCCGCGGCTGCAGGGGGAGGCGCTCCGTTCGGTCGCGAGCGTCCTGCGGACGCCCTCCGATCCGGCCGCGGCGCTCGTCGCGATCGACCCGCGCAGCGGAGCGGTGAAGGCGATGATCGACTACCTGCCGGACCACCGGAAGATGCAGTTCAACCTCGCGACGCAGGCGCACCGTTCGACGGGCAGCGCCTTCAAGGCGATCACCCTCGGGACCGCGCTCCACCAGGGCGTCTCGCTCTACTCGAGCTTCTACGGGCCTCCCGAGCTGTACATCACCGACCCGCAGTGCGCGACGAACGGCGGGTCGTGGGACGTCCACAACAACGCCGACGAGTCGGCGGGCACCATGAACCTCTTCGACGCGACGGCGAACTCCGTGAACACGATCTTCGCGCAGCTGATCGCGAAGCTCGGCGTGAAGGACGTCGTCCGGATGGCGCACCTGATGGGGATCAGGAGCTTCATCAGGCCGGTCTGCGCGATCACGCTCGGCGCTGTCGGCGTCACGCCGCTCGAGCTGACAGACGTGTACGCCACGCTCGCCTCCGGCGGCATCCACCATGTCCCGCAGGCGATCAAGTCCGTGCAGGAGCCGAACGGGCGCGTCATCGGCAGCCTGACGACGCGGGGCGACCGTGTCCTGACCGCGAACGAGGACGCGCTCGAGACCCAGGCCCTCGAGGGGGTCATCGAGCACGGCACCGGGACGGCGGCGGCGATCGGCCGCCCGGCCGCGGGCAAGACGGGCACCGCCGAGAACTACCAGGACGCGTGGTTCTGCGGGTACGTGCCGCAGCTCGCGACGTGCGTCTGGATCGGCTACCCGAAAGGCGAGATCCCGCTCATCGACGTCGAGGGCGTGCCGGAGATGTTCGGGGGCACGCTCCCGGCCGAGATCTGGCACGACTTCATGTCGCAGGCGGTCGGGCCGCTGCCGGTCGAGAACTTCCCCACGCCGACGAGCTACAGCGGGACGTACCTCAGCGGCTCCGGCACGTACGGCTACGCGCCCTCCTACTCGTACTCGACGACCCCCAGCGGGTAGGAAGACCGGAGCGTGGCTCCGTACCCGCTGAACCGCCTCGACGATCTCGTCGGCGACTCCGTAGAGCGGCTGATCCGCGCCCACCACCGGCGCCGGTTGACGCGCCGAGGCGGCCGAGCCGCGATCGACCCGCCCGCGGGCGGATGGGCGACGACGGCGGCGTTCGAGCCGCGCTCCGGGTGCGGGCTCGAGGCGCTCGTGGACGGCGCAGACGCGCTCGCTCGCGTGTCCGAGGCGATCCGCGGAGCCCGCTCCCACGTCCACCTCGCGGGCTGGCACTTCGCACCGTCCTTCCGCCTGGAGCCGGACGGGCCGACGCTGCGGGAGCTGCTGGCGGACGCGGCGGAACGGGTCGACGTCCGCGTGCTCGCCTGGGCCGGCGCGCCGCTACCGCTCTTCCACCCGGACCGCGGGGAAGTGGTCGACGCCCGCGACGAGCTCGTCCGCGGAACGCGCGTCGCGATGGAGCTCGACAGGAAGGAGCGGCCGTTTCACTGCCACCACGAGAAGCTCGTGCTCGTCGACGACGAGATCGCGTTCGTCGGCGGGATCGACCTCACCAACTTCGCCGGCGACCGGCTCGACTCGAGCGACCACCCGCGGCGGGACGGTCTCGGCTGGCACGACTCGTGCCTCCGCGTCGAGGGGCCGCTGGTCGGCGACGTGGCGCGACATTTCCTCCTGCGCTGGCGCGCCGTCGCGGGGGGCGGCCCCGCGGATCCGCCGGCGCCGGCGCCGGCGGAGGGAGGCCTCGAGGCGCAGCTC
>JAVKST010000055.1:0-16147 GCA_039583515.1 Gaiellaceae bacterium
CGCTGCAGCTGCAGCTCGCGCGCGCGCTGCGGGCGGCGCACGTCAGCCCCGCCCGGACGGGCGCCATCGCCGTCGACCTGCAGACGGGGCGCACCGTCTTCGCGCACAACGCGAACCTGCCCCTCCTCCCCGCGTCGAACGAGAAGCTCGCGACCAGCTACGCCGCGCTCAGCGCGCTCGGGCCGAGCTTCCGCATCGAGACCGACGCGCTCGGCGACGGCACGCAGGCCGGGACGACGTGGAAGGGCGACCTCGTGCTCAAGGGCTACGGCGACCCGTCGCTGTCCTCGGCCGAGGTGGCCTCGCTCGCGAGGCAGGTGGCGGCGGCCGGGATTCGCAGGGTGACGGGGCGCGTCCTCGGCGACGAGAGCTGGTTCGACGCACGCCGCACCGGCGTCGGCTGGAAGCGCGACTTCTTCCTGAACGAATCGCCCGCCCTGTCGGCGCTGATCGTCGACCGCGGCTGGACGGGCCGCGCCGACACGCCGCAGCCGGCGCTCTGGGCAGCGCACCTGTTCCGCGCAGACCTCGTTCGCGCCGGGGTGGCGGTGCGGCGCGGCGCGGCCCCCGGGACTGCGGCCGGCGACGCGGTGCCGCTTGCCGAGGTCGAGTCGCAGCCGGTCTCCAGGCTCGTCGACTTCATGGACCGCTACAGCGACAACTTCACGGCCGAGATGCTGATGAAGGAGATCGGCGCGGTGGCCGGGAACGCCGGCACGACGGCGGCCGGCCTCCGCATCACGCTCGGCCTGCTGCACGACGCCGCCGTCCCGCTCGCGGGCGTGCGCATGGTCGACGGCTCGGGGCTCTCGCTCGACGACCGCTGGACGCCGGCCGCGCTCGCCGCCCTGCTGCAGGCGATGTGGCGCGACCCCGACGTCGGGCCGGACCTGCTCGCGGCGCTCCCGATTGCGGGCAGGACCGGAACGCTCTCCGAGCGGATGCGCGGGGGCCCCGCGCGCGGCCTCGTGCGCGCGAAGACGGGAACGACGGACAACTCCTCGGCCCTCTCGGGCTTCGTCGGCGACCGCTACGTCTTCTCGGTCGTCGAGAACGGCTCGCCGGTGTCGACGCGGAACGCCGAGCGCACGCAGGACCGGTTCGCGCAGATCCTGGCTCGAAGCTCGCAGAGCTGATGCTCTGCTCGCTGCGAAACGGAGCCGAAGGCTTCGCGAGCTTACCCGAGCAGGCGTAGCAGCTCCGGCTCGGCCAGGATCGGCACGCCGGCCTTCTGCGCCTTGCCGAGCTTCGACGCGCCCGGCTCCTCGCCCACGACCAACCCGGTCGTCTTCGAGGACACCGAGTCCGTGACCTTCGCTCCGAGCGCCTCGAGCCGCGCCTTCGCCTCGTCGCGACTGAAGCGCTCGAGCGTGCCGGTGATCACGTAGGCGCGGCCGGTGAGCGGCCCTTCCTTCGGCCGCTCCTCCTCTCCCAGCTCGAAGCGGAGGCCGAGCGCGCGCAGCTCCCCCACGAGCGCGCGGTTCTGCTCGTCGGAGAACCACTCGGCGATCCCCTCCGCCCGGTCGGGGCCGATCCCCTCGACCTCCTGGATCTCCTCCTGGCTGGCCGCCATCAGCCGGTCGACGCTCTCGAAGTGGCGCGCGAGGTTGATCGCGAGCACCCAGCCGATGCGGGGGATGTTGAGGCCGAAGAGGACGCGCGAGAACGGCTGCCTCTTCGAGGCCTCGATCGCCTCGACCGCGTTGCGTGCCGAGACCTCGCCCCAGCCGTCGAGCTCCTGCAGCTGCTCCGCGGTCAGTCGGTAGAGGTCGGGCATCGAGCGGAGCAGCCCTTCGTCCCAGAGCCGGCGGACGAACTGCTCGCCGACGCCTTCGATGTCCATCGCCGCCTGCACCCAGTGGATGAGCGTCTCGAGCCCGCGCGACGGGCAGGCGCGGTTGGGGCAGCGGTGCATCGCCTCGCCCTCCGGCCTCACCACCTCCGCGCCGCAGAGCGGGCACTGCGCCGGCATCCGGAACGGCTTCGTCCCGCGCGCGTGCGCGCCTGCGGGGCCGACGACCTGGGGGATCACGTCCCCGGCGCGCTGGACGATGACGACGTCGCCCTCGCGGATGTCCTTGCGGTTGATGTCCTCCTCGTTGTGGAGCGTCGCGGTGGAGACGGTGACGCCGCCGACCTCGACCGGGTCGAGCTGCGCCCACGGGTTGAGGGCGCCGGTACGGCCGACACGGATGTTGATCTTCAGGAGCTTCGTCTGCGCGGTCATCGGCGCCCACTTGAAGGCACGCGCCCAGCGCGGGCGCTGGTGGAGCGCGCCGAGCCGCCGCTGCTGGTCGAGCGAGTCGACCTTGATCACGATCCCGTCGATCTCGTAGTCGAGCTCCGTCCGGCGTCGCTCCCACTCGAGCGACCGCTGCGCGACCTCCTCGACCGACTCGAGGCGCTCCGCGTTCGGATTCGTCGGCAAGCCGTGCTGGCGCAGCCACGCGAGCGTCTCCCAGTGCGAGTCGAGCGCCAGCGCCTCTGCGGCGCCGATCCCGTACGCCCACACGGAGAGCGGCCGGGAGGCGGTGATCGACGAGTCCTTCTGCCGGAGCGATCCTGCGGCTGCGTTGCGCGGGTTCGGCGCGAGCTTCTGCTTCGTGCCGGCGAGCCGCTCGTTCAGCTCGCGGAATCCCGAGAGCGGCATGTAGACCTCCCCGCGCACCTCGACGACCCCCGAGGGCGCTTCGCCCTGCAGCCGCAGAGGGATCGCCTGGATCGTGCGGAGGTTCGGCGTCACGTCCTCTCCCTGGACGCCGTCGCCGCGCGTCGCGCCGCGGACGAAGACGCCGCCCTCGTAGGTGAGGTTGATCGCGAGCCCGTCGATCTTCGGCTCGAGCACGTACGCGACCGGCTCCTCGGTTCCCAGCCGCTTGCGCACGTCGTCCGCCCACTTCGCGAGCGCCTCCTCCGTCGTCACCTTCTCGAGCGATCCCATCGGCTCGAGGTGGCGCACCTTCCGGAAGCGGTCGGAGACGGGCGCCCCCACGCGCTGCGTCGGCGAATCGGGCGCCACGAGCTCGGGATGCTCCGCCTCGAGCCCGACGAGCTCGTCGTAGTGGCGGTCGTACTCCGCGTCCGAGACCGACGGGTCGTCGAGCACGTGGTATTCGTACGACCAGCGGTTGAGGAGCGCGCGGAGCTCGGCGGCGCGCGCCTCGACGCTAGAGACGCTCAAGGAGCTCCTCCGCCGTGTCGACGATCGCGTCCGGTTGCTCTGCCTCGAGCCGCCCGCGGTCGTGGATGCGCCCCCACGTGACGGCGACGGCGTACATTCCTGCCGCCTTTGCCGCGCGGACGTCGAAGGGCGAGTCGCCGACGTAGGCCGTCTCGCTCCGGTCGGCGCCCATGCGCCGCGCGGCGAGCAGGAGCGGCTCGGGATCGGGCTTGTGGCGCTCGGTCTCGTCGCCGCCGACGATCGTCTCGAACAGGTGGCCGAGCGGAACCCGCGCGAAGGCGAGCTCGACCGTCGACCGGCGCTTCGCGGTCACGATGCCGAGGCGGCGGCCCCCCGCGTGCAGGCGGACGAGCAGGTTCTCCATGCCGGGGCACGCCTCGAGGCCGTCGTGCAGCGGCTCGTTGTGGGCCCGGTAGACGCTGACGAGCCGCTCGACGTGCTCCGGCGCGAGCGCGTGCATCTGCGCCTCGAGCCCGGGGCCGCCCACCGCCTGCAGCAGCTCGGCGTCGGAGTACTCGCGACGGAGCACCTCGCGGGTCGCATGGCGCATCGAGGCGAGGATGATGGCGCCCGAGTCGACGACCGTGCCGTCGAGATCGAAGAGGACGACGGGAAATCTCACGGCAGGTCATCGTAGGCAACGGCAACGAGATAGAGGCCGTGCGGCGGCGCCGTCGCCCCCGCCTCCGGGCGAGCACGGCCGTCGAGCAGTTGCGCAACGTCCCCCGGGCGCTCCACCATCGTCCCGACGAGGCTCCGCACCATGTGGCGGAGGAAGCTGCCGGCGGTGATCTCGAAGTCCAGGTGCTCGCCGCGGCGGACCCATTCCGCGCGTTCCACGGCGCGGACGAAGACCTTGTGCTGGGTCTGCGCCGGCGTGAACGCGCGAAAATCGTGCTCGCCCGAGAGCGCGGCGGCCGCCGTGGCGAGCGCGTCCTCGTCGAGTGGGCGTGGCAGCCACCAGCTGCGATGCACCTCGAACGGCGACGGCGTGGCGCGCGTGAGGAGGCGGTAGCGGTAGCTGCGCGAGCGCGCCGAGTGGCGGGCGTGGAAGGACCGCGGAACCTCGCGCGCCGCCACGACGGTGATCTCGTCCGGCAGGCGCGGATTCAGTGCGGCGGCGGCGCGCTCCGCCGGCGGCCCGCCCTCGACGTCGACCGTCGCCACCTGGCCGAGCGCGTGCACTCCCGCGTCGGTGCGGCCGGCGACGGCGAGGCTCTCGAGCGAGGCGAAGGTCTCGGCGAGAGCGGCACGCAGCGCGTCCTCCACGGTCGGCAGGCCCGGCTGCGCCGCCCAGCCGCGGAAGGGCGTGCCGTCGTACTCGAGCGTCAGCATGAGCCGCACGTCAGGCTCGCCTGACCTTGTTTGTCAGGACTTCCTTATGCTCTACTCGATTGCAGAAGGATCGATACACTCTAATAAAGTGTCCGACCAGCACACGTTCCTCCTCCAGCGGGTCCAGCCGGCGATGGTCGGGCTCATCGACGGCTCGCTGTCGACGCTCGCGCCGATCTTCGCAGTCGTGCTCGCCTCGCACGACACGCGCTACGCGTTCATCGCGGGCCTCGCGACCTCGCTCGGCGCAGCGATCAGCATGGGCTTCTCGGAGGCGCTGTCGGACACGGGCGAGCTGACGGGACGCGGCAGCCCCGTCGCCCGAGGCGTGATCACCGGCGGCGGGACGTTCCTCGGCGGTGTCCTGCATTCGCTGCCGTTCCTGATCGCGAACTACCACGTCGCGGTCGTCCTGGCGGCCGCCGTGGTCGCGTTCGAGCTCCTGATGCTCGCGTACTTCCGCTACCGATTCTTCAAGGACACCTTCGTGCGCGCGCTCGGCATCGTGACGTTCGCCGGAATCCTCATCGCCGCCATCAGCGCCGCCCTCGGCAGCGTCCTCGGTACTCCGGGCGGCTGATCGGATCGACTTCGAGCCTCTAAGGCTCGAAGTCCACCAGCTCGAGATAGACCATCTCGGCGGCGTCACCGGAACGGTGCCCGAGCTTGACGATCCGCGAATAGCCGCCCGGACGGTCGGCCATCCGCGGGCCGACGTCCGAGAACAGCTTGTGGACGACCTCCTGCGACCGCAGCTCCGCGAGCGCCTGCCGGCGCGCGTGGAGATCCCCGCGCCGCCCCAGCGTGATCATCTGCTCGGCGAAGGGCTTCACCGCCTTCGCCTTCGCCTCGGTCGTCCGGATCCGGCCGTGCTCGAGGAGCGAACAGGTGAGGTTCGCGTAGAGGGCGCGGCGGTGCGAGGAGTCGCGCCCGAGCTTCTTCCCTGTCCGCGCGTGGCGCATGGGACTACTCGAGGCCGCCGAGGCCGTTGTCGCCGCGGAGGTTGAGCCCGTGCTGCGCAAGCGTCTCGCGCACCTCCTCGATCGACTTCTTGCCGAAGTTCGGGATCGCGGCGAGCTCCTGCTCCGTCTTCATCACGAGGTCGCCGATCGTCTCGATGCCGACCCGCTTCAGGCAGTTGTAGGAGCGGACGCCGAGCTCGAGCTCCTCGATGGGGAAGTTCTCCATCCCGTGCGCGAGCGCCGCCTCTGGGCCGACGCCGCCGCCGTCCACCGGCTGCGCCTCGCCGAAGCCTTCGATCCTCTCCAGGTCGGTGAAGATCGCGAGCTGGCGGATCAGGATCTCCGCCGCCTCGCCGAGCGCGTCCTTCGGGTCGACGGAGCCGTCGGTGGTGATGTCGAGCGTCAGCTTGTCGTAGTCGGTGCGCTGCCCGACGCGGGCGGCCTCGACCTGGTATGCGACCCGGCGCACCGGCGAGAAGATCGAGTCCATCGGGATCACGCCGATCGTGTGCTGCAGCCCGCGGTTCAGCTCCGCCGGCGCGTAGCCGCGGCCGCGGCCGATCGTCAGCGTCACCTCGAGCCGACCCTTCTCCGAGAGGTTCGCGATCTCGAGCTCCGGGTTCAGGATCTCGAGCTCGGCGGGCGCCTCGATGTCGGCGGCCGTGACCGTTCCCGGGCCCTTCTTCGCGATGTGCACCTCGACCTCGGGCGACTCGCCGTGCAACCGCGCGACGAGGTTCTTGAGGTTGAGGATGACGTCGGTCACGTCCTCGCGGACGCCGGGCAGGGTCGTGAACTCGTGCGCGGTACCCTCGACCTTGACCGAGGTGACGGCCGCCCCCTCGAGCGAGGAGAGCAGCACCCGCCGCAGCGAGTTGCCGAACGTGTGACCGAACCCGCGGTCGAGCGGCTCGATCCCGAAGACCCCGCGATGCTCGTCCACTTCCTCGTGGACGATCCTCGGGATCTGGAAGTTCATCTCTCTAGTCGCCAAAGAAATTCCCTCTTTCCGTTACTTCGAGTAGAGCTCGATGATGAGCTGCTCCTGCACCGGCGTGTCGATCTCACCGCGCTCGGGCTGCTTCAGCACCTTGCCCGTGAGGCCGTCGTGGTCGGCCTGGAGCCAGGGCGCCACCGTCGAGACGAGGTCGGTCGCGTCGCGGATCACCTGCTGCGCCGACGAGTTCGGCGGGACCGTCACCACGTCGTTCGGCCGCACCTGGTAGCTGGGGATGTTCACGCGGCGGCCGTTGACGTGGAAGTGGCCGTGGCGCACGAGCTGGCGCGCCTGCGCCCGCGAAGCGGCGAAGCCGAGCCGGTAGACGACGTTGTCGAGCCGCGTCTCGAGCATCCGCAGCAGCTCCTCGCCCGTGACCCCCGAGCGCTTCGCCGCCTTCTCGTAGTACGTGCGGAACTGCTTCTCGAGCAGGCCGTAGTAGCGGCGCGCCTTCTGCTTCTCGCGCAGCTGCAGCAGGTACTCGCTCTGCTTGATCCGGCCGCGACCGTGCTCTCCGGGCGGATACGAGCGGCGCTCGATCGCGCACTTCTCCGTCAGGCAGCGCTCGCCCTTGAGGAAGAGCTTCATCCCCTCGCGACGGCAGACACGGCACTTGGCTCCGAGATCCCTCGCCACGTCAGACCCTCCGCCGCTTGCGCGGTCGGACGCCGTTGTGCGCCTGCGGCGTCACGTCCTTGACGGACAGGATCTCGAGGCCCGCCGCCTGGAGGGAGCGGATCGCCGTCTCGCGGCCGGAGCCCGGACCCTTGACGAAGACCTCGACCTTCTGCAGGCCGTGCTCCATGCCCTTGCGGGCGGCCGCGTCGGCCGTGACCTGCGCCGCGAACGGCGTCGACTTGCGCGAGCCCTTGAAGCCGGCCGAGCCGGCGGACTCCCACGCGATCACGTTTCCCTCGCGGTCGGTCAGCGCGACGATCGTGTTGTTGAAGCTCGTCTTGATGTGCGCCTGCCCGATCGCGATGTTCTTGCGGACGCGGCGGCGCGTGCGGCCCCGCGTGGCCGCTTGTCTCCTGGGAGGGGCCACGCTACTTGGCCTTCTTTCCGCGTCCGACCGTCTTCTTCGGCCCCTTGCGCGTGCGCGCGTTCGTCTTCGTCCGCTGCCCGTTGACCGGCAGGCCGCGCCGGTGGCGGATGCCGCGGTAGGCGCCGATCTCGGAGAGGCGCTTGATCGCCTGCTGCCGCTCGCGCCGGAGGTCGCCCTCCACCTCGAGGTTGCCGTCGATGTACGCGCGGAGCTTCGCGACCTCCTCGTCGGTCAGGTCGCGGATCTTCGTGTCCGGGTTCAAGCCGAGCTCGGCCGCGATCTTCTGCGCGGACGGCTGGCCGATCCCGTAGATGTACGTCAGCCCGATCTCGAGCCGCTTCTGGTTGGGGAGGTTGACTCCGGCGATGCGTGCGATGACTCAGCCCTGCCTTTGCTTGTGACGAGGGTTGGAGCAGATGACCATGGTCGTGCCGTGCCGCTTGATCACGCGGCAGCGCTCGCACATGGGCTTGACGGACGGGCGAACTTTCACCAGCGCTCACCACCGAGCAGATCGTGCTCGCAGCGCGGCGAAACGCGGGCCATGCGAGGACGCAGGGAGCGCTCGTAGCCGGAGGCTCCGGGCGCGACCGATGACGCTGCAGCGCGACGCGTTGCAGGCGCGATGAGAGTGCGCGATGCGAGCTTGGTGAGCGCCATTACCTGTGCCGGTAGGTGATCCGGCCGCGGCTGAGGTCGTAGGGGCTGAGCTCGACCTTGACCTTGTCGCCCGGGAGGATGCGAATGTAGTGCTTCCGCATCTTGCCCGAGATGGTCGCGAGCACCGAATGGCCCCCGTCGAGCTCCACCCGGAACATCGTGCTCGGGAGCGCCTCGACGACCTCGCCTTCGACCTCGATCTTCTCTTCCTTCGTCGGCAAAAATCCCTTTCTCGTGCAGAGCCTCAGACGTACGGACGCGCACGGCTGAGCCGTGCGCGGAAGGGAATCATCGTAGCAGAGGGGCTTCGGCCAGCGTCAGTATCCGTGGCCCCTCGGCGGTGACCGCGACGGTGTGCTCGAAGTGCGCCGCGAGCGACTCGTCGACCGACGAGATCGACCACTCGTCCGCATGGACGTACACGTCCGGGCCTCCAGCCGTGATCATCGGCTCGATCGCGAGCGTCATCCCCTCCTGCAGCAGCGGCCCGCGGCCCGGCGACCCGTAGTTCGGGATCTGCGGGTCCTCGTGGTAGGAGCGGCCGACACCGTGGCCGACGAGGCTGCGGACGACCGAGAACCCCGCCTCCTCGACGACGGTCTCGACGGCGTGCGAGATGTCGGAGAGCCGGTTCCCCACGCGCGCCTGCTCGATGCCGGAGGCGAGCGCCGCGCGACAGACGTCCAGCAGCCGCTGCGCCTCGGGCTCGACCTCCCCGACGGGCAGCGTGACCGCGCTGTCCGCGACCAGCCCGTCCAGCGTGACACCGAGGTCGACCGAGATCAGGTCACCCTCGCGCGCGGCATAGTCGGTGGGGATCCCGTGCACGACCATCGCGTTCGGGGAGAGGCAGAGCGCGGCCGGGAACCCCTTGTAGCCCTTCGAGGTCGGATAGCCGCCGCACTCGGCGATGTGCTCGTCGGCGATCCGGTCGAGCACCCGCATCGTCACCCCGGGCTCGAGGTGCTCGGCGACGAGCCCGAGCGTCTCGGCGACGAGCGCGCCGGCCCGGGCCATCCCGTCGATCTCCCCCGCCGACTTGCGGACGATCACGCCGGCCTCACGCTCGCGCCTCGACCGAGGAGAGCGACTGCTCGATCTCGTGGAAGACCTCGTCGATGCGGCGGTCGGCGTGGATCCCGACGACGTTCCCGCGCGTCGAGCGGTACAACTCGACGAGCGGCGCCGTCTCGCGGTCGTACAGCTCGAGCCGGCGCCTGATCGCCTCCGGCGTGTCGTCGTCGCGCCCCTCCTCCTCCGCGCGCCCGAGCATCCGCCGGAGCAGCTCGTCCCGGTCGGGCACCTGCAACTCGAAGACGACGTCGAGGTCGCGGCCGAGCTCGCGCAGGAGCGCATCGAGCGCTTCGGCCTGCGCCATCGTGCGCGGGAAGCCGTCGAGGACGAAGCCCCCGAGGGTGTCGCCGCGCGAGAGGCGGTCGTGGATCAGCCGGATCATGAGCTCGTCCGAGACGAGGTCGCCGCGGTCGTAGACCTCCTTCAGCTCCCGGCCGAGGTCCGTCGGCAGCTCCTTCATCTCCCGGATCATGTCTCCGGTGGCGATGTGCGGAATCCCGTACGTCGCCTTGATCCGCTTCGCCTGTGTGCCTTTCCCCGAGCCCTGCGGTCCGAGGACCAGGATGTTCATCTATCTCAGGAAGCCTTCGTAGTGCCGCATCATCATCTGCGACTCCATCTGCCGCATCGTGTCGAGGGCGACGCCGACGACGATGAGGACGGAGGTGCCGCCGAGGGCGCGGGCGGTCGCCTGCGAGAAGCCGAAGTAGGCGATGAAGACCGAAGGCGCCACGGCGACGAGCGCCAGGAAGAGCGATCCCGGCAGCGTCAGCCGCTGCAGCACCCGGTCGAGGTATGCCGCCGTGGGCGGCCCCGGCCGGATACCCGGGATGTAGCCGTTGTACTTGCGCAGGTTGTCCGCCTGGTCGACCGGGTTGAACTGGACGGAGGTGTAGAAGTACGTGAAGACGACGATCAAGATCGCCTCGGTCAGCAGGTACTTCCAGCTCGTGTAGCCGAAGTTGACGTTCACCCAGCTCTGCCAGGCTGGGACGAAGCTGCCGATCGTGGCCGGGAGCGCGAGGATCGCGGCGGCGAAGATCACCGGGATGACGCCCGCCATGTTCACGCGCAGCGGCATGTAGGTGGAGCCGCCGGTCGTCTGGCGGTTGCCGAGCTGGCGCCGCGCGTACTGCACCGGGATCCGCCGCTGGCCCTCCTGGACGAAGACCACCGAGACGACGACCGCGAGCGCGACGAGCGGGAAGAACAGCCGCTCGGTGGTGCCGCCGTTCACCCAGGCGCTGATGCCCGTCGGCGCGTAGGCGAGGATCGACGCGAAGATCAGGAGCGAGATGCCGTTCCCGACGCCGCGCTTCGTGATCTGCTCGCCCATCCACATCAGCAGCGCGGTTCCGGCGGTGAGGGTGAGGACGATGATGATCAGCTTGCCGGCGTTGACGCTCGGCAGCGCGCCCTCGCGCTTGAAGAGGAACGCGTAGCCCGTCGACTGCGCGGCCGCCAGCGCGATCGTCAGGTAGCGCGTGTACTGCGTGATCCTGGCGTAGCCGGCCTCCCCCTCCTTCTGCAGCCGCTCGAGCGTCGGCACGACGACCGTCAGGAGCTGGAGGATGATCGACGCCGTGACGTAGGGCATGATCCCGAGCGCGAAGAGCGAGAAGCGCGACAGCGCCGAGCCGGAGAAGAGGTTGAGCAGGTTGAGGACACCGTTGCCGCCCGCGCCGTTGAAGTACGAGTGGAGCGCCTGCTGGTCGACGCCCGGCGCGGGAATCCACGAGCCGAAGCGGTAGACGGCGAGGACGACGGCGGTGAAGAGGACGCGCCGGCGCAGCTCGGGGACGCGCCAGGCGTTCGCCAGCCACCCGAACATCCGCTACTCCCCGCCCTCGGAGCCGGGCTCGCCCTCGGGAGCGTCGGCCTCGGTGCCGGTCTCGGCGTCGGACTCGGCTGCAGCAGGCTGCGCCTCGCGGTGCCGGGCCTTCTTCGGCTTCGGCTCGCGCAGGAGCTCGACGGTACCGCCGGCGGCCTCGATCTTCTCCCGCGCGGACGCCGAGATCGCGTGGACGCGTACGGTCAGCTTCTTCGTCACGTCGCCGACGCCGAGCAGCTTCACGTCGGTGCGCGTGTTCTTGATCACGCGCTTCTCGACCAGGCTCTCGGGCGTCACCTCGTCGCCAGCCTCGAAGCGCTCGAGGTCGCGCAGGTTGACGGGCTGCGTCGACGTGCGGAACGGCCCCACGGGCATGGCGTCCTTGGACGTCGAGCCGCGCAGCTTGCCGATCCGCATGTAGATCGGCATCTGGCCGCCCTCGAAGCCGGCGCGCATCTTGTGGGAGCCCGACCGCGACTTCTGGCCCTTGATGCCGCGGCCGGCATAGCGGCCCTTGCCGGAGCCGAGCCCGCGGCCGACGCGCTTGCGGTCCTCGCGCGGCTGCGCCGGCTGCAGGTTGGAGAGCGAGAGCTGCTTTTCCGGCATCAGGCGTTCTCGACCTTCACGAGGTGGCGGACCTTCCGGAGCATGCCGGCGAGCACCGGCGACTCCTCGTGCTCGGCGCTGCGGCCGATGCGGCCGAGCCCGAGCGCGCGCAGGGTACCGCGATGCCGCTCGGACTGCCCGATCTGCGAGCGGACCTGGGTGATGCGAACCTTCGGCACTAGCTCTCGTCCTTCTTGCGGCGGATGCCCCTCCGCTTCGGCTTGCCGGCGGGCGCCGGCGAGGCTGCTTCCGTCGGCGAAGCCGGCGACGGCGGGGCGGGCTCGTCCCTGGTCTCGCCTTCGCTCTCCGCGGCCTCGGGGGGCTGCTCCTCGGCGCGTGGGGGCTCCTCGACGCGCGCGGACTCGTCGACGGGCGCGGGCTCCGCCAGGACCGCGGGCTCCTCGACGACGGCGGCGACGGCGGCAGCGGCCTCCTCGACCGGCGCCTCCTCTGCCGCCTCGGCCTGCGCGGCGGGAAGGGGAAGCACCTCGCTGATCCGCTTGCCGCGGATGCGAGCGACGTCCTCCGGCCGGCGCAGCTCCTGGAGCGCGACCACGGTCGCCTTGGCCATGTTGATCGGGTTCGTGGTGCCGAGGCTCTTCGCGAGCACGTTGCGGACGCCGCCGAGCTCGAGCACCGCTCGCACGCCCCCGCCGGCGATGACGCCGGTTCCCTCCGAGGCGGGGCGGAGCAGCACCCTGGCAGCGTCGAACCTGCCGAGCACCTCGTGCGTGATCGTCGAGCCGTGCTTCGGGACGGTGAAGAGGTTCTTCTTCGCGTCCTCGACCGCCTTCGTGATCGCGAGCGGCACCTCGCGCGCCTTCCCGTAGCCGACGCCGACGCGGTCGACCTCGTCGCCGACGACGACGAGCGCCGTGAAGGAGAAGCGCCGGCCGCCCTTCACCACCTTGGCGACGCGGTTGATCTCGACCACGCGCTCCTTGAGCTCGCGCGTCTCCGTGTACTCGATGGCACCCATCAGAAGCTCATACCTCCCTCGCGGGCGCCGTCGGCGAGCGCCTTGACGCGTCCGTGGTAGAGGTAGCCGCCGCGGTCGAACACGCAGGCCACGATCCCGGCCTTCTTGGCCGCCGCGGCCAGCGCCTTCCCGACAGCCGCCGCCTGCTCCGTCTTGTCGCCCTTGAACGACTTGGCGAGCGCGAGATGCGACGCGGAGGCGAGCGTGCGGCCGCTGTCGTCGTCGACGAGCTGCGCCTCGATCCCGCGGTTGGAGCGGAAGACGACGAGGCGCGGCCGCTCGCCGGTGCCGCGCACCTTCGCCCGCACGCGCCGGTGGCGGCGCTCGCGGGCCTCTCTTACCGTCAGGCTAGGCATTCGCACGCTCCAGGCTACGCACGCTTCCCCACCTTCCGGCGCACGTGCTCGCCCTCGTAGCGGATGCCCTTGCCCTTGTACGGCTCGGGCGGGCGCACCTTGCGGATCTCGGCGGCGGTCTGACCGACCATCTGCTTGTCGGTCCCCCTGACCACGACCTGCGTCGGCGCGGGAACCTCGAAGGTGATGCCGGTGCGCGGCTTCACGGTCACCGGGTGCGAGTAGCCGACGTTGAGCTCGAGGTCCGTGCCCTTGAGCGCGGCCCGGTAGCCGACGCCCTGGATCTCGAGGCGCTTCTCGAAGCCCTTGGTGACGCCCTCGACCATGTTCGCGACGAGCGTCCGCGTCAGCCCGTGCAGCGCGCGATCCTCGCCGCGCTCGGTGGGGCGCGTGACGACGACCTGGCCTTCGCCCTGCTCGATCCGCATCCGCTGCGGCACCTGCTGCTGGAGCGAGCCGAGCGGGCCGGTGACCGCGACGCGCGCAGGCTCGATCGTGACGGTGACGCCGTCCGGGACCGGGATGGGGGCTTTTCCGATGCGACTCATTGCGTTACCAGATGAAGGCCACGACCTCGCCGCCGATGCCCCGCTCCTGCGCGGTGCGGCTCGTGACGAGGCCCGAGGACGTGGAGAGGATCGCGACTCCCATCCCGCCCAGCACGCGCGGGAGGCGGTCCTTCCGGGCGTAGATCCTGCGGCCCGGCTTGGACACCCGCTTCAGGCCCGAGATCACCCGCTCGCGGTTGCGGCCGAACTTGAGGTCGACGACCAGCGTATCGAAGGCTGCTCCTCTTTTGACATGAAAGTCGCGGATGTAGCCCTCCTCCTTGAGCAGGCGGGCGATCTCGACCTTCATCCTCGAGCTCGGCATCTCGACGTGCTCGTGCAGCGCCTTGTTGGCGTTGCGGATGCGGGTGAGCATGTCTGCGATCGGATCGGTCAGCACTGTCTCTCTCCTACCAGCTGGACTTCGTCATGCCGGGAATCGCGCCCTGGTGCGCGAGCTCGCGCAGGCAGATCCGGCAGAGGCCGAACTTGCGGAACACCGCGCGCGGCCGGCCGCACCGGTTGCAGCGCGTGTAGTTCCGCACCTTGAACTTCTGGGGCCGCCGTTGCTTCACGACGAGCGACGTCTTCGCCATTTACTCGTTCCTCCTGTCGCCCCCCGCGATCGGCAGGCCGAGTGCCTGCAGCAGCGCGCGGGCTTGGTCGTCGGTCTCGGCGCTGGTCGTGATCGTCACGTCGAGGCCGCGAACCTGCTGGATGTCGTCGTAGTTGATCTCCGGGAAGATGATCTGCTCGCGGATGCCGAGCGAGTAGTTGCCGCGGCCGTCGAACGAGCGCGGGTTGAGGCCGCGGAAGTCCCGGATGCGTGGCAGCGCGATCGAGACGAGCCGGTCGAGGAACTCGTACATGCGCGCGCCGCGCAACGTGACCCTGGCGCCGACCGGCATCCCCTCTCGCACCTTGAACTGCGCGATCGACTTGCGCGCGCGGCGCACCTGGGCGCGCTGGCCCGCGATCGTCGTCAGCTCCTCGAGCGCGGAGTCGAGGGCCTTCGCCTCGGTCTTCGCCTCGCCGACGCCCATGTTGAGGGTGATCTTCTCGATCCGCGGCACCCGCATCACGGAATCGAGCCCGAGCTCCTCCTTCAGGCGCGGCCGGATCTCGCGCTCGTAGTGCTCCTTCAGGCGCGGCGTGTACGTCTCGGTCTCGGTGACGGTAGCCATTACTTGTCGATCTCCTGGCCGCAGCCCTCGCGCTTGCAGACGCGGACGCGGACGCTCTTGTCCTTCACCCGCTTGACGACCGTGGCGACTCGCGTGGGCCTGCCGCACGTCGGGCAGACGACCATGACGTTCGAGACCGGCAGCGGCGAGGGGAGCTCGACGATCCCGCCGGGGATAATCTGCGAGCCGCCGAGGTGGGTCGAGCCCTGGATCGCCCGCGGGCGGCGGTGCCGCTTGACCACGTTGATGTTCTCGACGACCACGCGGCCCTGCTTCGGAAGCGCCTCGAGCACGCGTCCCTCCTTGCCTGCGTCCTTGCCGCGGAGGACGTGCACGACGTCGCCCTTCTTGATCTTCATCGTCTGGGACATCGCTACAGGACCTCCGGCGCCAGGCTCACGATCTTCATGAAGTTCTTCTCGCGCAGCTCGCGCGCGACCGGCCCGAAGATGCGGGTGCCGCGCGGGTTGCGCTGGCCGTCGATGATCACGGCGGCGTTCTCGTCGAACGCGATCGTCGTCCCGTCGTCGCGGCCGAACGGCTTCTTCGTCCGCACGACGACGGCGCGCACGACCTCGCCCTTCTTCACGGCGCCCTGCGGCGTCGCGGTCTTGACGGTACCGACGATGATGTCGCCGACGCGCGCGTAGCGGCGGTGATGGCCGCCCATGACCCGGATGCAGAGCAGCTCGCGGGCACCCGTGTTGTCGGCGACCTTGAGGCGGGACTCCTGCTGGATCACTTCGCAGCCTCCACGATCTCTGCCAGCCGCCAGCGCTTCGTCGCGCTGAGCGGGCGCGTCTCGACGATGCGGACGACGTCCCCGACGTTGGCGGCGTTCTGCTCGTCGTGCGCGTGGAACTTGACCGAGCGCCGGATCACCTTCTTGTACTTCTGGTGCGAGGTGATCAAGTCGACCTTGACGACGATCGTCTTGTCCATGGCGCTCGAGACGACGACGCCGCGCCGCTCCTGGCGCCGGCCGCGGTCGTACTCCGGCTTCGGCTGCCGGACGATCGGCTTGCGCCCGCCGGTCGCGGCGGGACGGCGCGGGCGCGTCTTCTGTGGGCGCAACCGCCGCGGCAGCCGCTTGCGCTTCCGTTTCGGCTCGGGCTGAGCGGACGGAGCCTCGCCTTCCGCTTCGGCGCTCTCCGCCGGCGCAGCCTCGGCCTCCGCCTCCACCGTCCCGGGCGTCTCCGCCACGGCGGCCGGCTCCTCGGCCACGGCCTCGGGCTCCGGCGCCTCGGCCAGGGGCTCAGCGGCAGCCGCCGCCTCCTCGGCCGCAGGCTCCTCCGCCACCGGCTCGTCGGCGGCAGGCTCCTCGACCGCAGGCTCCTCCGCCGGAGCCTCGGGCTCCTCCGCCGCGGGTACCACAGGCGCCTCGTCCTC
>JAVKST010000056.1:0-10958 GCA_039583515.1 Gaiellaceae bacterium
CGAAGATCCTCGGCGGCACCTCATAGCGCGTCGTTGCGCCGCGACCGCGGTGAAGGACACGGAAGCGGATAGCCCATCTCTGCAATCAGTTGGAGCCGGCGGAGGAGCCGCTGCGAACTCTCGTCGTCCGCATGCACAGATGAATGCCCCTTCGACCGGCCTGAGGGGTCAGGCAGAACACCAAGAAATTCGAGCAGCCGCTGCTCAGCGCGCTGCCGACGGATCTTGACCGCGTTGTAGGAGACTCCCAGCCGCTCCGCGACCGCCGCCATCGGCACCCCATCGATCTCCGTCGCGAGAATCAATTCAGCCTCCTCAGAGGTCACAGCGCCAGCCGCGACGGCGCGCCTGAGCAGCGTCTCCGGTTCGTCGTGTCCGTCCGCCTCGGCAGCCGGACTGGCTGCCGCGCCGAGCAGATCATCAACCTCATCGAGCGAAAGCTCCGGCAGCTGCGCCAGCGCGTTCGCCTCCCGACTCAACTCCGCCAGCGTCCTCTTCAGCGTGTCGCGGAGCAGATTCGCGGCCACCCGACTCGGGCGCCGCTCGACCGGATAGGTGACGATCCGTTCCCACAGGCACGCGAACAGGATCTGCCAGAGCTCTTCGAAGCTCACCACCGAGCGAGCGAGCCGGCTCGAAAGACTCTTCAGCCCCGGCAGCATCGCCTGCAACACCACTCGTCCCGCGAGCTGTTCTCGCTGGGCTCGGACGAGCAGCGCCAAGAGCAGGGCGTCCTTTTGCTCGGGCGGGCCTTGCCGATGCAGAAAGGCCATGACGGCATCGAGGTCGGCAAAGGGTCTCAGCGCTGCGTCGTCCGCCTGCCAGGCCCTAAACCGCGCCCCCAACTCGCCGCGCACCAACCTACCCCACTCGGCCTCCAACGCTGCGAGCGGCACTTCGTCCATTGCCAACGTTCTTCCCCGGGGGACGCAACGTCGAAGCCGCGACTGCGGGCCTGAGTCGTGGGAGGCGTTGCCGCGCCGGGCTAGGGCTGTAGCCAGTCTGTGTCCGGTCGGGCGAGCTGACGCGCGTTGTTGTAGGCCATGTCGAGCGTCAGGCAGGTCGACGTGCGATAGAAGCCCTCGAACCTCTCGACGACGAGCGCCAGGTCAGCGCGCGTCGGCGTCTCGAGGCAGAGCGGCAACAGAAGCTGGACGCGGCCGCGGTAGTACTGCGGAACTGCCGCCTTGTAGTTGCGACGGACTCGTTCCTTGGCATTCTCGATCGCTCCGCGTACGACCGTCTGGAGCTGGTAGTCGGACATCGCGCGGTAGGGCTCGGGGAAGCGGTCGCGGTTCTCGGCGATTACGTGCTCGATGTTGGGGCGGAGATCGAAGCGCGTATCGAGGACGAGGCAGGACGGGTCGTCGAAGTAGTGCGCCATCTCCGGCAGTGACTCGAAGTAGTTCAGGTGGTGCTCGCCCTTGCGATAGAAGTCGCGCAGGTGCCAAGGACGCGAGTCGTCCGGAAACAGGTTTCGATCGAAAAGGGCGTAGACGGGTTCCTGGTGGATGGTGACGAGGCCGGTGTTCCAGCAGGAGTGGTCGCCATCCCTGGAGACGGCGATCTTCCCCTCCTCGTTCAGTCGTTCGAAAGTGTGATGGAGGTAGTTGAAGAGGACGGGCAGGTCGTGATCACTGGGCGTGTGCCGGTAGTTCCAGTCTTCGGGCTCGGCAAGCGCGCCCAGCCGCGCAAGCTGCTCGGGCATGTTCGGCACGATCGCGAAGCGGTAGAGCGGGCGGGTAGACGGAGTCGGGTCGGGCTTTGGCTCGGGAGCGGTGATGGCATCGGGTGGCATCGCGTTGAATCTAATCGGCCAGGGACGCCGATTGCGATGCCCGGTCGCTCAGGAGTATCGCTGACGAAGCGCCTCGCGACCAGCTGTAAGGCGGAGGCACTTCAGCTCCGAGGGCTCGAGCTTCCAGAGGCCATTGCCATAACGGCGCGAGTCGTTCTCGAGGCCGTTGCGCACGGCCGGCTCCGTTAGTGCGGCGAAGAGGGCGTCTGGGTCGATGCCGCGATGAGGTTGGATCACCAGCCAGTTGTTGAGGGGCACGCCGCCGACGCGGTTGCGGACGAAGCGTGGCCGCTCCCGGTTGAAATAGCTGAACAGGATCGGCGACTCGAAGTCTGCTTCGACCTTCCACCATGGGCGGCCGGCCGCCATCCTCTGCTTTACGAGGTAGCGCTCCTGGACACCGAAGCCCTTCGCTTGTGACAGGTAGTGCTCCAGCGGGCCGCCGAGTCGCTCGCGTGATGGAGACAGCAGCCATTTTGGCGCGGTTTCCGGGAGCGCGGCGAATGCGGCTGCGTCGATCTCGTCGACTGTGACGACTCGTGGAGAGGCGATGCAGGGACGCAACGCGCATCGGTTGAGACTGTGCAGCCGACGCTCCTTGTCGCTCAGAATGAAGAACGCGTTGCAGCCCGTCGCCACTCCACGACGAACGTGGGCGACTTCCTCGAGTAGCACCCCCTGTCGGTTGACCCGCCGAGCGACTCGCGACCACTTCTTCGAACTCGTCAGAGTGACACGTGCGCCGGCTTCAGGGTCTTCCAACACTGACGTAATGTCCTCGCGACGTGTCGATTTCGCGCGCACCATGCGCGTCGGTGTCGTGCCGCCGCCCTCACCTTTGCGGATCAGGGTGACGGTCGCCGTGGTGATCGCATGTTCGAAAACCAGGTCGTGAGCCGGAAACTCGAGGATGGTCTCGACGTGGGCCTCTCTTAGAACAAGCTCCTTGACTCGCTCCGCATACCGCATGTCCAGCCAATGCGCCGGAGTGATGAATGCCAGCCGCGCTGACTCGGCCGCGACTTCCAGCGCGCGGACGAGGAACAGGACATGCAGCGAGGCCAGTTGGCTGAACTCGACCTCGAGCCGTTCGGTGAACCCGGCGTGGATTGCCGCCTTCTCCTTTGCTGACAGTGATTGGTGTCGTGTGTAAGGCGGATTGCAGAGGATCGCGTCCGGGCGCTCGTCGATTGACTCGGTCAGGAAGTTCACGCAGCGCAGCTCGAGATTTTCAATTGCGCGCAGCGAGGCGTTCTTCTCGGCCATGGTGATCGCGAGCGGGTCGACATCAAGGCCCACGAGGCGCGTGTGCGCAGTACGCTCGTGTGCCGCGGCGGCGAGCAGTGAGCCTGAGCCGCAGCCGGGATCGAGCAGGAGCCGCGGCTTGTCAGCGAGCAGCCACTGGGCCATGGCGCGGCCGATTGGTAGCGGCGTGAAGAATTGTCCCAGCGCTCGACGCGCGCGCCCAGAGAGCAGGCGTTCGTAGGCCGCGCCCACGACGTCGCGCCCGTCCGTCCAAGCCGGGTCGCCCGGTGCAATCTCGAGTTCGGCGAGGACCGCGGCGAAGACCTTCCGCAGACGAATGGGATCGGCCGCCGTCGGGGTCGCGGCGCGAACGCGCGCAACCAGTTCGTCGACCGCTGCCTCAGGTGCCGACACGACGTGACTGTACGTCCTTTGTCGGCCGGATCAAGCTAGCGCTCGGAATCCGGGCAGCCGGAGGCCTGTTACCTCCCCTTCGGCGGCGTTATCCTCAGTCAACGAGAGGACCGCGAGGAGGGCACGGTGGCGCAGATCACCGACGCGCAGCGAATCGAGCGTATCCAAGGGCTGATCCGGGAGCTCAACAAGGTGCCGCCCGAGCGGCATGAAGTCGCGCGGCTGCCCTGGTCAGGTGGGGAGCCGCTGCTCCGCCCGGTGATCAAGATCGGCGTCGACGAGGTCCTCCTCAACCACCGCTCGCACCGGCTACGGTCACAGCTCGAGGACGATCCGGAGTGGGCGGAGCTGCGCAAGGATCCGCATAGCGAGCCGGCGCAACGGGTGCTCGAGCGTCATGTCCGCGAAGCCCGCAAGCTCGAGCAGTTTGCTGCCCTGAAGGAGTCCCTGATACAGGATGGCCAGCAAGACGCCGGCGTGATGACCCACAACGGTGTCCTCGTTAACGCCAATACGCGCGCCGTCGCCCTGCGCGAGTTCGAGGATCCGAGCCGCCGTTACATCCGCGTCGCGGTCCTGCCGCCTACAGCTCAGGCCGAGGAGTTGGCGCTGCTGGAGCTCCGGTTGCAGATGCAGAAGGAGCTCAAGGTCGAGTACTCGCTGACCAACGAGCTTCTCTTCATCGAGGAACTCTCAAACGAGCGCCACCTGTCCGACGCGCAGATCGCACGCGAGCTGCGCATCTTCCCGGAGAGCGAGCGCAAGGGGGAGAACGAGGTGCGTCTGCGGCTGCGCATGCTCGACTTGATCCGCGAGATGCAGCGCATCCCCGACGAGCTGCTGCACCTGACCTTCTTCGACACGCTGAGCTACGAGCAGCTGCGGGAAGTGCACCGTCTCTATCACCCGCTGCTCGAGCGCGATCCCGAGGAGGCGCGTCGTTACCTAGAGAGCTTCCTGCTGTCGGTCGCCGTTGGCGTGACCCCTGTGCACCAGATCCGCCGCATCGATGCCGCCTTCATGTCCGACTACATGCTCCCGCAGCTCGAAGAGGACGAAGTGGTCGGGGAGGTCGCCGAGCAGCTCGCCGCCCCGCAGGGGAACGGAACGACGGAGGTCCCTGCTGGAGCCGAGGCACTGCTGGTCAAGAGCGGCGATGACGAGCCAGTACCGGTCGACGTCAAGCGACTGATCAACGTCGTCACGAGGCGCGATAAGCGCGTCCAGGTCGACGGTACGCCGGTCGTGCTCGAGCGCGACGAGGTGAAGGAGGCGATCAAGGCCGCGGTGATCACGGGGATCAAGGAGAAGAAGAGGGACGAGCGCGACGCCGACAAGCTCGCGGCGCCGATCGACAGCATCAAGGCGGCGACGCGTGAGCTGACTAAGGGGCAGGACGCCGTAAAGGCTGTCGGCAATGACCCCGACTTCGATCAGAAGCACCGCAAGTCGCTCGAAGCGGCATTCAACAAGTTCAAGCGAGCGACGCGCGATCTTGAAGCGGCGCTGACCAAGGCCAACGTCCTCGGGGGATAGCACGGCTGGAACCCTGCGCATCGCGCTGAGCGGGGAGCCGCCGGCCGTCCTCCTCAGGCGCGACGACGCGGTCGCCGTCGAGCTCTGGAACTCCGTCGGACGCAACGTCGCACCCGGCGCAGCGCGTCGCGTCGGCGACGACGAGCTGCTTGTCCCGCTGGAGCGCTTCCTGGCGACGCGCAACTGGCTGGGCCAGGCGCTGACGACCTACGGCTGCGACGCCTCGCTCGATGACGCGTTGCTCGCGATGCTGCGCCGCGAGGACGACGAGCGGCATGAGGTCGCGCTGGCGCTCGCTGGCGCCAACCCCCCGCTCGACGCCGACGAGGTCGAGGCGCTGCTCGGCGAGGGCCGCTTCCGGCGCGAGCTGCGTCCGTTCCAGCTGCGCGACCTGGCGCGGGTCTTGGCGCTGTCGCATGGGGCGAACTTCTCGGTACCCGGCGCCGGCAAGACATCGGTGGCCTACGCCGTCTATGAGGCCGAGCGCGTTCGCGGCCGCGTCGACCGCCTGCTCGTCGTCGCGCCGCTGTCGGCCTTCGACGCCTGGATCGATGAGGCAGAGGAGTGCCTCGATCCTGTGCCCGTGATCGCCCGGCTCGACGGCAGGGTGCCGCGCGGCGTGGAGGTGCTGCTCGTCAACTACCAGAGGCTGGTGGCCCGCTACGAACGGATCGCCGCTTGGGTGCTCGGCGGGCGGACACAGGTGATACTCGACGAGGCTCATCGCATGAAGCGCGGCCGCGGCGGGGAGTGGGGGACGGCCTGCCTTAACCTCGCCCATCTTGCCGTCCGCCGCGACATCCTCACCGGGACGCCGGCGCCGCAGCATCCGAACGACTTCGAGGCGCTGATGGAGTACCTCTGGCCGCACCAGTCGCGGCGCATCCTGCCGGCCGGCGTCGACATCGCCGATCCGCCGCCGACGGTGATGGCCGACGTCTCGCGGCGGCTGCGACCGCTATTCGCGCGCACGCGCAAGGACGAGCTCGGACTCGATGCGCCGAGCCTTAGGGTCGAAGTCGTCGAGATGAAGCCGCTGCAGGCCGAGATCTACGCGGTGCTGCGCACGCGCATGGGACGCGCCATGCGCACGAGCATGCGCGACCGGACGATGTTCGGCGACCTCGGGGTGATCGTGATGTACCTACTCGAGGCGGCCACGAACCCAGCGCTCTTGGCGACGGCGATCGGCAGCGACCCCTCCCGTGCGATCTGGCCGCCGGAGCCGATCCCCGACGGCTCCTCTCTCGCGGAGAAGGTCCGCGCCTACGGGCGCTTCGAGACGCCGCGCAAGTTCGAGGCGCTCGCGGCCATGGTGGCCGAGAACGCCGCGCTGGGGCGGAAGACTCTCGTCTGGTCGAACTTCGTCGCCAACCTGCTCGACCTCGAGCGCCTGCTCGCCCCGCACCACCCGGCGCTGATCTATGGCGGCGTCCCCTCGGGCGAGGAGACAGACCCGCTGACGCGCGAAAGCGAGCTGCGCCGCATCCGCGCCGACGACGACTGCCGGGTGCTGCTCGCCAACCCGGCCGCGATGTCCGAGGGCGTCAGTCTGCACCATGTCTGCCACGACGCGATCTACACCGAGCGCACCTTCAACGCCGGCCAGTACCTGCAGTCGATCGACCGCATCCACCGCCTCGGGCTCGCCCCCGGCACCGAGACCCGGATCACCTTCCTCGTCAGCGAGGGGACAATCGACGAGACGGTCGACGACCGCATCCGCATCAAGGCTGAGCGGCTGGCGGCAATGCTGTCCGACGCGAACTTGGTGACGATGGCGCTGCCGGACGAGGAGGCGTACGGCAGCTGGGTCGACTCCGACGATCTCGATGCGCTGCTGGCGCATCTCGGGCGTGGCGACTGAGACGCCGGCCTGGGCCGACGCGGGGGGCTTGCCGACTGGACACGCCGTCCGTGCGGCAATCCACGTGGCGGCCACGATCGACGAGCGCGGCTCGCGCGTCGTCGACGCCTACGAGTCCTACTGGCACAAGGCGACCGGCGGGCTGTTCGCTCCGCCTGACCTCGAACGCGGTCAGCGCCTGCTCGTCGACTGCGGCCTAGTCGAGGAGCGCGACGGGACCCTCTACCCACGTACTGAGTTGCACCAAATACTCAGCGGTGCGGCCGATGATGCAATCGCAGCGATCTACTGTCGCGCACTCGAGCACAGCGTCAAGGAGGTCACATGGTTGTCCGACCACGCCAGAGCGGAGCTCGCCGATCTGATTCCCGATCCAGCGCGTCGAGAAGAACTCCTGCTCGCGCTGGCGCGCCGCTTTGAAGACGCGCGTCAGCGTCTAATCGGAGCAATTGGGGAGGAGGTTGTCGTCGCTGCTTTGCGGGACGAACTCGCGTCACTCGGCTATCCCGAGCTTGCCCGTTGCGTCCGCCACCTCAGTCTTGAGAGCGATCAGCTCGGCTACGACATCTCAGCGCCACGCATCTCGGGGGCGAATCGTCTCATCGAGGTCAAGGCGACCACATCGCTTGTCGACGACACCGTCTCTGTGCACTTGAGTCGGAACGAGGCCGAAATCGGGTTGAGCTACAGAGACTGGGCGATCGTGATCTGTCTCGTCACGGACTCGCTCCGCCGGGAGGGCGAGGTGATCGGCTGGCAGTCGGCGGCCGCGCTTGCTCCAGCCCTTCCGGTCGACTCAGCTGGCGGTCGTTGGGAGTCGGCGAGCCTCGTGATCAACGTCACAGATCTGCTTCCAGGGCTCCCGCCGGCCACGGTCTAAGCACCCTGGGTCTTTTGGAGTTCTACGACCCAGGGCGCTTCACGAAGGCGCCGAGACGAGGCAGGTCGCGCGAGCTGCCAACAATGGAATGCGGTTACCGAACGCCCGACTGCAAAGTCACGCCCTGCTGACTGAGTGGCAAAGACCTGCTGAGGTTCCACGGCAGCTGATCGTTCGGCGAACGTCCGGGTCGCGACCTCTTCCTAAGCCTTCTCGTGACTCCGATCCTGCAGCGGACTATCGGCTTCGGTGGGACAAGTCGAGCAAGCTTGTCGCCTGACGACGCTCGGTGCTACTCGCTCTGGCTGTCGCCGGTTGGGAGGTTGTCCCGCGCGCCGTGGAATTTGGCGGCGGCGGTCCGGGTGTGACGGTCAGGTATTGACGAGGATAGTCGCCTCCTTGCTCGTGGTGTGAGCTGCGCGGCGGTCGTGGTCGCGTTCGATCGCGATGACGAGGGTGGCGAGGTTGCGGTAGCCGATGATCTTCCGAAACTGGCGTTCGGCTTCGAGCATGCCGGCGGCGGTCCAGCGCAGCGCCATCTCGCCGGAGGACCAGCGCTTCACGTTGCGTTGGGTGCGGCGGACGATTTCGATCATCGACTCGCACGGGTTGGTGCTCTCGAGCGTTCGCTTGAGCGAGCCGGTGACGCCGAGCCGGTTGAGCGTCAGTGTCTCCTCGAGTCCTTCGCGCAGCGAGCCGGCCGCGCCCGGATACGTTCGCTCGAGCTCGCGGGCGAGCCGGCGGAGCTGGTCGAGCGCGCGGGAGTGATCGTCGAGCGCCCACGCCCGCCGCAGCCGCTGCTTCACGGCCGGCCGTTCGCGCTCGGGCAGATGGTCGAGCACATTCCGTTCCTTGTGGCGCAGACAGCGCTGCACCGGCGCCTCACCGAAGACGTTGCGGATCGCTTTGCGTAGCGCCTTGGCGCCGTCGATCACGAACAGGATCCCCTGCTCGGGGTCGAGGCCGCGCTCGACCAAGTCGCTCAAGAGCGCGGTCGCGACGGCCGCGTTCTCGGTCGAGCCTTCCCAGAGCCCGAGCGGGATCTTCACGCCCTCGGTCGTGATCCCGAGGCAGACGACGTTGGTGCGTCCCTGCAGCTCGAGCCCGTCGATCATCATCACCGCCAGGCGCACGTCGTCGAGGCGGCGGCTCATCAGCTCGCCCAGCGCCGCGCGCGTCCGTTCGACGAACGTCCGCGACACCGACGAGCGCGACGTCGACCGCGCCTGCTGCTCGACCTCGGCGCCGACCGGCTCCTGCGTGCGCCGGTAGCGACGCGTCGACACGCCGGCGAGCATCCGCTCCAGCACCGAACGCGACAACGGATCACGGTCGGCGAAGTACTCGTAGGTCGCGAGCCGCACCTCCGAGCCGCCGTTCGCCGTCCGCACGCGCGGCCGCTCGACCCCGACGCGGCGGCCGCCGAGCGTCACCTCGCCCGACTCGTGCCCGTGACGCACCGCGGTGCGCTCGGAATCGTGCTTGCCCTTCGCACCGACAACCTCGACGACCTCTTCCTCGAGCAGCTCGGCCAGCACGCCCAGCCCGACACCGACGCTCAAGGCGAGCAGCCCCTCCCTCGCCGAGCCGATCAGCTGCCCGAGCGCTTCCTGCACACGCGGCGGCAACGCCCCCTCGGCCGTGCCGACCTGCTCCCGCGATACGGTCTTCATGGCGGTTCCTCCTGTCTCGAACGACGACTTCTGCACTCGCCACGGTCGCGACGCGACCGGACGAGCCGGGAGGACCGCCACCTCAAGTTCTACGAGCTACGGGACAACCTCCCGGTTGGCGGCGGCGCGCTCTCGCGTGCCTGCGGCGGAGTTACGCTCTGCGCCGCGTCAGCCGGCTTCGGCGGGGCGGCGGTCGGCGGCGGCGCGTCTACGGCCGGCGAGTGCATCTCGCCGACTGACTGGACGATGACCACGCCTTCGGCCGGCGGGTGGCCGAGCTCGATGTGATCGGCTGGCGGCTGGTGGCCGCGCGTCTCCGGGGCTTGATGGCCGGCGGCAACGTCACCGCTCTCGCCGCGCGGCGTGACCGGCGGGGCGTGGCCCTCCTGCAGCCGCTCCGGGGGTTGGTGGCCCTTGGTCTCGGGCGGCGGTGACGTGTCGGATTCGCTCACTTCTTCCCCTCGCTTGGCTTCGGCGGCGGACTGGCTGGCGCCTTCGTCTTCGGCGGCGGCTGATGCCCGCTCTCCTTCTTGCGCGGCGGCCTTGGCGGGCTCACTTCTTCTTGCCCTCGGCGGGCTTAGGCGGCGGGGCCACTGGCATCTTGTTCACCGGCGGCGGTTGATGGCCGGCCTGCCCCTTTCCTGGTGTCATCGATGGGCGCGCCGGCTGCTTGCCCGGTCTCCTCGGCGGGTTGCTCATAGACCGGATCGTATAGCTCGAGACTGACGATGCTCCCGGCCGAAAGCCATAGTCCGTGCGAGCCCTCGACGGCCTCGACGAACCAGTGGTCATCATCGAGCTGCCACCGCTGCTCGAGCAACAAGTCTTGGCTCTGCTCGCCGTAGCCGGGGAAGCTGTTGGAGCCGTAGTAGCCGCCGACGACGCGCTGGTCGGTCAAGACCGCTCTCACCATCGCCGGGCGCCGACGGCGGAACAGCTCGTCCCAGGCCGTTGGGATCGCGTGGCCCTCGTGAATGCGGAGCCATTTGAGCACCTTGGGCCGCCACTTCTTCGACGTGCCCCACCGCCGCGCGATCGTCGCCAGCGCGGCCGGGGTGACCAGGATCGCCAACAGCGCGAGTCCGGCGAGCTGACCAAGACTCCCCTCACGCCACATCCGGCGGATGTCGGCGCGATCAAGCCCGAAGGGCCACGAGGCGAGGGCGATGATCCCCCAGCAGACGACGCTGTAGTAGGTGGCCATCAGCAACAGCTCGAACGGCGAACGGTTGCGGACGGGGACGACGTGGGTACGCTCGCCGATCAACAGGGCGACGAACCCCGGCAGGACGAAGACGACCAGGATGATGAGCGCGGTTCCGGTGGCCGGTGCCATCGGTCAGTCGTTCTAACAGTGGAAGCGGACGCGGATGCGAGGTCTACCTGTCTGCGTCGCCGTTAGGGGCTCTTGATGACGTCGGCGGGATCTGTCGGGAAGCGGAGTCTCTTCACGGCGCCGCGCAGACCGTGCGCCGTGACGTGCACGTAGCGCTGCGTCGAGTCGAGGTGCTTGTGCCCGAGCAGCTCCTGGATCTGGCGCAGGTT
>JAVKST010000056.1:11058-16134 GCA_039583515.1 Gaiellaceae bacterium
TTTTCTATCGTCCCGCTTCGCCGGATCTCCGGCCCTGCCAGGACCGGGCGCGACAACCAGTCGCCTGCTGCGAGGCTCAGCGGCGGCCCACCTACGACTCGTCAGGCTCGCCCCGCGGCGGGCTGACTGCGGTCTCGGTCGAGCGTGTCACTCGGCGACATCGGCTCTTTGACCGCACCTATCGCCGCGCGCGACGCGTCGTGCGCTTGTGGTGGCTCTCAGCGCTCTCAGGCGATGCGCAGTTGCTCGCTCGCGGCCGTCGCGCGTGGCGTGATCACGACGGTGCCTTCGAACACCTCGGGTCCAAGGAATGCTTTCATCAACTTGTCGTGGGCACGGTGGCGGAGCAGCTGGGCCTCGATGCGGACCGCGGCGGCGTACTCGGCCGGGTCGGCGGGCCGCTCGCCGGGCAGTCGGCGTTCGAGGATCCGTTCGGCCGCCCACCAGTAGACGGCGTTGGCGGCTACCTCGACCTCGAGCATCCGGTAGGGGACGTACTCGCGCACGCGGGCGCGGGCGAGCCCGCCCTGGCGGGCGGCTCGCTCGAGCGCCTTGAACTCGCGCCGGCCTTCGTAGACGGTGACGACGCCGGTCTCGGGCTCGAATTCGGCCTCGACGTGGGAGTCCTCGTCCTTGCGGGCGATCTCGCGCGCCCAGCCCGATGCGTGGTGGCGGACTACGAGCACCACCAGTTCGGCGTCGTGGCCGCCGGCTTCGGCGAAGACGCCGAGCTGCGAGCCGGGTTCGGCCGAGACGAGTGCGCGCAGGCTGCCGCTCACGCGTGACCAGCCGCGCGCACCGGGCTCCGGCACCTCGCCTCGCCAGAGGGAGAGCGACAGTCCGGGATCGGTCGCGACCTCGATCGGCGTCCCGGGCGGGATCTGAACCGGGTCGAAGAGGAGGGACACCGTCCGCTGCTCGCCCGGGCGGACGCGGATGGGGGACTGCTTGAAGCGCATCGCGGCCTCGAGCGAGATCGCCTGCGGCCCAGGGGACGGTGGCTGCCCGGGGACGGTCGCCCGTTCCCCTTCCGCGACCGGCCGCTCGGCTGCCGCGCCGCCGCGCGTGAATCCTGCCTGCCCGGGGGAGTCGAACGCGGCCCGGAGCGCGTCGTTGAGCGCGCGCAAACCGACCTCGTCGCGGGCGGCGATCTCTTTCCCGGCGCGCACGAGGCGCGCCCGCCCGGCGCTCCTCGGCCTCGACGATCGGCCGAGCGACGCGCTCGATTGCGGCGTAGAGGCGTTTCACGAGCGGGTGCGCGTCGTTGAGGCCGCCGCGGTCGACGCGGACGACGACCTGCGGCCGCGGCGTGTCGAGCGCTTCGCGTTGCAGCCGCTCGATCGCCTCGCAGCGGACCTCGCCGTAGAGATGCCGGGCGCCCGGGCGCGCCTCGAGTCCCGCGAGCGTCGTCTCGTGTGCGGTCCGTCCGGACAGGACGACGAGGCCGCCTCGGCGAGCGGCTCGGGCGGGACTGAGCGAGATCGGCTGGGCCGAACGGCGGAGGACGATCCGGGCCCTGATGCCGCGGCCGAGCTCGATCTCGTCGTCGAAGAGCACCGGCCGCTCGGGATCGGGCTCGGGCGGCGTGTACCGGACGAGCTGGAGCGGCTCGCCTGGAAGGTCGAGGAGAATCTCCCGGCTCTCGTCCTCGAGGATCGGTCGCAGCTGGACGAGGTCGGCGACGAGCCGGCGCAGCCGGCCGCTCGGCGGGAGCCGCCGGTCGGCGAGCGGCACCGTCACCCGTGTGCCTTCGTGCCCGATCCCGAGCTCGCGGCGGATCGCGCGCGTCGCCGGCTCGTCGAGGACGTGCGTGTAGACGTAGGGATCGTCACCGGCCGCCGGCAGGAACCACGACTCGACTGCTCGCCCGCCGCGGACACCCTGAATCCGCCCGCCGCCCTGCGCAAGCCAGACGTCGCGCAGGCCGCGACCGAAGAGCCCGCGTTGCCCCTCGTGCTCGGGGACAACACCGAGGGCGCCGAGGCGCTGGTCGACCGTCTCGGCATCGACGCCCTCGCCGTCGTCCGCGCAGACGAGCTCGTACCGCCAGCTCCGCAACGCCGGCACGTGCAGGCTGCGCAGCGCCGCCTTCCACGCCTGCAGGAAGTCGGGATCGGCGGGGCCGATTCGGAGTTGGATCCGGCCGCGCTCGCGACCGGCTGCGGCGATCGCCGCGTCGGCGTTCGTTACCAGCTCGGGAATGATCTGGGCCAGGTCGATCCCGGCCTGCGCGAAGTTCTCGCGGAAGTAGCGTCCACGAACCCGGCCGTGGCGCAGTTTCGATGCGTCGATCGCCACGAACAGAGGATAGGCGGGCCGAAAACTGCGCGCCTCCTATCGCCCGACGACCTCGCGCGCGAAGTCGAGCAGCGCCCTCGCCCGCCGCAGCGCGGTAGCAAGCTCGCGACCGGCGATCGGGATCAGCCCGCACTGGGCCGTGTCCTCGAGGTAGAGCAGGTCGAGCAGGGCCTTGGCCTCCGCGATTCGGGGATCTCCGCTCACCTGCGACGAGCTCGGCCACCTCGAGGGACTTCTCCGCGTTGTCGAGGCGGGCGCGCGCTTGCACGCGATCAGACGGCTGCTGCGTACGTGCGTTGTGTCCTCACCGCCGCCCTCGGGACAGCTCGCCGGGTTCTGGTCCGACGATCTCCTGCCAGTCGGGGTCGTCTTGCGAGGTCCACCGGTCGCAAGACGAAGATGTCGATGTCGCTCTGCGTGTCGCCGTCGCCGCGTGCAGCCGAGCCGAAGATCGAGACGTGGACAGGTGCGATCTTCCAGGCGGCCACCCCGTCACGCAGGCGCCGCACGAGCTCGGTACGGACATCGGCCAGGACCTCCACGGCATAACAGCCGCTCGAGCCGCGACGGCGAGCCGGCCAAGCGCGTGCTCGCGGCCCGCATCCGCGCGCACCGAGATGGCCTCTCCGTCGGTGGGCCAGAGCCGGACCTCGTCGCTACACCCGGGTGCCCGCCAACGAGCACGAGTACGAACCGCTGCTCGACCTCGTCGAGGCCGGCCGCCCCGGCGGGGATCCTGCATTCACCACAGGCCGACGTGCGGCGGCTTCGCCGGCCCCGTCAGCCCGTACCGCTGCAGCGTCCGGTGGAGGAAGATCGCGAACTGCACCGCGCCCTCGGCGCTCAGGTGGAGGCCGTCCGAGGCGAACCACGCCGGATGGCCCCGCGAGTACGCGTTCCAGTCGAGCACCTTCATCCAGGGGTGCTTCTTCGCGGCTGCCCGGATCTTCGCGTTCGTCTGCGCGTAGACCGAATAGGCCTCGCGCAGCGTCAGCCACAGCACGTGCCGCACTCCGTCCTTCCGCAGCGCGGCGAGCGTCCGGCCGAGGCCTTCCGCGAAGACGTGCGGGTCGTCGTTGTAGCCGACGAGCACGATCACCGTCGGGCCGATCCGGCGGCCCAGCTGGAGCACGTCCTGGAGCATGCTAGGCGGAGGCGGCGAGAGGCAGCCAGCCGTCCAGAGGCGTCGGCACGGCGCCAGGTCGAGGGTCACGCGATCGCCCTGCTCGAGCACCTCGAGCGCGGTCGAGTCCCAGTCGAGCGCCGCGGCGACCGAGTCGCCGAAGATCGTCACGTGCTGCAGCGGCCGGCGCTGCCCAGCGGATGCCGTCGCGGCCGTGACACAGCTCGACGCGACGACCAGGACGATGAGGATCCTCCGGACGATGGCCGAATTGTGCGACTTCGAGGCGCCGTGGGGAAGGGGAAGCGTCAGGTCCGCAGCACGACCTCGAGGGCGGTGCCGCGTCCCGGCATACTGCGGAGGCTGAACCCGCCCTCGATCGACGCGGCGCGCTCACGCATGTTCCGCAGGCCCTGCCCCGCCCTCGCTCCCTCGTCGTCGAAGCCGTGGCCGTCGTCGTGGATGGCGACGAAGCGCTCGCCGAACGGCCGCTGGCCGATCGTCACTTCCGCGCGCGACGCGTTCGCGTGCCGCCGGACGTTGGCGAGCCCTTCCTGCACGATCCGGAAGATCTCGATCTGCTCGTCGGGCGCCAGCCGGATCGTCGGGTCGATCTCCAGCTCCACCTCGAGCTCGCCGTCGGCGATCAGGAACTCGACGTACCGGCGCAAGGCGGCGTCGAACGGCGCCGTGCCGCTTGCAGACGAGAGCGCCAGGATCGCGAAGCGAGCTTCCTGCTGCGCCAAGCCGGCCGCCTCCTTCAGCTTCGCCGCGACCTCCTCGACCGGCGCGCCGGCCTCCAGCATCTGCGCATGCGTGGAGAGGGCGAACAGGTACTGCGCGAGCCCGTCGTGGATCTCGCGCGCGACGCGCGCCCGCTCCTCCGCGACCGCGCGGCCGAACTCGGCGAACCGGATCGCCCGCCACGCGCCGACGAGCATGAGCGCGAACGCGAGCATGCGGAGGAAGTCGCCCTCCGCCACGTAGTTCGTCCCGCGGAGCGGGGTGAACACCAGATGAAGCGCGGCGAAGAGCTGGAGCGTGAAGCCGAGCGCGAGCCACTGCGCGAGATCGTCGCCGGTACGGGCGAGCCGCCGCCCCCAGCCGACCACGGCCAGCAGGTTGACGAGCGCCTGCACTGCTAGCGCGGACATCAGCGCGGGACGCTGAGTCGCTCCCGGCGGCGTCGTCAGCTCCGGGAGGTTCGACGCGTGCGCCTGGAGCACCGCCCAGGCCACCGCGAGCACGACGCCGCACGCGACGACCGAGTTGGCGATCGCCCAGTCGCGGGAACGGGTGCGGCCGTTCAGGAACGGCGCGACGGCGACGAGCGTCTGGCTGACGACGCCGCCGATCAGCGCCGCCCACGCGTCCGGCCGCGGCAGCGAGCCTCCGCCGAGCAGCGGCACGATCGCGAAGCCCGCGGTGGAGAGCGAGCCGACGAGGAAGCCGCTCGCGAGCAGGAGATCCGTGTGGCGGCCCTCCACCGAGAAGCGCACCGTCGCCAGGAGCGCGACCAGGATGCCGGCGAGCGCCATCGTCGTCTTGAGCACGAGCAGCAGCTGGGGCTTGTCGTACTGCGTCCGCAGCACCGGATAGGCGATGAACAGGGCAAGGCTCGCCCCGAGCAGCCCCGTCAGGAGCACCTCGCCCCA
>JAVKST010000057.1:0-16097 GCA_039583515.1 Gaiellaceae bacterium
GCCCGCGATCGCGAGCCCACCGCCTGATGGAGGCGCTCCTCCTCGCCGGCGGCAAGGCGGAGCGGCTGGGCGAGGCGGCGCAGGGGTTGCCGAAGCCGCTCGTCCCGGTGGCCGGGTTCCCGCTCGCCGAGTACACGGTCGCGCGGCTCGTCGACGCCGGCGTGACGAGGATCGTCGTCGCCTGCCGCGCGGGGCAGGAGGAAACGTTCGCCGACGCGCTCGGCGGCCTCGGCGCCGAGATCGAGGCGGTGGGGGAGGAGGAGCCGCTCGGGCGCGGCGGCGGCCTCCGCTTCGCCGCGTCGCGGCGGCAGGAGTCCGGTCCGGTGCTCGCGCTCAACGGCGACGAGCTGCTCGACGTCGACTTCAGAGCGCTCGTCGAGGAGCACGAGCAGAGCGCCGCCGCCGCCACGGTCGTCGTCGCGCAGGTCTACTCGCCCTTCGGCGTCGTCGAACTGGCCGAGGACGGGACGATCACCGGCTTCCGCGAGGCGCCGAAGCTGGAGCACTGGGTCAACTCCGGCGTCTACGTCTTCGGCGAGGAGGCGCTCGAGCTGCTGCCCGAGCGCGGCGACCACGAGCAGTCGACGTTCCCGCAGCTCGCACGCGAGCGGCGGCTGCACGGCCACCGACACTCCGGCGTCTGGCTGACCGTGAACACGCCGAAGGACCTGCGCCGCGCGGCGGAGTTCATCCAGGCGCATCCGGAGTGGCGGCCTCAGAGGCAGCCGGCGTGAGCCTGGACTCGCCGAACTTCGGCGCCCTCGACCGGTTCGCGTTCGAGCCGCGGCGGGTGGAGAAGCCGTGGGGGTGGGAGCTGGTCTGGGCGCACGCGGACGCGTACGTGGGAAAGGTGCTCTTCGTCCGCGGCGGCGAGTCTCTCTCGCTGCAGTTCCACCGCGAGAAGGACGAGAGCTGGTACGTCGAGAGCGGCCGCGCACGGCTCGAGCTCGGCGACGCCGGCCAGGAGGCGCTCGACGAGGAGGTCGTCACCGCCGGCGCCTGCTTCCGCTTCCGCCCAGGCACGGTCCACCGTGTGACGGCGCTCGAGGACACCGCGATCCTCGAGGTCTCGACGGCGCAGCTCGACGACGTCGTGCGGCTCGAGGACCGCTACGGCCGTGAAGGCACCCGCGGGGCCTGAGCGCGTCCTCCGCTGGGACGGATGCGTCAACGTTCGCGACCTCGGCGGGCTGCCGCCCGCGGACGGCGGCGAGACGGCGTACCGCGTCGTCGTCCGCGCCGACTCGCTGCCCGGGCAGACGGAGGTCGGGCGGCAGGCCCTGGTCGAGTACGGCGTCTCGCTCGTCGTCAACCTCTGCCCGCAGCGCGAGACCGACGAGGAGGATCCCGTGGACGCGCTGCCGATCCCGGTCGTGCGGGCCCCGATGGATCCGCGCGTCCTGCAGGCGGCGTGGGAGTGGCCGTCGATGCGGGAGGCGTATCTCGTGCTCGCCGACGGCTTCCGCGACCGATTCGCGCGGGCGCTGACCGAGCTCGGCCGGGCCGAGCCTCCCGCTGCGATCCACTGCGCCGGCGGGCGCGACCCCGCCGGCATCGCCTGCGGGATGGCGCTGTGGCTCGCGGGCGCCGAGCCCGACGCGATCGCCGCAGACCACGCCTTGAGCGACGACTCCTGGATGCCGTTCAACGACGAGTGGCTGGCGGAGGCACCGGACGAGGCGGAGCGCGAGCGGCGGCGGCGGATCTCCCAGCCCGCCGGGCGGACGCCCGCCCAGGTGCTCGAGGAGATCGACGAGCGTGAGGGGATCCGCGACCTCCTCCTCGGTGCGGGCGCGGAGGAGACCGCTCTCGACCGGCTCGTCGCGCGGCTGCGGGGCGGGGCCACGTGAACGTCGCCGTTGCCTCTGCTGCGACGTGCTCGCGGGGCGGGTCGAGGTCCCGGGTGGAACGATCGACGAGACGGAGCACTGGCAGGCCGACCACTGCATCGGGCCGTTCGGCGTCGGCGCGGTCGTCGTCAAGACGAAGGAGCACGTCGAGGGCCTCTGGCGGCTCCCGGACGGGGCGGCGGACGAGCTCGGGCCGTTCCTGCGCCGCATCTCCGACGCGGTCGTGGATGGTCTCGGCGCCGAGCGGGCCTACCTGACGATGTGGGTCGACAAGCCGCCCTTCCACGCCCACATGGTTGTCTACCCGCGGTGGGCGGCCGATCCGGACAAGGCGCTCGACCTCCAGGTGCGTAGGCAGGAGGAGGGCCCGCCCGCGCCTGACGAGGCGGCGGCGGCCGCCGAGCGGCTACGAGTGCTTTCTCGACAATCTTTGACACACCTCTGTTAGGGTTCGGGCCGTGGAGAGGCTGCACGTCGGTCGCGCGGCTGCCCGCACGGGCTGGTCGGCGCGCATGCTCCGCTATCTCGAGCAGGCCGGCCTCGTCGTCCCCGAGCGCAGCCCCGCCGGCTATCGCCGCTACGGGCTGCGCGAGCTGAACCAGCTGCGCGCGCTCGCGGAGCTGCGCCGCCGCTTCGGCGTCGACATCTCCGACCTCGTCTTCGCGGCGCGGCTGCGACGAGAACCCGACCTGCGGACGGCCGTCGACGGCTGGCTCGCCGGCGCGGAAGACCAGCTCGGCTGGGTCGAGTGGGAACAGCGAAAACACGAGCGGCTCCTGGCCGCCTAGCGAAAGGACGCAATGGCAGCGACGAAACGCTACGACGTGAAGGACCTCGCCCTCGCGACCGAGGGCACAAGGCGGATCGAGTGGGCCGACCGGCAGATGCCTGTGCTCGCGGCGATCCGCGAGCGCTTCGAGCGCGAGCACCCGCTCTCCGGCTACCGCATCTCGGCCTGTCTCCACGTGACGACGGAGACGGCGAACCTGATGCGGACGCTGCAGGCCGGCGGCGCCGACGTCGTCCTCTGCGCCTCGAACCCGCTTTCGACGCAGGACGACGTCGCGGCGGCGCTGGTCTCCGAGTACGACGTGTCGGTGTTCGCGATCAAGGGCGAGGACAACGACACCTACTACTCGCACATCGAGGCAGCCGTCGACCACAAGCCGCACTTCACGATGGACGACGGCGCCGACGTGATCGGCGTCCTCCATTCGGCGCGGCGCGAGCAGCTCGGCGAGATCATCGCCGGCACCGAGGAGACGACGACCGGCGTCATCCGGCTGAAGGCGCTCGAGGCGGAGGGGAAGCTCGGCTTCCCGATCATCGCCGTCAACGAGGCGCTGACGAAGCACATGTTCGACAACCGCTACGGCACCGGCCAGTCGACGATCGACGGGATCATCCGCGCGACGAACGTCCTGCTCGCCGGGAAGAAGTTCGTCGTCTGCGGCTACGGCTGGGTCGGTCGCGGCGTCGCGTCCCGCGCTCGCGGCATGGGGGCGCACGTGATCGTCACGGAGGTCGACCCGATGCGCGCGCTCGAGGCTTCCATGGACGGCTTCGAGGTGCTGCCGATCGCGCGCGCCGCCGAGGTCGGCGACATGTTCTGCACCGCGACCGGCGACAAGCACGTGATCGCGCGCGCACATCTCGAGCGGATGAAGGACGGCGCGATCCTCGCCAACACGGGCCACTTCAACGTAGAGATCGAGATCCCGGCGCTGCGCGACCTGGCCGTCGGGACGCGGAAGGCGCGCGAGTTCGTCGAGGAGTTCACGCTCGAGGACGGGCGCCGGATCTACCTCGTGGCCGACGGCCGTCTCGTGAACCTGTCGGCGGCCGAAGGCCATCCGGCGCTCGTGATGGACATGTCCTTCGCCAATCAGGCGCTGGCGCTCGAGTATGCGGCGCGCCACGGCGGCGAGCTCGACCGGAAGGTGTATCCGGTGCCCGAGGAGATCGACCGTGAGATCGCCCGCCTGAAGCTCGAGACGATGGGCGTCGAGATCGACCGCCTCAGCGAGGAGCAGGCCAGGTACCTGGCCTCGTGGGACGAGGGCACCTGAGCCTCTCGTACACGGAAGCGACTCGCGCGCTCGAGCCGGAGCGGATCGTGCGGCTCGAGGAAGACTCGCCGGCGGTCGTCCTCCTCGACCAGCGGCGCCTGCCGGACGACGTCGCCGAGGTGCGATGCGCATCAGCCGCGGAGGTCGCCGAGGCCATTCGCGCGATGGTCGTCCGCGGCGCGCCGGCGATCGGCGTCGCCGCCGCCTACGGGCTCGCGCTGGCCGCGCTTCGCGGTGAGGACCTCGCCGAGGCGGAGCGGACGCTCGCGGCCTCCCGCCCGACCGCCGTCAACCTCCTGTGGGCGCTGGCGGCCATGCGCGACGACCCCACGGCCGACCGCGCCCGCGCGTTGCACCGGGAAGAGGTCGACCGCTGCCGTCGCATGGCGGCCCACGCCGCCGGGCTGTTCGGGCCTGGCACCCGGGCCCTCACGCACTGCAACGCAGGCGGGCTCGCCACCGCCGGCTACGGCTCTGCGGTCGGGGCGCTGCGGGCGGCGTGGGAGCGGCGGCTGCTCGAGCGCGTGGTCGTGGACGAGACGCGCCCGCTTTTGCAGGGTGCGCGGCTGACCGCATGGGAGCTGGAGCAGCTCGCGATCCCGCACGCCGTGATCGCCGACTCCGCCGCCGGGTCGCTGATGGCCCGGGGCGACGTGGACCTCGTCGTCACCGGCGCCGACCGGATCGCGGCGAACGGGGACACCGCGAACAAGATCGGGACGTACTCCCTCGCCGTGCTCGCCTCTCACCACGGCATCCCGCTCTACGTCGTCGCGCCCACCTCCACCGTCGACCTCTCGACCGCCGACGGCTCGGGCATCCCGATCGAGGAGCGCGACCCCAGCGAAGTGAGCGACCGCTTCCCCGCGCGCAACCCCGCCTTCGACGTGACGCCGGCGTCGCTGATCGCCGCGATCGTGACCGAGCGGGGCGTCCACCGGCCGCCGTACGCCGAGTCGCTGGCGTGAAGTGCGTCCTGCTCGCCGCGGGCTACGCGACGAGGCTGCGGCCGCTGACCGACGACCGGCCCAAGCAGCTGCTGCCCGTCGGCGGCCGGCCGATGCTCGACTGGATCCTCGACCGGGTGCGCGAGCTGGAGGACGTCGACGCCGTCCACCTCGTCACGAACAGCCGGTTCGCGGGCGACTTCGCGCGCTGGGCGGAGCCGCACGGCGTCGCGGTGCACGACGACGGGACGACCTCCAACGACGACCGGCTCGGCGCAGTCGGCGACCTCGCGCTGGTCGTCGACCGGGCCGGGCTCGGCGGCGAGGAGCTGCTCGTGCTCGCCGGCGACAACCTGTTCGAGCTCTCCCTGGCCGGGCTCGCCGGGTGGTGGCGCGAGAAGCCGCAGCCGGCGAGCGCGGTCGCCGTGCACGACGTCGGGGACGTCGAGCTGGCGACGCACTACGGGATCGTCGGGCTCGACGACGGCGAGCGCGTCGCCAGCTTCGTCGAGAAGCCGAGCGACCCGCCGTCGACGCTCGCCTCGACGCTCGTCTACCTGCTGCCGCCGCAGCACGTACGGCTCGTCGCCCGCTACCTCGAGGAGGGGCAGAGCCCCGACAACGCGGGGAGCTTCCTCGGCTGGCTGTCGCGGCGGGAGCCCGTCTACGGCTACCGCTTCGACGGCCGCTGGTACGACATCGGGAACCGCGACCAGCTGCTCGAAGCCGACAACCGGCTGCGCCGCCTCACCGGGCTCCCGGAGCGCGAGTCGTACAGCCTCGACTGAGACGCGACGCCCTCGTCACGCTTCCCGGCCTAGCCTGGCAGCCGTGCTCGACCTGCTCCTGCCGCAGCGCTGCGTCGTCTGCGGCCGGGACGGGAGCCAGCTCTGCACCTGCTGCTTCGAGGGGCTGCCGCTGCTCGAGCCGCCGCTCTGCGCCCGCTGCGGCGCGCCGACGGCGTGGCCGGTGGAGCGGTGCCGCGAGTGTGCCGGCCGCCGGCTCGCCTTCGCGCACGCACGGGCCGCGGCGGCGTACGACGACGCCGCGCGCCGGCTCGTCCACGCGTGGAAGGAGCGGGGCCTGCGGCGACTCGCGCTCGCGACGGCGCAGCTCGTCGCGGAGCGCCTGCCCCGGCCTCCGGCGGACGCGATCGCCTACGTGCCGGCCGATCGCGAGCGGCGCCTCGCACGCGGCCACAACCCGGCGGAGCGGCTCGCGCGCGAGCTCGGGCTCCTCTGGGAGCTGCCGTGCCTTTCCCTGCTCGAGCGCACGCGCGGCGGCCGGCAGCGCGGCAGCAGCGCAGCCGCCCGACGCTCCGTCCGCGGCGCCTTCGCGGCGACCGGGCCTGCGCCGCGCCGCCTCGTCCTCGTCGACGACGTGTACACGACCGGAGCAACCGCCGCGGCCGCCGCGAGCGCGTTGCGCGGCGCGGGTGCGCGCACGGTGGAGGTGGTGACTTTCGCCCGTGCGTTGCGGCGTGGATAGGCCCCGATGCGGTTAGACGTGGCGGGAGTAGGGTTACACGGGCAGCACAGGCAGCGACAGGGAGAGGCGCCGATGCAGCTTCAGGTGAAGGGCAGGAACCTCGAGGTCACCGACTCGATCCGCAGCTACGTGGAGAAGAAGCTGCGCAAGCTCGACCGGAGGCTGCGGCCCGACGCGCGCGTCGAGGTCGAGCTCGCCGTCGAGCGGAACCCGTCGATCGCGGAGAGCCAGGTGGCCGAGGCGACCGTCCACGTCAAGGGCCGCACCCTTCGCGCGCGCGAGTCGGCTCGCGACATGAAGGCAGCCGTCGACGAGCTCGCCGACAAGCTCGTCCGCCAGGTCAAGGACCTCCGGGACAAGCGCGTCGACCGCCGCAAGCACCCGGAGGAGCCGCCCACCGAGGACCCGGTCGAGGCGGGCATCACGGAGAGCTGACGCCGGCTGCGGGTGGCGGGAAGGCCGCCCGCTACCCTTGGCCCATGGTCGAAACGCTCGGCGGATTCGAGAAGGTCCTGCGTCTCGGCGAGGGGCGCCGCCTGAAGCGGCTGCAGGAGCAGGCCGCGTACATCACGTCGCTCGAGCCCGACTTCGAGAAGCTCTCCGAAGCCGACCTCGCCGGAAAGACGGCCGAGCTCCGGCAGCGGCTCGACAACGGCGCAACCCTCGACGATCTCGTCTTCGAGGCCTTCGCCGCCGTCCGCGAAGCTCGCAGGCGCGCGTCGAACCAGCGGATGTTCGACGTCCAGCTGATGGGCGGGATCGTCCTCCACGAGGGCGACATCGCCGAGATGAAGACGGGCGAGGGCAAGACCTTCGTCGCGAGCCTCGCGCTCTACCTCAACGGCCTCGCCGGGAAGGGCGCTCACCTCGTCACCGTCAACGACTACCTCGCGCAGCGCGACGCCGAGTGGAACCGGCCGGTCTTCGAGTCGCTCGGGATGACGGTCTCGTTCATCGAGAACATGGAGCCGTTCGAGACGAAGAAGGAGGCCTACCTCGCCGACGTCACGTACGGGACCAACTCGGAGTTCGGCTTCGACTACCTCCGCGACAACATGGCCGTCGCGCTCGACGGCCTGGTCCAGCGGGGGCACGTCTACGCGATCGTGGACGAGGTCGACTCGATCCTCGTCGACGAGGCGCGGACGCCGTTGATCATCTCCGGTGAGCCCGAGGTGGCGGCACAGATCTACTACGACTTCGCCCGCGTGGCGCCGCAGCTCGTCGCCCACCGCTCCTCCCCCGGCGACCCGAAGGGCGCCGCCGAGGCGGCCGGCGCCGATTACGAGTTCGACGAGAAGCACAAGACCGTCGCCGTCACCGAGCAGGGCGTGGCGAAGGTCGAGCGCGCGCTCCGGATCGACAACCTCTATGCGCCGGAGAACACGCAGCTCGTCAACCACCTGATCCAGGCGCTCAAGGCGCAGTCGCTCTACCAGCGCGACGTCGACTACGTGATCCAGGACGGCGAGGTGAAGATCGTCGACGAGTTCACCGGCCGGATCATGGAGGGCCGCCGCTGGAGCGAGGGCCTGCACCAGGCGGTCGAGGCGAAGGAGGGCGTCCGGATCCAGGAAGAGCACCAGACGATGGCGACGATCACGCTCCAGAACTACTTCCGTCTCTACGAGAAGCTCGCCGGCATGACGGGCACCGCGAAGACGGAGGAGAAGGAGTTCGTCGAGATCTACGACCTCAGCGTCGTGGAGATCCCGACCAACGTTCCTGTCGTCCGCCAAGACAAGCAGGACCTCGTCTTCAAGTCGAAGGAGGGGAAGTTCGCCGCGGTCGTGCGCGACATCGAGGAGCGTTCCGAGAAGGGCCAGCCGGTCCTCGTGGGCACGATCGCCGTCGAGACGTCGGAGTACCTGTCGCAGCTGCTCACGCGCAAGGGGATCGAGCACAACGTCCTCAACGCGAAGGAGCACGCGCGCGAGGCCGAGATCATCAAGGACGCGGGCCAGCGTGGCGCGGTGACGATCGCGACGAACATGGCCGGCCGCGGCGTCGACATCCAGCTCGGGGACGGCGTCCGAGAGCGGGGCGGGCTCTACGTCCTCGGCACCGAGCGCCACGAGTCGCGCCGGATCGACAACCAGCTGCGCGGCCGCTCGGGCCGCCAGGGCGACCCCGGCGAGACGCGGTTCTACCTCGCCGGCGACGACGACCTCGTCCGGCTCTTCGCCGGCGACCGGATCAAGGGGATCATGGAGCGCTTCAAGATCCCCGAGGACCAGCCGATGGAGGCGAAGATCCTCAGCCGGCAGATCGAGGGCGCGCAGAAGAAGGTCGAGGAGCAGAACTTCGTCATGCGCAAGAACGTCCTCAAGTACGACGACGTCCTCAACCGGCACCGCCAGCGGATCTACGAGCAGCGTCGCGAGGTGCTGGAGGGCGAGGACCTGTCCGAGCAAGTCGAGCTCTGGATCGGCGACGTGGTCGAGGCGACGGTGCTCGAGTTCACCCAGGAGGAGTACAGCCAGGAGTGGGACCTCGAGGCGCTGACGAAGGCGATGGCGGCGCTCTACCAGACGGAGATCACGGCGGCCGAGCTGCGCGAGGACCTGGCCGAGATCTCCCGGGAGGCGCTGATCGAGGAGTTCCAGTCCGACGCGCGCGACGAGTACGAGGCGAAGGAGGAGGAGTTCGGCTCCGAGCTGATGCGCGAGCTCGAGCGCTTCGTCGTCCTCCAGGTCGTCGACTACCGCTGGCGCGAGCACCTCGAGAACATGGAGTACCTCCGCGAGGGCGTTGGCCTGCGCGCGCTGGCGCAGAAGGACCCGCTCGTCGAGTACACCTCCGAGGGCGAGCGGATGTTCACAGAGCTCGGCGCCGCGATCCGCGCGGAGGTCGTGCTCCACCTCTTCCACGCCGAGCTCGCCCCGGAGGCAGCCCAGGAGCAGCTCGCGGCGCAGCCGCAGGCGACGAACGGCAGCCTCCAGTACGAGCACGAGACGAGCGCCGGAGCGGCCGCGATCGCGGCCGCCGGCAGCGGCGAGGCGGTCATGGCGGGGCTGCCGTCCGCCGGCGGCATCCAGACGGTCCACGCGAGCCCGAACGAGAAGCTCGGCCGCAACGACCCGTGCTGGTGCGGCTCGGGCAAGAAGTTCAAGAAGTGCCACGGTGCGTAGCCGATGACCGACGAGACCCAGATCCCGCTCTCGGAGCAGCTCGAGGAGATCGGGGCCCAGCTCGACTGGGTCCGTGGTTACCTTTGACCCGCAGGCGCTGAGGGCACGCCTCGGCGAGCTCGAGCAGGCGCTCGCGCAACCCGACTTCTGGAACGACCAGCAGCGCGCCGCGCGGCTCTCGGCCGAGCACCAGCGGACGCAGCGCAAGCTCCAGCGCTACGACGAGCTCCTCGCCAACGTCGAGTTCCTGCGCGAGGGCGCCGGCGCCTTTCCAGACGAGGAGCTCGAGCCGATGCTGCGCGACGTCCGCGGCGAGCTCGCGCGGCTGCAGGAGGACGCGCTCTTCGCCGGGGAGTACGACGCGGGGGACGCGGTCGTCACGATCCAGGCCGACGCGGGCGGCACCGACGCGCAGGACTGGGCGGAGATCCTCCTGCGCATGTACCTCCGCTGGGCCGAGCAGCGGGGCCTCAAGACGGAGGTGATCGAGACGAGCCCGGGCGAGGAGTACGGGATCAAGTCGGCGACGTTCACGGTCCGGGGCGAGAACGCGTACGGGATCCTGAAGGCGGAGCGCGGCAAGCACCGGCTCGTCCGGCTCAGCCCCTTCGACCAGGCGCACCGCCGGCACACGAGCTTCGCCCAGGTGATCGTGGCGCCGCTGCTCGAGGAGGCGGGCGAGATCGAGATCGACGAGGACGAGCTCCGCATCGACACCTACCGCTCCTCGGGCGCCGGCGGCCAGCACGTGAACAAGACCGACTCCGCGGTGCGCGTCACGCACCTGCCGAGCGGCATCGTCGTCGCCGTCCAGAACGAGCGGAGCCAGTCCGCGAACAAGGACACGGCGCTCAAGATCCTTCGCTCACGGCTGGCCGAGAAGGCCGAGGAGGAGCGGGAGGCGGAGCTGGCACGCGAACGGGGCGGCGTGACGATGGGGTTCGGCGGAAACGCCGTCCGCAGCTACGTCCTCCACCCGTACCAGCTCGTGAAGGACCACCGCACCGAGCACGAGGTCGGCAACACCCAGGGCGTGCTCGACGGCGATCTCGACGGCTTCATCCGCGCGTATCTGCTGCAAGCGGCAGGAGAGGCGTCGTAGGCCGCCGAAAGCTGCGCTAGAGTGGGGGGCCTCTTCGACCGTTCTCACCGGCCCCGGCCGCCCAGCCCGGACCCCCCACTCGAACCGGTAGACGTGACCGATCTGCAGATAGAGCCAATCGCCGCCGCGGCTCCCGAGCGTCCCGAGGAGCAGGCGCGGACGCCGGCGGGCTCGATGATCGTCTTCGAGACCGTGACGAAGGTCTACGAGCCGGACGTCGTCGCGCTCGACGACGTCACGCTCGGGATCGACAAGGGCGAGTTCGTCTTCGTCGTCGGCGCCTCGGGCTCGGGCAAGTCGACGCTCGTGCGGCTGCTGCTGAAGGAGCTCGAGCCGACGAGGGGACGGATCATCGTCGGCGGACGCGACCTGGGCAGGCTCAAGCACTCGAAGGTGCCGCTCCTGCGGCGCAACATCGGCTGCGTCTTCCAGGACTTCAAGCTCCTGCCCACCCGGACGGCCGCCGAGAACGTCGCGTACGCGCTCAAGGTGCAGGGAGAGAGCCGCGCCGCGATCCGGCGCAAGGTGCCCGAGGTGATGACGATGGTCGGGCTCGCGCACAAGATGAACTCGCTGCCCGACGAGCTCTCCGGCGGCGAGCAGCAGCGCGTCTCGATCGCGCGCGCCGTCGTCAACCACCCGCCGCTGCTCGTCTGCGACGAGCCGACGGGGAACCTCGACCCCGACACGAGCGTCGGGATCATGCAGCTCCTGTACCGGATCAACCGCTCCGGCACGACGATCCTGATGGTCACCCACGACCGCGAGATGGTCGACAAGATGCGCAAGCGCGTCATCGCGCTCGACGAGGGCCGGCTCGCCCGTGACGAGCGCCGCGGGGGGTACACGTCCGAATGAGCCGGACGCGGCTGCTCCTCACCGAAGCGTGGTCGTCGATCCGCATGAACCTCTCGACGACCGCCGCGGCGACGATGACGGTGCTGATCGGGATGTGCCTGCTCGGGCTGTTCATCGCGCTCGGCACCTGGGTGCTCTCGTGGAGCAACCACATCCAGAAGGAGCTCCAGGTCAACGTCTACTTCGTGAGCAACGCCACCCAGGCGCAGGAGCACGCCGTCGGGCAGAAGCTCCGCGCCAACCCGCACGTGAAGAGCGTCGTCTTCGTCTCGAAGTCCGAGGCCGAGGCTCGGATGAGGAAGCGCTTCCCGGACCTGTACAAGACGAAGCTGCCGTCGAACCCGCTGCCGGACTCGTTCCTCGTGACGCCGACGCAGGCCAAGTACACGCCGCTGATCGGCAACTCCGTCCGGCGGGCGCACTGGCCCGGCGTGGAGCTGGCCCGGTGGGGGAGCACCGTGACGAAGCGGGTGCTGACGATCGCGGAGGTGATCTCGATCGTCTTCCTCGTCGCGGCGGTGCTGCTCGTCGTGGCGTCGACGCTGCTGATCGCGAACACGATCCGGCTCTCGATCTTCGCGCGGCGTCGCGAGATCGAGGTGATGAAGCTCGTCGGCGCGACGAACTGGTTCGTGCGCGGCCCGTTCATGCTCGAGGGCCTCGTCTGCGGGCTCGTCGGGTCGCTCGGGGCGGTGCTCCTGCTCGTGCTCGGCAAGACGGTCGCGCTGCCGGCGATCCTGCCGCACATCGGCGGCGGCTCCGACGTCCACGCGCTTCCGTTCGCGCTCAACGCGCTCCTGCTGCTCGCCGGCGGGCTCGTTCTCGGCGCCGCAGGCTCCGGCGTGACGCTGCGCCGCTTCCTCCAGGTGTAGGCCCCGCCCGCCGCTACCGTCCTCCCCATGGCGAGAGGACGGCAGAAGCGCCCCAGCCGGAGCGAGCGGCACCAGCGGCGGCAACCGCGGCGCAAGGCCGTCTCCGAGCTGACCGTCCGGCTGCCCGAGCGCCGCGCCGAGCCGGAGACGGTGATCGCCCACCTCGGCCCGACGAACTCCGGCAAGACGCACGACGCGCTCCGCTTCCTCGTCGAGAGCGGAAAGGGGGTCTATGCGGCGCCGTTGCGGATGCTCGCGCAGGAGGCGCACCGGCGCCTCTCCGCCGAGCTCGGCGACGACGCCGTCGGCCTCGTCACCGGCGAGGAGCGCGTCAACGCCGGTGCGGCGATCGTCTGCTGCACTGCGGAGATGGCGCCGCTCGCCGGGGAGACGCTCGTGCTCGACGAGGTGCAGTGGGCGGAGGACGAGGAGCGCGGCTCGGCCTGGACGCGGCTCCTGCTCGGCGGCGACTACCGGCACATCCTCCTGCTCGGGGCCGTGGAGGCGCTGCCGCTCGTCCGGCACGCGTTCCCTTACGCCGACGTGCGGTTCTTCGAGCGCAAGGCGCCGCTCGACTGGATGGGGCGAAAGGGGATCGCCGGCCTCGGCCCGGGCACGGTCGTCGTCGCCTTCAGCCGCCGGGCCGTGATCGGCCTCGCGGGCGAGCTGAACCAGCTCCGGCCCGGTCGCGTCGCCTGCCTCTACGGCGCGATGCCGCTCGCCTCGCGGCGCGAGGAGATCGACCGCTTCGTCGACGGGCGCGCCCAGGTCTGCGCCTCGACCGACGTGCTCGGCCACGGCGTCAACCTCCCGTGCGAGACGCTGCTCTTCGCCGAGACGACGAAGTTCGACGGCAAGGAGCGGCGCGACCTCGAGCCGTGGGAGGTCGCCCAGATCGCCGGCCGCGCCGGTCGCTTCGGCTTCCACGAGCGCGGCCATGTCGGCGTGCTCACCGGCGTCCCGTGGGCCGATCCCGATCCGGAGCTCGTGCGTGAGGCGCTCGTCCCGCACGTCCCGATCGAGGACGGTCACCTCGGCTACCGGGTAGTCGACAGCGGCCGCCTCCGTCCGCAGCTGTCCGATCTCGACGTTTCCCGCGTGGACGAGCTGGAGCCTGCGCTCCACGCCTGGCGGCACGCGGCGTTGCGCTACTGGAGCGTCGACGGCTGGCTGACGGTGGAGTCGATCCAGCCGCTGCTCGCGCGGCTCGACACGGTGCGCGACTCGCTCCGCCACGCGCGCCGGCGGCTCGAGCTCGCGGACGTCTGGAAGCTGATGCAGGCGCCGATCGACGAGGACGGGCTGCCGCTGCTCGGGATGCTCGCCGCGGCGCTCGCCGGAGACGTGACGCAGAGAACGGTGCTCGACTGGATCCTCGACCCGCGCCGCCTCGACGCCGCGGGCCTGGAGGAGGCGGAGCACGCCGCGCGCGAGGCGTCGATCCTGCGCTGGTTCGCGCTCCAGTACCCGGGCGTCGCCGGGTTGACCATCGACCGCGCGGCGGCCCTCGAGGAGGCGGCGGCCGGCCGGGTCGTCCGTGCCCTGCGGGCGGAGATCGACGACCCGACGATCGGCCGCTGCCGTGCCTGCGGCGCGCGGACGGCGCCCTGGGCGAGCCTCTGCGACCGCTGCTTCATGGCGCGCGGCTACCGCGGCGGTCGGCGCTAGCTAAAGCTACACCAGCGCCTTCGCGAGCTTGGCGACGACGCCCGTCTTCGCCGCCTTCTTGACGGCCTCGGCGCGCCGCTCCGCCGGCCGTGGCGGCTCGGTCTTCGTGAAGAGCGCCATCGCGATCTCGAACAGCCCGAAGCCGAGGTGCGGCGCCCAGTGCTTGACGCCGCGCTTCCGCGCGCCCGTGAGCTGCGGGACGATCGCGAGCGCCGCGCCGCCGAGCCCGTCGAGTGCGAGGTGCACCGGCATCGGCACGACGTTCTTCATGCTCATCTCGTAGTCCGTGAGGTTCGAGTACACCGCCTCCACGCCGCCGACGACGCGGGCGACCAGCCCCTCGGGGCTGTCGTCGCGCAGCCGGAAGATGGCCGGTGCGGCGATCAGCGTCGGCGCCACGCCGTGGTCGATCATTCCGTGGACGCTCGTGGGTATGAACCGGACGCTCATGCAGGTCTCCCTTCGTGGCTTCGCCCGAGGGATACCGCACGCGGCCATTCGTACACTTGCCGCCTGATGGCGAGGCAGGCGGGAGAGAAGCTGATCGTCGACAACCGGCGCGCCCGGCACGACTACGAGCTCGGCGACCGCGTCGAGGCCGGCCTCGTGCTGACGGGCACGGAGGTGAAGTCGCTGCGCACCGGCCAGGCGACGCTGCAGCAGGCCTATGCGGAGGTGCGCGGCGGCGAGGCCTGGCTCGTCGGGCTGCACGTGCCGGAGTACACGGAGGGAAACCGCTCGAACCACGACCCCGACCGGCCGCGGAAGCTCCTCCTGCACCGGCGCGAGATCGAGCGGCTCGCCTCGCGGGTGGCCGAGCGCGGCTTCACGCTCGTCCCGACGCGCATCTACTTCAAGGATGGGCGCGTCAAGTGCGAGCTCGCGCTCGCCCGCGGCAAGGAGCAGCGCGACCGGCGGCGCGACATCGCGGCGCGCGACGCGCGGCGTCAGATCGAGCGCGAGCTGAAGAGCGTCCGCCGCTAGATCTTCTCGAGCACGAGCACGGGGATCTCGCGGATCCCCTTCGTGTTCTCCTCGTACTCGGCGAAGCCGGGCCAGTCGCGCTTCTGCCGCTCCCAGATCCGATCGCGCTCCTCGCCCGCGGCGACACGTGCCCGGACGGGGAACGTCTCGGTGCCGATCTCGACGGTCGCATCCGGGTGGGCGACGAGGTTGTGGAACCAGTCGGGATTGGTCGGCGCGCCGCCCTTCGACGCGAAGACCGCGACCGCGCCGGGAGACAGGCGCTGGTAGGCGACCGGATTCACCCGCTCGGTGCCGCTCTTGGCCCCGCGATGGTGCAGAAGCAGGAGCGCGCGGCCCTCGAAGGGCCCGCCGACGCGGCCCTCGTTCGCCCTGAACTCGTCGATGATCTGCTGGTTCGGGTCGGGCATCCCGCCCTCGACGGTACCCGTAGCTCCTCCGCCTACGAGGGCTGCAGGTCGCGGCCGTCGAGCCGGATCTCCCACGGCTCGACGCTCTCGAGCAGCAGGTGCGAGTAGGCCCACGGGTCGAGGGCCCAGATCGCCTCGATCTCGTCCTCCGACTCCGCCTCCATCGCGTGGGCGACACGGCCGTTCGGGAGGGGTCCCCCGAGCACGATCCGGCCGTTCGCGACGAGCGCGTCCATGTACGCCGCGTGCTCGGCCCAGAGCGTCTGCTCCTCGAGCGGCAGCGAGGAGTCGAAGTCCGGCCCCGCCTGGCGCAGGACGACGTGGAACATCGCCATGGGTACAATTCCTACACGACATACGGGGGCGACCTGGCTTCGACGTGGTCGATCCATCCGGATGAGCTGCAAGCCGAGGTCGCCGGTTGGCCTCGTAAATCCACCGGCACAACGCAAGTGCGAAGAACGATCTCGCACTCGCCGCCTAGGGCGACCTAGCTGGCGACGCCGCCCCGGGTTGGGCCCGTGGCCCGGAGGCGGCGCCAACGAACGGGCTCGGCGCCGAGGGAGAGCCAATCGCCCGGAGCGCGACGACGAAGGATGGCTAGTCCGTCGGTAGGGCGGCTGCACCCCGGCCGGCGGGCGAAACGAAAGGGCAGCCTACGCTTGTAGACGCTCAGCCGGTGCGGCTGCGGACGCGGGTTCGATTCCCGCCGCCTCCA
>JAVKST010000058.1:0-16072 GCA_039583515.1 Gaiellaceae bacterium
CGACGCGGCCGGCGCGGCGCCGGCGCCAGACGCCGCCCGACCCCTGCGGCGGTCCGGAGCAGGAGCCGCGCCGCGAGATACGCCAGCGCGCCGAAGGGGAGCTGGAGCGGGAGCCCGACGAGGAAGGTCGGTTGCGCCGCCGCGTGCCACGGCAGGAAGCCCCAGGCGAGCCAGCGCTCGATGTACTCCTGGAGAGCGAACGCGAGCGCCGGCAGGAGGGCGAACGCCCACGGCGGCAGCGGCCGGACAGCGCGCCCCTTCGCCGCGTCGGCGGCGCTGACGGCGAGGGAGACGGCGACCACGGCGCCGGCGATCCCCGCGACGAGCGGCAGCAGCGGGAGGTAGCCGTGACCCGTCTGGAGCAGTGCGTGGACGCGGAGTCCCGCCCGCGGATAGACGATGCGGTACGCGAGAACGTGTGCCACCTGCGAGCCCGCGAGCATCAGCGGGACCGCGACGAGCCAGGCGAGGCTGCGGCGCATCGAGCAGATCGTGCCAGAATCCGCAGCGTGTCCATCCGGCGACCAGCGGGAAAAGGCTCTCTCGGTTGAGCGGCGACGGTAGAAGCGGCGGTGACGGGATCTCGGTCCGTACCCTGGACGGCGTGAGCGCTGGGGTCGGGCGTGAAGGCGACATCGTCCTCGAGGTGGAGAACCTCCAGACGGAGTTCCGGCTGAGGTCGGGGACGGTCCGCGCGGTCGACGGCGTGTCGTTCACGGTCGAGGCGGGCGAGTGCGTCGGCCTCGTCGGCGAGTCGGGTTGCGGCAAGTCGACGAGCGGCCTCTCGATCATGAAGCTCCTACCGAACGTCGGGCACGTCACCGGCGGCTCGATCAAGCTGCTCGGCCGCGACCTCGGCCCGCTGAGCGAGACCGAGATGCGCCACGTGCGCGGCAACGACGTCGCGATGATCTTCCAGGACCCGATGACGTCGCTGAACCCGACCTGGACGATCGGGCGGCAGATCGCCGAGGCGTACCGCCTCCACAACCACGTCTCGCAGAAGGCGGCGCTCGCGCGCGCCCGGGAGGTGCTCGAGCTCGTGCGGCTGCCGCGCCCGGCGGAACGCCTCAACGCCTACCCGCACCAGCTCTCGGGCGGGCTGCGCCAGCGCGTGATGATCGCGATGGCGCTCGTGAACTCGCCGAACCTTCTGGTCGCCGACGAGCCGACCACGGCGCTCGACGTGACGATCCAGGCCCAGATCCTCGATCTGATCGACGGCCTGCGCCGCGACTTCAGGATGGCGGTGATCCTCATCACGCACGACCTCGGCGTGATCGCCTCCCGTGCGAACCGCGTCATGGTGATGTACGCGGGGAAGATCGCCGAGAGCGCCGACACCGAAGAGCTGTTCGGCTCGATGCGCCACCCCTACACCGAGGCGCTGTTCCGCTCGATCCCGCGCTTCGACCAGGACCGGACGCAGGCGCTGTTCTCCATCCCGGGGCTGCCTCCGGACCTCCTCAACCCGCCGCCGGGCTGCCGCTTCGCGCCTCGCTGCCGCAACGCGCAGCCGCGGTGCACGCAGGAAGAGCCGCTGCTCGCGCCGGAGATGCCGGGCGGCGAGCGGCCGGGCGCGGGCACCGAGCACACGGAGACGCCCACGCTCCCCCACGCGATCCGGGCGGGCCAGCACGTCTTCGCGTGCTTCTACCCGGTCGACGTCTCCGCCTCCGCGCAGCCGACGCTGCAGGAGGTGGAGGAGCAGGCCGATCCCGTCGCGCTCGGCCTCGTGGACGAGAGCGCCGCCGACGAGATGCCCGCGGGCGCGCGGCCGATCTCACTGGTCGAACGCGCGCCGGCGCCGGCGCACGTTACCGGCGGCGAGGTGCTCCTCGAGCTCGACGACATCGTGAAGGAGTTCCCGGTCACGTCGGGTGCGGTGCTGCAGCGGAAGGTCGGGTCCGTGAAGGCCGTGTCCGGCGTGTCGTTCTCCGTGCGCCGCGGCGAGACGTTCGGGCTCGTCGGCGAGTCGGGCTGCGGCAAGACGACGATCGGCTGGCTCATCACGGCCCTCCACAAGCCCACCTCGGGAGCGATCAGGGTCGACGGTACCGACATCACGGAGCTGCGCTGGACCGCCCTCCGCCGGCAGCGGCGCGACCTCCAGCTCATGTTCCAGGATCCCTACGCCTCACTCGACCCGCGGATGCGCGTCGGCCCGACGATCCGCGAGCCGCTCGCGATCCAGCGCGTCGGCTCGCGCAAGGAGCGCTCCGCGCGGGTCGCCGAGCTGCTCGCGGAGGTCGGCCTGTCGCCGAAGGCCGGGGCGCTCTATCCGCACGAGTTCTCCGGCGGCCAGCGCCAGCGCATCGGCCTCGCGCGCGCGCTCGCGCTCAACCCGAAGCTGATCGTCGCCGACGAGCCCGTCTCCGCCCTCGACGTGTCGATCCAGGCGCAGATCCTGAACCTGATGCGGAGCCTGCAGCAGACGCACGGGCTGACGTACGTCGTGATCTCCCACGACCTCGCCGTCGTCCGCTACCTCGCCGACACGATCGCCGTCATGTACCTCGGCAAGCTCGTCGAGATCGGTCCGGCCGCCGAGGTGTACGAGCACCCGGCGCACCCCTACACGCGCGGGTTGATCGACGCCGTCCCGATCCCCGACCCGGTCGCCGAGCGTGCGCGCACGACGGTTGCGGTGCGCGGGGAGCTGCCGTCGGCGGTCAACCCGCCGTCGGGCTGCCGCTACCGGACGCGCTGCCCGCTGGCGCAGGACCTCTGCGCCGAGGTCGAGCCGCCGCTCCGTTCCTTCGGCAACGGCCAGTTCGCAGCCTGCCACTTCCCGCTCGAGACCCCGGCTGAGTCCGGGACCGAAGCGCTGCAGCGCGCCTGACTCGGCCCGCGGGCTTGGCCCTAGCGCCGCTGCAGGCGGACTTCGAAGGCGTCGCGCAGAGCGTCGCCGACGAAGTTGAACGCGACGACGACGAGAACGATCGCCACCCCCGTCGGGTAGATCTCCCACCAGTAGCCGTCGAACGCGTAGTTGACGCCGTTCGAGAGCATCGAGCCCCAGTCGGTCTGCGGGGACGGCACGCCGAGACCGATGAAGCCGAGCGCGGCGAGCAGCAGGATGGCGTCGGCAACCTGGAACGTCGCGTTGACGATGATCGTCCCGATCGTGTTCGGGATGATGTGCCGCAGCACGATCCGGCCGCCGCCGCCTCCCATCACGCGCACCGCCTGCACGAAGTCGCGCACGCGCAGCGAGAGCGTCTCCCCGCGCACGAGCCTTGCCGGGACGAGCCAGGCGGTGAAGCCGATCACGAGCGTCAGGATCTCGACCGACGGGTGGAAGATCACCGCGAGCACGATCAAGAGGTAGAGCAGCGGCACCGACAGGAGCACGTCGACGATACGCATCAGGAAGCCGTCGACGAAGCCTCCGAAGAAGCCCGACACCGCTCCGACGAGGACGCCGACGAGCGTGGCGATCCCCGCTGCCGCGAAGCCGACCTCGAGCGAGATCTGGCCGCCGTACATGATCCGGCCGAGGGTGTCGAAGCCGCTCGCGTCCGTCCCGAGCGGATGCGCTCCGTCCGGCGCGGCGTTCTGCACCGAGTTGAGGAGCGCCTTCTGCGTGTCGGTCTGGTTCGTGTGGTACAGGAGCGGCCCCACCCAGCAGAAGAGGATTGCGAGCGCGATGATCGCCACTCCGAGCACGGCGAGGCGGTTCTCGACGAAGACGCGGAGGAGCTGGACGGTGAGGCCGCCGCCGACCGCCTGCGCCTCGCCGCCGGCGGGTGCCGCGTCCGGCCCTTCGGGAGCGGCCGGCTCGACGGCCGGAGTCGGGCTCACCGACACGGCGTCACCTCGCTACGCATACCGGACCCGCGGATCGACGACCGCGTAGAGGAGGTCCGCGATCAGCGACCCGGCGACGGTGGCCACTGCAGCCACGAACGTCGTCCCCAGCAGCAGCGGCACGTCGTTCTGCGTCGCGGCGTTCGTGGTCAGGAGGCCCATCCCGGGATAGTTGAACACGGTCTCGGTGATGATCGCGCCGCCGACGATCGTCGGCAGCGTCAGCCCGAGCAGCGTGATGATCGGGATCAGCGCGTTCCGCAGCGCGTGCAGGAACAGGACGCGCCACGGCCCGGCGCCTTTGGCGCGCGCCGTGCGGATGTAGTCCTCCGTCAGCGTCTCCATCATCGACGATCGCATGTAGCGGCTGAACGACGCGATCGTGATCGCCGCGAGCGTGAAGATCGGCAGGACGAGGGCTCGCGGGTCGGAGAGGATCCCGATCACCGATCCCGCCTGCGGGGCCTCGAACGAGAACCAGTGCAGGTCGACCGCGAAGTAGAGGATCAGCAGCTGCCCGAGCAGGAACGCCGGCATCGAGTAGCCGACGAACGCCCCGCCGGTCAGGACGTAGTCGATCGGCTTGTTGCGCCGGATCACCTGCAGCACGCCGAGCGGCACCGAGAGAACCAGCGCGAGCAGCGTCGAGAGACCGACGAGCACGAGGGTCTTCAGCAGCCTGTTGCCGATCAGGGAGCTGACGGTCTGGTTGTTCTTGTACGAGTAGCCGAGGTTGAAGTGGCTGAAAATCCCCCACGTGTAGTTCCAGAACTGGTGCCAGATCGGGAGGTCGTAGCCGTTGTCGTGGTTGAACTGCGCGAGCGCGGCCGGAGTCGCCCGCTGCCCGAGGGCTGCGCGGGCGGCCCCGCCCGGGATGATGTGGCCGAGCAGGAAGGTGAGCAGGACGACGCCGAAGACGACGACGATCGCCTGCGCGACCCGGCGGATGAGGTAGCCGGTCACTGCTCCCTTCCTGCTCTCGTTCCTATCTCGTGCCTGCCTACTTCGTGAAGTACCAGCTCTCCGGGTTGAGCGTCAACAACGGGTTGACCGGCGTCGCCCCCTGGAGCTTCGTGTTGATCTCCCCGACGGTGATGGGGTTCGGCTGCCAGACGACCGGAAGCTGCTGCGCGACGTAGTTCTCGTAGTTCGCGAGGCTCGCGTTCCCCTGGGTGGTCGACTTGATCAGGCTGTCGGCCTTCTTGTCCGAATAGCTGCCCCCGTTCGACCCGGCGCCGGTCTGGAACAGGTCCTCACCGCTCGGGTAGTAGTCGGGCGCGAAGATCCAGCCGCCGCCCCAGTTCTCCATCTCCCACGTGCAGGACGTGCCCGAGCATGGCACGGCAATTCCGATGACCGTGTCGAACGTGCCCGTGGTCAGGTTGACGTGGATGCCGGCCTGGGCCCACGACGACTTCTCCGCCTGCATCAGCTGGTCGATCGAAACGGTTCCACCCGCGTACTGGAGATTGATGTTGAGCGGCGTCCCTGCAGGCACGCCGCACTTGGACGCGGACGAGCACGTCGACGTCCCACCCGCCTTGACGTTCCAGCCGTGCGACTTGAGGAGCGACACCGCCTTCGCCTTGTTGTAGGCGTACGGATTGCTCTCTTCGGTGCTGGTCGCGAAGCTGTTCTTCGGGCAGACGGGCACCGGCCCGTAGGTCGGCACGCCGTAGCCCTTGTCGATCTGCTTGATGTAGAGCGGCTGGTTGGTGAGGAGCTGGAAGGCCTGGCGGAAGTAGAGCTGCTTGAACAGCTTCCCGGCTTGGCCGTTCCCCCCCGTCGAGTTGAAGTTGGGTGGGAAGTAGTTGATCGACCACGGGAAGATCGGGACGATGTTGTACCCCGACAAGCGCGGGTTGTTCGCTCCCGGCTTGATGTCGCACGGCCCACCGCCGCCCGGCGTCGCGTTGGCGGTGATGTCCTGCGTCGGTAGATAGCCGAAATCGACCTTGTGCGCGGCGAGCGCGTTGAACTCGGCCGAGTCGGAGGTGAACGGCAGCTCGACGAACTTCGACAGCTTCGGCTTGACCGGCCCCGAGTACGACTTGTTCGGCACCATCGTCACGTTGCCGCTCGTGTCCATCCGCTGCAGCTTCCACGGTCCGTCGACCACGCTCCAGATCGGGCTCCCCACGTAGCTCGAGATCTTCTTCGACTGGCCGTCCAGGTACTTGTAGACCGCCGCGCAGGACTGCGCCGCCGCCGAGACCGGCGTGAGCGTCGTGCCCTTCGACGTCTTCGTGGACTTGACCGTCACCGACTGGAACGACGCCGTCCCGCAGGCCTGGCTCCCGGCCTTCTGACCGTTCGCGCTGATGTCCCATGCCATCGGCATCGGCGTGATCTGCGAGAGCTCGTTGTACGTGTACCACCTCGGATTGTTCGCCCCCGTCAGCGTGAAGGTGAGCGTGTTGCCGCTCGTCGAGATCGACTTGATGTCGTCCGGGATCGTTCCGGGGACGTAGCCGGCCCAGACGGTCTTCTCGACCTTCATCATGTTCAGCCAGAACACGACGTCCTGCGGCGTGACCTTCTCGCCGTTCGACCACTTGTACGGCTTCAGCGTCACCTTCACGACGGTGTTCCCGTTCGAGTAGCTCGGGTTCTGGGCGAGCGAGAGAGACGGGTTGAGATCCGGCGTCTGACCCTGACCGAACCAGTAGAGCGGGCGGTACAGGAGCTCCTGGAACTGCGTCAAGTTCGCGACGCTGAAGTACGCGAACGCCGCGAACGGAAAGATGTAGTTGGGCGTCGCCTGGGGCAGTTCCGCGAAGTACGCGGTTCCGCCGCTCTGGGCGTTGCCGGCCGGTGCCGTGGTGCCGGTGGTACTCCCGCTCGAACCCCCACCACAGGCGGTGAGAGCGAAAATGGCCAGGACTGCGGCAGCCGCGCCGACCCCGAGCCGGCTCCACGTCCTCGATCTAGGCGAACGCATGTGCTCCTCCTGAACGATTCTTACTACTAGGGCGCTGATCACGCCGCCTCCCCTGGCGCGGCTCGCGCCGAGCCACGCCAGCTGAAACAGCTTCGCATACCGATTGACACCAGATCGTACTGCGACTGGCAGGTGGCTCGGTGCGATGAGGGACGGCGCGCAGATAGAACCTATCCCCGGAACGCGGATCTTATATCCCGCCCCGGCACGCCCGAAGCTGCGCAAACCTTCCGCAACGTAACCGTTCCCCCCGGAAGGGGGATTCCCGGTCGGCGCGGCTCGTGCTCAACTGGGACCCCCAGCGACAGAGCGGCCGTCTTGCATGCGACCGCGCCCTTCGACGGGACCTCCTCTCTCTTCTATGCGGACGATCCGCTTCCTCCTCCTGCTGCTCGCTCTGGCCACCGCGGTCGCCGCGGCCCTCGTCCGTCCGCTGCCGGGTCGCGCGACAGGCGTCTCCGGATCGACCGGGACGGTGGGGACGAACGGCACGGCCGACCCGCTGCCTCCCCTCACGAAGGCGCTACGGCGCACGAAGCGGCGCCTCGCGGCTCGGGACCCCGGTTCCGGCATCTTCGGAACGTGGGTCGTCGGCTACGCGAAGCGCTTCCTCGGCGACCGCTATAGCTACGGCGGCACCTCGCCTCGAACCGGCTTCGACTGCTCGGGGCTCGTTCGGTTCGTCTACTCGCACTTCGGCATCTCGCTCCCCCACTCGAGCTTCGCCGACCTCCTGCACGGCCGCAGCGTCAACCGCTGGCACCTCCGAGCGGGCGACCTCGTCTTCTTCTCCGGCGCGAGCCACGTCGGGATCTACGTCGGAGGGCAGCGCTTCATCGACGCGCCCCACGCCGGCGCGGTCGTCCGCATCTCCACGATGAGCTGGTACGGCGCCACGTATTACGGGGCCCGCCGTCTGCACCCCTGACGGCGCGGGCTACCTGAGCTTGTCGGCCATCGCCGTCAGCAGCTTCCAGGCGATCGTGGAGTTGCTCTCGACGAGCGGACGGAAGTCCCATGGCGTCATGCCGTAGCAGAGCATGTCGGTGCGGGCGGTCAGCGTCGCGGTTCGCGGCGAGTCGGTCAGGAGCGCGATCTCGCCGAAGTAGTCGCCGGGCCCGATCGCGCCGCGCGCCTGGCCCCCCACCGTCACGTCCGCCTCGCCCTCCTCGACCACGAAGAAGCCGACGCCGCCGCTGCCCTCCTCCGTCAGCTTGTCTCCCGCGTCGTAGCGGCGCTCTTTCAGCGTGCTCGCGACCTGCTCGAGCTCCCGGCGGTCGAGTCCCGCGAACAGCGGCACGTTCTTCAGCGTTTGCACCGGGGCCCTCGTCATGCGGCGAGTTATACAGGACCGTTGCCGGTGCGGGCACGGCGCGCTTCAGGTAGGGATTCGCAGATGCTGCTCCGGGTCGTCGGCTGCTCGCCCGCCTGGCCCAATCCGGGCGGGGCGCAGTCGGGCTATCTCGTAGAGGCGGATGGGCGGCGCCTGCTGCTCGACTGCGGGCCCGGGGTCCTCCCCCGGCTGCGCCAGGAGGAGGGCTGGCCGCGCGTCGACGCGATCGTCATCACGCACTTCCACCTCGACCACTGGGGCGACCTCGTTCCCTGGGCGTTCGGCGGCCTCTTCGGCGCGGCGAAGGACGTCGAGCCGCCGGAGCTGTGGCTGCCCCACGGCGGCCGCGAGACGGTGCACGGGCTCGACCCAGTCCTCTACGCCAACGCGATCCTCGAGCTGTTCCCGATCCACGAGTACGAGGAGCGGGAGCCGTTCGAGGCCGCTGGGTTCTCGCTCGTCGCCTACCGGATGCTCCACTACGCGCTCGAGAGCTACGGGGTCCGCGTCTCGAACGGGACGCACACGCTCGCCTACAGCGCCGACTCGGCGCCGTGCGAGGGGCTCGTCGAGCTGGCGCACGAGGCCGACCTCTTCCTGTGCGAGGCGACGCTCGCGCAGCCCGAGCACGGCCTCCGCGGCCACCTGACGGCGGAGGAGGCGCTCGAGGCCTTCGACTCCTCCGGCGCGAAGCGCCTCCTCGTCATCCACCGGCCGGACGAGCTGCCGCTGCCGGACGCGGTCGCGCGCGCCTACGACGGGCTCGAGCTGGAGGTCTAGGCAGCCGCTAGGAGGATCGCGGCACGAGCTCGACGACGAGCTCGCACTGGAGCGCCTCCGCGATGCGGAGCAGCGTGTCGATCCGCGGCGGCCGGCCGCCGCGCTCCAGCCGCGCGATCGCGGACTGCGTCGTCCCGCACCGCTCGGCGAGCTCCCGCTGGGTCAGGCCCATGGCTGCGCGTCGCTCGGCGACTCGGTCGGCGATGCGCGCGAAGAACCAGCCCCGGTCGCCGGCGACGATCCGTTCGTGGAGCCGCTCCACCGGCCCCTTCGCCTCCGCCCGTGTCCGCGTGGCCATACGCCGGACGATAGCAGGAATGCTATGCGGGGACGGGGACGGCGAAGAGCCCCACCGGGTCGCCGGCCCGCACGCGGCCGGGCTGCACGACCGCGCCGTGGACGCCGAAGGGCAGCGCCTCGGTCCTGCCCTCGCGCCGATAACCGGAGAGGACGCCCAGGGTGTCGAGGTCCGTAACGCCCGTATCGGGATCGCGCGTCGTGACGACGCAGCGGCCGACGTCCCCGACCGGGGCGACCACCGCTTCCCCCAGCCGCACGCGGCGGCCGATCCAGTCGTCCTCCTCGTGCTCGGCGACGCCGTCGATCTCGAACAGCATCCGGAACCGGCGGCCGTCGACCTCCGCGCTTGTCCCCGCCTCGCGCCGGAGGCGCTCGAGGGATCCCCGCGAGACGAGGGAGAAGGCGCCGCCGCGAACGCCGCGGTCGACGGCGCCGCTCTCCGACCACAGGAGTGTCAACGGCGCCCCGGCGAAGCGCGAGAGCACCTCCTGCCACGGGCCCGGCACCGTGCGCGACCGGTGCGGCCGGCCGTAGAGAGTCGCCTCGACCGCCTCGCCCGGCTCGACCACCCCGGCGACCTCCTCGCCGTCGGGGAAGCGGAGCGCCAGCCGCCGCGCCGCCTCGTCCCACGCCGGCCGCACCTGCATCAGCTCCGGGAACTGCTTGCCGTTCGCGAGGCGGCCGTCGCCGTCGACGAGCCAGAAGCGGCGGTCTCCCGCCACGCCCGCCTCGGTGAGCTCCACCTCCTCCGGGTGCACGAGCGCCAGCGCCTTCACCGGCGCGATCGAGATCCTGGCGATGCGGCCCTCCACGCCGTGAACCTACCTATGCCGGAGGCTCGCGCACCTCGACGACCTCGCCGCCGCGGCGCTTGCCGCCGTCGAGCTCGACGATCCAGAAGTTGCGCCCGGTGACGTGGACGGCGACGTTGTAGACCGGAATGTCGCCGATGCGGGCCTCGAACGCGCCGGCGTGGGCGTGCCCGTGCAGGACGAGGTCGGCGCCGTTCTCGGCAATGGGCGTCGCGAGTCGCTCGCAGCCGAGGTAGGTGTGGATTCCCGGTGGCTCGCCCTCCAGCGTCCCGGCGACGGGCGCATAGTGGAGGAGGACGATCCGCAGGTCGCAGTGGACGACGGCCTGTAGGCCGCTCGCGATCGCCTCGGCCTCGGCCGTGGTCTCCGCGTAGACGCGCCGCAGGAGCGGCTCGCCGAAGTCCGGCAGCGCCGAGCCGGGAAAGCCGCCGACGAAGCCCTTGGCCCCGACGATCCCGACCTCGCGCTCCTCATGGCCGCACACCGCCCACTCCCGGTCGAGAACGCGGACGTTGGCGTCTGCGAGCACGTCCTTCAGCTCGTCCGTCCGCTTCGCGTGGCAGTCGTGGTTGCCGAGCACGGCGAAGACCGGGGCGTCGAAACCGCGGCAGGCGTCGGCGAGCACCTGGGCCTGCTCCGGCTCGCCGCTCGTCGTCAGGTCGCCGGCGAGGAGCACGAGGTCGGCCTCGCCCTCGAGCTCCGCGAACGCCCGCTCCACGCGCTCCCGGCTGGCCTGCGAGGCGTGGATGTCGCCTGCTGCGGCAATGCGGATCATGCGTCCCCGCATGTTGCGCGTCCGGGCAAAGCGGAAACGATCGCGCGATGCCGGAGCCGACGTTCGAGGAGCTGCTCGACGCGATGAAGGCGGGAGCGGGAGCGCTGCAGCAGCGCGAGATCCCGTTCGTGCTCGGCGGCGGCCTCGCCGTGTGGGCGCGCGGCGGGCCGAAGAGCGAGCACGACGTCGACTTCATGGTCAAGCCGGAGGACGCGGAAGCGGCGCTCGAGGCGATGGATGCGGCAGGGCTGCGGACGGACCGCCCGCCGGAGGGGTGGCTCTACAAGGCGTGGCACGACAACGGCTCCCTGATCGACATCATCTTCAAGCCGTCCGGCGGGCCGATCACCGACGAGACGATCGCGCGCGCGCCGCTGCTCGAGGTCGCCGCGTTGCGGATCCACGTCTTCTCGCTCGAGGACGTGATGACGACGAAGCTGCTCGCCCTGACGGAGCAGCGGCCCGACTACTCGCAGGTGCTCGGCTACGCACGGGCGCTGCGGGAGCAGATTCACTGGGAGGAGGTTCGAGGCCGGACGGAGGCGTCGGCGTTCGCGCGCGCATTCTTCACGCTCGTCGAAGGCCTGGGCATCGTCGAGCCCGCCGCCGTCTAGAAGAAGAAGCTCGACCAGGCGCTCCACCAGTCGTCGCCGCGGACGACGATGCTGCGCGGGCCGGTGACCTCGACGCCCTTGCGGTTCGCGTACTCCTGCAGCCGGTCGGGGCTCGTGAACTCGATCTCGATCTCGCACGGGCGGCCGGGCTCGTACGGCGCGACGGCGGCGACGTCGGAGAGCGCCCGCCTCGCTCCCTGCTCGATCAGCTCGCGCGCCACGGCCGGTGTCTTCATCCTGGCGCTGAAGCGGCCGAGGCCCTCCTTCACCTCGACCGTCGTGAGGCCAGCGCCGAGCAGTGCCCTCGCCTCGGCGCAGACGGCGCGGTCGCCGGTGACGAGCAGCACGGGAACGCCCCACCGGCCGCAGAGCGCGGCGTTGATGCCGGTCTCGCCGACGAGGGTCCCGTTGAAGCGCAGGTTCTGCCAGGCCTGGCCGGAGACCGTGTGCGAGAGGACACCGTCGGCGGTGCCCGCCATCGCGTGCATCCCGACGAAGAGCGCGGCGTCGGCGCCGCTCTCGAGGAACGCGGTGTACTCCGTCCACTCGTTCTGGACGACGTACTCGCAGTCCGGATCGAGCAGGTCGGCGACGAGCGAGTTGAACGTGTAGTCGCCGCCGGCGCCGTGGCAGTCCACGACGACGATCTCCGTCGCGCCCGCCGCCCGGGCGCCGCGAACGGCCGCGTTGATCTCCTCCGTGTAGAGGACGCGCGCCTCGTGGAAGAGCTTCGTATCCCCGCCGGTCTGGCCCCACTTGACGACGCCGGCCACGCCCTCGATGTCGCTGATGACGTGGACGCGCACGAGGCTGAGACTAACCTGCGCCCGTGGAAACGGGCCTCGCAGGCAAGGGCGTCCTCGTCACCGGCGGCGCCGGCGGGATCGGCTCCGCGTGCGTCCGCGCCTTCGCCGCCGAGGGCGCGAGGGTCGCGATCCACTACAACACGAGCGGCGCGCAGGCGGAGGAGCTCGCCCGCGCGACGGCCGGCGTCACGCTGCAGGCGGATCTGACCGACGAGGCGGCGGTCGACCGGCTGTTCGAGCAGGCGCGCGAGGCGCTCGGCAGCGTCGACGTCTGCGCCGCCGTCGCCGGCTACTGGCCGCGCCCGGACGAGCCGGTGTGGCGCCTGCCGCTCGAGCGGTGGGAGGCGACGCTCCGCTCCAACCTCACGGCGACCTTCCTCACCGCGCGCGGCTTCCTGCGCGAGGTCGAGCGAAACGGCCACGGCAGCCTCGTGCTCGTCGGCTCGACCGCGGGCCGCTTCGGCGAGGCGGGCCATGCGGACTACGCCGCGGCCAAGGCCGCGCTGCAGGTCGGCCTCCTGCTCAGCCTGAAGAACGAGATCGTGCGGATCGCACCGCGGGGGCGCGTGAACGCGGTCGCGCCCGGCTGGACCTACTCGCCGATGACGCGCGGCGAGCTCGACGAGGATCTCGTGCGGCGGCTCAGCCGGACGATGGCGCTGCGCAAGGTCGCGGTCGCCGACGACGTCGCGCGGGCGGTCGTCGTCCTCGCCTCGGATGAGCTGTCGGGACATGTCACGGGCGAGCTCGTCAACGTCGCCGGGGGGATGGAGGGCCGAGCCGTCCACGAGGCATGAGCCGATTCCTCGATCGCCTGGCCGAGGGCAGGCCGCTCGTCGCCGACGGCGGCATGGGAGCGCTTCTCGCGAGCGCCGTCCCGGGGCTGCGCTGCCCGGAGGAGGCGAACCTCCGGGCTCCGGAGAGCGTGCTCGAGGTCCACCTCGGCTACATCCGCGCCGGCGCGGAGTTGATCGAAACGAACAGCTTCGGCGCCAACCGGCCGAAGCTCGCGCGCCACTTCCTCGAGGACGAGCTCGAGGCGGTCAACGCGGCTGCGGTGCGGATCGCCCGCGAGGCGCGCGAGGTGGCGGGCCGCGACGTCTTCGTCGCCGGCTCGGTCGGGCCGCTGGGAGACGTCGAGCTGCTCGGGCGCGACCGGGGCGAGCTGTTCGCCGAGCAGGCGCGCCTGCTCGAGGGCCGCGGCGTCGACCTGTTCATGGTCGAGACGTTCTTCGACCTCGCCGAGCTCGAGACCGCGCTGCGCGCGATCCGCTCGGTCTCGGCGCTCCCGCTCGTCGCGCTGCTCACGTTCGACGCCGACGGCGAGACGCTCGCGGGAGTCTCGGCCGAGCGCGCGGCGGAGCGGCTGCGGCCGCTGGGGCTCGCCGCCTTCGGCGCGAACCACGGCGCCGGCCCGGCGGCGGCCCTGTCGGCGCTCGCGCGCATGCGCTCCGACGGCGGTCCGCCGCTCGCCGCGCTCCCGAACGTCGGCCTCGCGAGCATGTCCGGCCAGCGCATCGTCTTCCCGCACGCGACGCCCGCCTACTTCGGCGACTTCGCGGCGCAGGCTCGCGCGCTGGGGGCGCGGATCATCGGCGGCTGCTGCGGGACGACGCCGGCGCAGATCGCCGCCATCCGCGCGGCGGTGGACGAGGGGCGCCGGCCGGCCGCCTCCCTGCGCGTCCACGGCCGCGCGCAGGCGCTGCCGCTCGGCGAGCCGGCCGCGGAGACGCAGCTCGAGCGCATGCTGCGCGAGCGCGAGTTCGTCCTCAGCGTGCAGGTCGACCCTCCGCTCGGCGCGAACCCCGAGGCGCTGATCGAGACGGCCCGTGCAGTGGGCGAGTCGGGACGGGCGCAGTTCGTGGACGTCAACGACAATCCGCGGGCGCGCGCTCGGATGAGCGGGATCATGGCCGCCGTCGCGATCGAGCGCTTCACCGGCGTCGAGACGATCCCGCACCTGACGCCACGCGACACGACGATCGCAGGGCTCGAGTCGCTGCTCCTCGGCGCGCACGCCGAGGGCGTCCGCAACGTCCTCGCCGTCACCGGCGATCCGCCGGAGGCCGGCGACTATCCCGGCACGCACGCCGTCTACGACGTCGACTCGGTCGGGCTCGTCGAGCTGATCGCGAAGCTGAACGCCGGCGAGGACTGGCACGGGCGCGCGATCGACGCGCCGACGTCGTTCTTCCCGGGCGTGGCGGTCAACCCGACTGCGGACGATCTCGAGCTCGAGATCGAGCGCTTCCACGCGAAGGTGGCGGCCGGCGCGCGGTTCGCGATGACCCAGGTGCTCTTCGACCTGGAGCCGCTGGCCGGCCTGCGCGACCGGTTCGGCGGCTGGCCGTTGCCGGTGCTCGTCGGCGTGTGGCCGATCCGCACGACCGAGACGCTGATCCGCGTCCACAACGAGATCCCGGGAATCGTCGTCCCGGAGCATGTCCAGGAGCGATACCGCGCCGCGGGCGCCGCGGCGCGCGACGTGGGCCTCGCGCTCGGACGGGAGCTGATCGAGGGCGCCCGCGACGCCGCGGCCGGCGTCTACGTCGTGGCGCCCTTCCGCCGGCCCCTCGACGTCGTCGGGCTGCTGCCCGAGCCGCGCTAGGGAGCGCAGGAGCCTGTCGCAACCGGAGCAGTGCCGGCAGCCGCGAGGTCGCGGCGGACGATCTCGGCCGGGACGCCGTACCCGCTGGTGGAGCCGACCCGCGCGGCGAAGATCGTCGACTCCACGGAGCCGCCGACGTCGATGGCTGGGCCGCCCGAGTTCCCGTGCTGCACCCGGCCCGCGAGCGCGGTGATCTCGCGCGCGACAGGCCCGCGCCCGAGCGCGTCCTGCGTCAACACGAAGGCGGTGCGGCCGACGCGGCCCGGGCGCGCGGTGAGGCCGCCGTCGAGCGGGTACCCGACGATGGCGACCGCCGCTCCCGGCTGCGGGTCGACCAGCGGCAGCGCTTGCTCGTCGACTCCGTCGACCCGCAGGACGGCGACGTCGTTGTGGGGGTCGAACGCGACGACGACAGTGGGGCGCCGCAGGGCGTCGCCGGGAATCTGGACGAGCGTGTCGCTCTCGCCTGCCACGACGTGCGCCGCCGTCACGACCAGGTCGGATGCGGCGAACCAGCCGCTTCCCTCGACGCCGACGCCGCAGGCGGTGCCGAGCACCTTCACGACGCGGGTCGCCGCGGCGCGGACGGTCGGGTCGCGGACGACCCTGGCGGTCGGCGGCTGCGAGGGCGCGGACGGCCCTGCGATCGACGGGAACGGGTCGACGCGCGCGAGCAGGTGGAGAAGCGTTCGCGGCGGCAGGGCCGAATCGAGCTGCTGGACGATCTGCGACCGCTCGACGTCCTCGCGCAGGCGGGCCTGACCGGGTGCCAGCACGGCCACGGCGGCTCCCACCCAGATGATCGCGAGTCCGGTCGCGGCGCCGAACAGGAAGCCTCCTGCCGAGTCGAGGACGCGCAACGGCGTCAGCCGGAGGCCACCGCGCACCACGGACGCCGCGAACAGCGCGACCAGCTGCAGCAGCACGGCTCCGACGACAGCGCCGACGAGACCGGCGACGGCGGTCCACGGAGAGCTCGAGCCGCCGCGCAGCAGGTGCGGCGCGATCCGCGAGCCCGCGTACGCGCCGGCCGCGATGCCGGCGAGCGAGAAGGCGCCGAGGACGAGGCCGCGCTGCATCCCGGCGAGCGCGGAGAGGAGCACCACGCCGATCGCGATCCAGTCGACGAGGGTGAGCGTCACCGCCGGAGCGTAGACGGCGCCACCGGCGCGAGGAGGGCGCTCCTCCTGTGAGCGCACGGCTACACTAGGCCCCCCGCGGGGGCGTAGTTCAGCTGGTTAGAACGCCGGCCTGTCACGCCGGAGGTCGCGGGTTCGAGTCCCGTCGCTCCCG